>JAKUUP010000005.1 GCA_022447095.1 Candidatus Thalassarchaeum betae
CGAAGCCTGGTAGAGCATCCGATCCCGAGTCTCCAATTCCGCCGTCACCACCGCCACCACCCTCACCGGGCATGGTGTGATTGATTACGGGGAAGTTGACCTCGACGGTGTCGTTGTTCTCGTTGTTTGAGTAGTAGAATCGGAACTCACCAACACAGTTGAAGACAAGGCACTCGATTCCGGTGTACCCCGGCCAAGAGAACTGAACTTGGATCTCAGGCTCCTCCAAACTCTTGTTCCACCGCGCCATGGTCTCGTTGGCGTTCAGATTCCATTGCAATGCCTCGTCATTCCCGTTTTTGTTCACGCTGGGAAACTCCTGCTTTGCTATCTCCGTGGGCCCCTGCTTCAGTGTAATAGTTAGAGGAATACACTCATGTTGACTATCATCACATCCATCTGCCGAATAGATGGCGACTACGAATTCGAGTGTAATCGTGCCGTTAGCATCTAGGTACAAGTCCTGCTTGAGATTCTCTTGCATTGAGCAACTGAAATCGACCTCGACCTGCTCGCCTTGGCCAAATATCTCCTCGCCGTATCCCTCCCTGGCTGAGCCCGAGGAAGCGTTGCCGGCGAAATGGGTCCAGCAGTTGTTGAGGCCGCTGTCGCCCCAGATGTGCATGTGGGGGTTGTCGACAGAGGGCTGTTTCGGATCCTGAACAGCATCCTGCGCGCTCGCGGGCGCGGCTACTGTGGACAGGGCGAGCAACAGGGCCAGTCCCAAGGCGTGTGCAGCACGGTGTGCCTGCATGCTTCCGACTCCAATCGCTCCCTGTTTGAGACTTACCCTGTTCTGAATCTCCCTTCAATCGAACCTGTGGAAACCGCCTTCCGTCGTACTGCGCCCCTTCCGGGCGATGTTCAGAGCCTCTCCGAGCATATCGGCGCTCATCATCTCCTGGTCGATGCGAGAGTTGGCCACTCCGGTGATGATGGACATGACCTTGATCGTGTCTCCGAAGGCGGGGTCCTGACGGGCCCCGAAGATGACGTTGGCCTCCGAGGAAAGCCTCGAAGTCATCAGGTCGCAGACCTGGTTGGCCTGCTCTAGAGTCATGTACGGTCCACCGGTGACGTGGATGAGCGCGCCCGTGGCTCCGTCGATGTCGATGTCGAGAAGCGGGTGGTTGAGCGACTCGTGCACGACTTCCTCCGGGCCCTGGTCACTCTCGCCGTAGAGCATCATCGTCACTCCTCCGCCCTTCATGATGGCCCGGACGTCGGCGAAGTCGAGGTTGATCAGGCTCGGCAGAGTGATTGTCTCAACCACTCCCTTGACTATCTCTGCGATGAGCTGGTCCATGATACTGAAAGCCTCCTCCAGAGGCAGGTTCGGCACGAAGTGCAGTAGCCTGTTGTTATCGAGTACGAGCACCGCGTCCGCGGCCTTCCTGAGCAGATCGAGACCCTCAAGCGCTCTCTGCATGCGCTGCCGGCGCTCGACTGTGAATGGGGTTGTGACGACTGCTACGACCAAGGCTCCGGAGCGCTTGGCCTCCTCTGCGACTATCGGCGCGATGCCGGTTCCAGTTCCACCTCCCAGACCAGCGGTGACGAATACGAGGTCAGCACCACCGACTATCTTGGAGATGACGTCTCGGCCAGCCTCGGCGCAGCGCCGTCCGGTGACGGGGTCGCCACCGGCTCCGAGCCCTCTCGTGATGTGCCTGCCCACCAGCAACTTCTGCATCGCTCTGGTGTGGTCGAGATGCTGCTTGTCGGTGTTGATGGCGACGGTGATGGCACCCTCCACTCCGATGTGAGTAATCCGATTCATCGTGTTGTTGCCAGAGCCACCACAACCGCAGACCAGAATACGTGGGTCGGGGGTCCCGAAAGACTCGAGTTCTTGGTCAATGAGAGCGGTCGGAATCCTGCCGTCTGGAATCTGATCTATCGCTGACGCCGGCGCCTCTACCATTCGTCTTACCCCAGTGCATCCCCGGCATCGCTGCCTACGGTCACGAAGTGCCTTTCTCGGACTTCTTAACCTTGAGGGATGTGGGGGAGCCACCGAGGCGATTATGCAAGGGTCTCCGGAAAGCGAGATAAGGAGGAAGTCGCTCCACTGGTTGGACCGCGCTTAGCTCAGTTGGCTAGAGCACCTGACTGTAGACTGGAAACACTTGGTTGTAGGCAGCCATCAGGGGGTCCCCGGTTCAAGTCCGGGAGCGCGGACCACCTTCTACCTGAGTCCCTACGGGACTAGGTGGGCAGACTGATAAAGGAGAGTTTGGTCGGCGGGCCGCACGAGGTCTGACTATGGGTGTCCAGCAACATGTCCGCTCACTCTGGAAGTCCCCGAAGGCATCCCTTCCTCCTAGGTATCGACGTGACCGTATGGCGGGCTGGAGACGAGAGCCGGTGTTCCAGAGAATCGAGCGCCCCACTCGCATTGACGCTGCTCGAAGAGTCGGCTACAAGGCGAAGCAGGGTGTCGTCGTAGTGAGGACTCGCGTACGCCGAGGAGGGCTGCGCAAGAGCAAGGTCCACATGAAGCGCAAGCCGTCCAAGGCGGGCATCAAGAAGATCACGATGGGCAAGTCCATTCAGCGTATGGCCGAAGAGCGAACCAACAGGCGCTATCCAAACCTCGAAGTCCTCAACTCTTACTGGGTTGGAGAGGACGGCAAGAACAAGTTCTTCGAAGTCATTATGCTCGATCCTGCCCACCCCGCGATCAAGTCGGACAAGCAGCTCGGATGGGTTTCGAGCGGCAATAGCCACAGCGGTCGCGCGTACCGCGGCAAGACCAGCGCTGGCAAGCGCGGGCGTGGTCTGCGCAACAAAGGCAAGGGAGCGGAGAAGCTCCGCCCCAGCCTGAAGGCCAACAAAAACCGCGGCAAGTGAGTTCTTACTCGCCGTCAGATTGATGCCTGTCCCGTCTCGGCCAGTGTCGATGGCCGACCTTCAGGTGTCCGAGATTCGTGGACTCCCGGTGATTATGCCGAGTGGCAGGTTGCTCGGGACCGTCCACGACACCGTCATAGATACTGATGGGTGGACCTGCACGCACATTTTCGTCGCCGACCCTCCAGCCGATCTTGTCGAGGGGCGAATCCACGTCGCCGTACCGTGGAACTGGGTTCGCTCGATCGGGGACGTCGTAATCCTGCGCTGGTTCCCTCCGACCCCGATTCCTCGCAAGTTGTGAGAGTTCAATACAGGCAGGCTCCCGCATTGGCCTGATAGAGATGCTAGAACTGCATGTACTAGGAACATCGGGCTCGCGTCCGACCCGCGGCCGCTCGGTCTCCGGCAACTACCTCTCGACGCCATCCGGAGGAATCGTCATCGATTGCGGTGAGGGTTTCCAGGAGAGGCTGCTCAAACATGACCTCGCTCTGAAGGCTACCGGCACCAACAAGCGCGCCCGCGCTTCCAAGATCAGGGCGGTTCTCCTAACTCACAGCCATCTCGACCACTGCTGGGGGCTACTGCCATTCCTCTACACGATGGATCTCGACGGACGCACCGCACCGCTCACCATCATCGCACCGACCGCCGCACCGGGAAGTGAAAGCCATCCCGACTTCTCCGGGCTCTTCGAATCATGGCGGGACCTGCTCTCGGGTGAGCTCTCGAAGGGTAGCCTTGGATTCCCCGTTGAGTGGGTACTGATTCCAGTCGAAGGCGACGAGCCGATTGACTCGCCGGTACAACCTCTTGAGGGTGTACGCCTAACTGCCGTGCCGACGAGGCACGGCGTCGTCTCGCTCGGATGGATGGTCACAATTCCAGAGCGACCCGGCCGCTTCAATCGCAAGCGCGCAGCATCGCTCGGACTCACTGCCCGTCAGGTTTCGCGACTCGCTGGAGGCGAGCCAGTCTCACATGACGGCGCGCAGTTGGACCCTACTGGCTTCCGCGCCGAGGCCAGACCTCCCTGCAGGCTCCTCGTCAGCGGCGACACCACTCGAGGTGTGGCCTCGTTCAATCAGGAGAGCTTGGGGGGTCCGGTGGACCTGCTAGTACACGAGGCCACTTACACCAGCGAGTATCATGACAAGTCCGTGAAATACGGACACTCGACCGCTGCGGACGCGGCAACCGCTGCATCGGCAATGGGTGCGGGTGTTCTTGGAATGGTGCATGTGAGCACGAGGATCAGGAATCCAGATACTCTCGAGTCTGAGGCGAGGGCGATTCATCCTAGCAGTTTTGTATGTGAGGATGGGGACATCATCGAAATCTCATCGGAGGGGGACATCCAGGTCTCCAGACGTCGTGAAAACGCTTGGATGCCACTGAGCATAGAATGAACGCGACTGCGATACGATTCAAAAGCAAGGGGCAAACCGTTCTGCGTGCGCCGAGCGTCCGCCAGCCTGCTAATCGCCCTGCTGCTGGTCAGCGCAGCTCCATTGGCACAGGCCGACTCCAAGGGAGTCATCTCCTGTCTCAACGCAGATCTCACGATGATGCCTGCCAACTGGGATATCGGAAATCAATCCTGCGTCCGCGTCGACCTCGGAGAACTGGAGCCCGGCGAGACGCTGTCGTTCGACATCACCTCCGACGAACTCATCGACATCCTGCTCTTCTCGGTCAACTCGATTTCCGTCTACCAGAACGAGCAGGCCTACAGGAGCAACTCAATCTGGGAGAGCGACTCCGTCTTCGAGAGTTTCAACGGCACAGGAGAATGGCACTGGACCGTACCCGATGACCGTGACATGACCCGCTGGTACCTCGTTCTTGACAACCTCGCGCATCCACAGGACGGGGGCGGAGGGGCTCAGGGTGGAACTGACGCCTCAGTCAACCTCGACTCAGGAATCGTCTCACCCGCACCATTCACTCTAGTCGACACCATAGTGCGACTCGAAATCGGAGGACACTCGATACTCCACGGTCCATTCCTCGTCGACGCAGGCACACAGGTCAGAATCGACGCGACGACGATGGAAGGGGCTCCGGACGTCTTCCTGATGACAGAGTCCCAAGTGGCCCTTTACGAGGCCGGCGGCACCGCGGCCTCTCGCGTAGAGGGCACCGACATGCTCCTCATCATGACCGAGCGTCACATGGTCTGGCTCGTGCCCGAGACGTACGAGGGCACCGATCTCTATCTTGTGGTTGACAACAGGGCAGGTCCGTCAGGAGGCGGCGCCGGGACTCAGGCAATCGCCACCACCGTCACACTCTCACTCACCCCCATACTGGAGCCGACCATCGGAGGAGGAATCTCCCTAGATGTCGTCGACGTGGGAGCCATCATCACCCTAGATGCCTCAGAGACTCCTAACCGCTCCGGCCAGATACTCACCTCTGGATTCAAGTGGGACACCAACGCGGACGGTGTCGACGATACTATCGGCTCTACCGTCAACGTCAGTTGGTCAGACCCGACGAACATTACCGTCAGACTCACCGTCGTATCCACAGACGGTCGCAGTGCGAGCGTGTATCAGGAAATCGAGGTCAGTGATATCTCCGAACCAGAGGTCAGCATCGGAGTCACCGCTGTCCTCGAGCGTACCTACGGTGACAACGTCATCCTGAGTGGGCAGGTCAGTGACAACTGGGGAATCGAGACAATCGAGTGGCTCGTCGACGAACAACTCGTCCGATCCAATGCCGGAGACGATGAGGGTGCGACAGTATACAGCCACTCATTCGACTCCAGTTATGCGGCTGGGTCCCACACGGTCACCCTCCGCGCCACTGACCTCTCTGGCAGGGTGGCCGAGGATATCGCCAGCATTACTCTCTACGACTCGACACCTCCAGTGATCGGAATTTTCGTTGACGAGATATCCCTGCAGATTGGGCAGACATTCCGCTTTGAGGCCAATGTCACTGATGCTGAGTCTAACGACCTTCTCTTCTCTTGGGACTTTGACGACTCGGTCGACTCGGACGCGGATGGCGACCCTAGGAACGACGCCGACTCCTACGGTGACTCGGTGCTGTGGAGCTATGAGAAATCGGGCCCACAGTCGGTGGTCTGCCACATTGAGAACGATGCCGGGCTAGTCAGTGAATTCGAGATTCTCGTCAATGTGATGAGCGGCTCCGAAGACGATGGCGACTACGACCTGATGACCATGGGCATGATTGGCCTTGCAGCCCTCATCGGCTTGCTTCTCATCGCGATGCTGTCTTGGCGAATCATCTCCAACCGCAGGCTGGCCACTCTTGTAGCACAGCAGGAGGAGACCGAGGAAGCACCCACGACCGCTCCATCGGCGGACGAGCAGAAGGCGATGTGGGGCGGAGGGGGCGGCACGGGCGTATCAGTCCCAGAGTCAACCCCTCAGATTTTCGGCGACGTCTCCGGCGGGATGTCAGGGGTCACCGCTGATATTTCAACAGCGATGGGGGAGCCCGAGGGAGGCGAGATAGACCCCGACATCGCGGCACTGCTGGAGTCGGCTAGGCAGTCAGAGTCGGAACCTGCTTCCGGTGCCGCCAACGATTTGCTGTCCGCCTTTGAGAGCGACGACACCGTCGAGAGGGAAGATGTCGAGTTCTCGCACGAAGGAAGAACCGAGGAGGAAACCTCGACATGGGCTCCTGGTGAGGAAGGGGGAGATGTCTTCCAACCGGCCGATGAAACGGAGCCCGAGGCGCAGGACCGGACCGTTCGCCAGAACTGCTCATCATGCGAGAAAATGTTCGAAGTCGATCTGCCGGAGGGCGTCGATGCCGCTAGAACCGCATGCCCGCATTGCGACTCGATAGAATCGATCAGCCTCGACTGATCCCCTAGTCTACAAACGATGCAGAGGACGTTCCTGTAGGGCAATACCCTATAGCGCACCTCTAGGAGGTGCGAGCATGACCAGCACCTCTGTACGGCTCGTGCATCGAGCTCCTTCGGTGTCTCATTCACATACCCTAATGATGGTCCTACTCTTCCTATTCCCCGTCGTTTCACCAATCGCCAGCGTCAGCGGTGAGGCTAGAATAGAATCGCAGGACTTTGAGATTCTAGATCGACTATCGGAAGTATTGGAGGAGCGACAGGAGGTTCTGGATGGCAACTCCGTTGGGCAGATGGCCGGTCCGACAATCGAAGGCATCAGCAACTCAGTCACTCCTACCGGCTCGGCCGATCCCCTCGCAGATGTCGATGGCGCTATCGAAGGGGCGACGATGGTGGTCACGAGACCCCCGGATCCAGTACACCCCGGTCCTTACCAACTCCTCGTCAATCCCGGCAATAGTCCTCCCGGACAGGTGGATAACATATGGCAGACTCTGCTGAATATTACCGACTACGTAATCTGGACTCAGTACACCAACCTCGACGGCGATGTCATCGAGAGTTTCGAGGTCGTCACATTTTCCTCCAATCTACTGTCGCTCTTGGATGTCAACTCAGATCCGCTTCTGCACGAAGTCGATATCGACAACGACGGCGACGAAGACATCGAGGTCGGCCTCAAAATCGCATGGGAGTTCCTTGGCGGCTGGGGTGTCGAAGATGGGGTGCTTTGGATTGAGCCGGGGATATCCTACTCGGTCAAGGTTCTGGACTCAAGCCAGAACGACCCAGACTGGGATAACATGGACAAACTCCAGGTCTCCTTGATCAAAGCCTTCGCCTATTCCGGACCGGACTCCATCCTCGCACTGGGAGAGGGGGAGACCTACATCTGGGTCGTTGATTCCCGATTCACGACCCAGCCCAACGATTTCACACTGAGGGTAGGGATAGAGAGATTCTACTTCGACGTCACAGGCGCTGGGTCGGACCTCATAGTCACGTTAATCCAGGCCCTTACACTCGGCATCATCAACTCGGGCGTCGATGAGTCTGGAATCACTTTCGCATCGATTTCCGCCCCTTATGCCATAGGAATCAGCAATGACGGACAGTCAACCTGCCCCGACCGATACTCGCCGGACGAACTGCTGTACGCCTCACACCTAGAACTGAACTGCGGCGTTGCCGCAGGCTTCGGGTACCTACACTTCTCACCACCCGATGACAGTGGAGACAGAGACATGTGGGAACTCGCTTACATTGAACTCTCACTACACCCCAACAAGGATGCAGTCATACTCCCCGAACAGGTAGAAATCGTCATCAGGACTGATAGTGTTCTGCCAGAGAATGGATTGGTCGACGGAGAAGATGGTCTGGACACTATCGAGTACTGGGCTGACGAGAGGACTGATCTCCATATCCACTTCCACGAGAACCGTTCTGAACTCCCTCCAGAGGAGTCCGCAGAAGGTGCTCGAGGCAATGTCACTGACTCCGTCGGCTGGCTACGCGGGATGCCCGCTGGGTCTCTGTCCGAGGGCGAGATCCAGAGAGTTTTCACGATGCTGGGTTCCGATGGATCGCAGTCGGAATTGCCCGGTGATCTGCCAGAGCGCCTAGGCCTGATTATCGGAATCAAAAACTTCTCTCGCGACGACAGTCAGAATGTCAACGACCCAACATTGCCAGTTAATCCGGCCAATCCTCCGAAGACGCTTATTCTACTACGTTCCGTCCAATCCGTCGAGGAGGTTGATTACGACTCGTGGTTCCTCCGCGAGGGTGCCGTCGACGATCACAGGAAGATCCACATCTCGGCGAGGAACGTGCCTACGGCTGCGGTCTTATACGGCTCCTTCGAACTGGGAGGCAGCGACGAGGTCGAAACGAGTTTTGATTCGGAGGAAAGTCTGGACTTCGTATCGAAGATTGTGGACAACGTCCTGATTAACATAGTCGATTTGTTCCTAGACATCGGCAACGTGCTGAATGATGTCCCTTCGGCCGTAGTCGATGTCATCAGCGGCGGTGTCGATGGCACCAGCGGTCTTGAGGGACGCTCTTTTCACCTCCTGCTCAACGACAACTGGCTCGTCACCCGATCTGACATGCCAATCGACTACATTTCAGTTCAGATAGGCTCCAGCACCCATCCGGTCTTGCCCGGCGACCATCTGATGCTGGCTAAGGACAACGACCTCGCTACGGTCGATGGCCGCGATGGTCCCGTAGAGCCGCTGGTTCCGGTAGCGGCCAGCATCAGATTCAGCGGACTGATCGCATTCTCGTTAGTCGATGACAACGATCTCGACGAGCAAACCGTGACACTCCGAACGTCATCGGACGAGTCGTTCGGATTCACCTACATCGAACATCCTCCGACTATACTCGAAGGAGCCTCCTACCAATCGCTGATCATGAGTGACATACCCGACAATCTCTCCACTCACATCACCCCCGAGAGAATGCAATACACGGCCTCGACCGGCATCGATTCAATCGTCTACGCCGGCCTAGATGGAACCCAGCGCCAAGCCGCGCATATCATTGGAGTTCCAGACAGTTTCACCACAACCTTCGGCACAGTAACCGGCTGGTCCTCCCTCACACCGATATCAACCATTGAGGCCCAAGTCAGCAACGCTTCCGAGCCGGTGACCATGACCGGTGACCACTTCCTGTTTCACCACGACCCGGTCTCCGAGACTTCGACAATCTCGACTAGGCTGACAGGTCTCAGTGAGGTCAGTTGGACAGCTCCCGACGAGGAAGGCGCTACCGGTCCAGCGGGCCGCGGCACCGCCCATATGTCAGTGGCCGGAGACAGACAACTGAGCATCAGTGTCGATCATGCACCCACACAAGGCGACGACGCACTATCTGTGCTCGCATCCATCGATCCGCTCCCTTCCTCGGTATCGGTCGAGATACCCACGGGGGCAGACGCTGAATCAGCACTCGCAGTCCCAGAGTTCAACACATCCAATGGACTGTCTGGGGTCGCTTTCTTCATCAGTGGGTTCGCCAACCTCGGCCGCTCTGTCAACAGCGTCCTCTCAGGGATCACCTCAGACATATCCACGGGTGCCGAGTCCGAGGACGATGGCTTCTCCTTCGGTATCAAATTGAACGCTGACGCCGCTTTTGATCTCACAGTCGAGGCCATCCATGGAGATAGTTCTGTAGATGCTCCCCCGTGGGTCCACGGCATAGCGTTTCAATCATCACCCAACGGCATAGCAGATGGCTTCCACCTCAGGACATGGCTGCCTAACTTGCCTCCGACCATCGACCTCTCAGTCAGCAGAGCACCCAACTTCAACGGTCAGGACTGGGCAATCAGCATGGGACTCGAGGATTGGGTGCCCGCGCACAGCGAGTTGATGATTCACGCATATGGAATCAACGGCCAGGATATGTTGCTCACTCTACAGGGCCTGAATGTGGGTGAGCCAACTTCGCTGCTCATCGATTCGATATTTGAGATTAGGACGACAGGCGGTATCACAGAGGTTGGGACTACGACCCACTACTGGATGTCCAATCGACTTGATTGGGTTCACGCCCTATTGATCAACAGGGAAGCCGGCAGTAGAACTGAGATTATGATACATGATATCCCAGAGGCAGTCGACCTGCAGTCCAGCATCGGAACCGCGGTATCGCTCGACATGACGGTGCCCGAAGAATATCGGCGTGATGGCACCGCAGTAGGGGCCATCATGCTGCAGCAGATGCAGTGGATGGAGGATGCCTGGTGGCCTGCGACAGTCTTCCTAACCGATGTGCCCGGTTCGATCAGCCTATCGACGGCACCTGACCTGACTTTCGACATCACGCAGAACATAGCCTTCCAAGGATCGCCAGTCCTCGACTTCACGGCCTCCGATGAAGGCATGTCCCTCTACATCGAGGCTTTCGGAAGGGCCATCAACAAGAAGGGCGACACCATATTACTGGCTCAGGGAATGACCGATAGGATGGAAATCGGTCCTACCAGTGACTTTGGTCTGACCATCAGATCAAGTGGCGAGGGCGTGGAAAGACTCTATCTCCGTATGAGCAACGTCCCAGCGACTCCGCCCATCGTCCTCGACGAGATGGAGGCCATGGGGGAGAACCTGCGGAAGGCCACCATACACGTCAGGGAGATTGTAGGACAGTACAGCATCATTGAGGTCGATGACGTGCAGGGCGGGAGAATCATCGCCTCGGCTCGAGCGTCTGCTCAAGTCGAAGGCACCGACTGGGACCTCCGAGGTGTTCTACTGGACGCTCAGATAACCGGAGGAGTCCCGACGGGAACCACCCTCGGCGTGAATGGCATGGCTTCCGACTTGTCACTATTGAACATGGTTCCGGGACTTGACGGCTCCACGAAGCACGTGATGGTGCCCGAACCTTTCTCCTCTGCGATTCTGACTTTGCTGGCGACTCTACTGGGGGGTACCTGAAATGGGTCTGCTGGAGAGATTGAGGCAAGATGGGAGTAATGAGGAGGAAGACGAGAGAATCGCTCATGATGTGCTGGAAAAAATCGAGGAAGGTGCTAAGGAAATCGAGGAACGTGCTAGGAGACACATCTCACCGACCAGAGTAATCTTCGCTTCAATCGCAGCCATTCTTCTGCTCGCTACGAGCCTGTTCGTTTTGACGTGGTTAGTCCCGTACGACAGGGTCAGCGTCGATGTGGTGTATCGTCAGGGTGGTCCCGGACACGTCGTGCTGGTAGAACTGGACAACAAGGGCAGCAGGACGATCGAGGACATCAATCTGCACATCAGGTTCATTGATTCGAATGGTATCGAAGTCGATCGATCAATTTTCAATAAGGAGTCCTTGCCGGCGCATACCTCAGTCGCAGGGGACGACCTCGAGCTGCTCGTCAACGGGACTTCGGTATGGGAGAATTACACAATCGAGATACTGCTGAACTACGAGTACTATGGAGGCGATCGCTCCGAGCGTTGGACCCACGATGTAGGAGAGTGGACGATGGAGATGTTCGTCGACAAGTCGCCGTACCGCTTCCTCTGAGCAGTATCAAGCATGACTATTGATGGGTTCAAAGAACCCATACGCTCAAATTGGTTACGAGAAGGCGAGAGCCGATGACAAAGCGTTCAGTCTCAGTCGTGATGGCGGTTTTGTTACTTTCATACCTGCCTATTCTCGACCAGTCATCGTCCTATGAAAACTCCCCCGAAGAGGGCTTGGCACTGGATTCCGCAGTGGAGAGAATAGAGATATCTCCAGACCCTAACAGCATCCAGAACCTTGGCGCTCCAAACATCTACTCGGGCTATGAGGACATCCGTTCCCTCCGTGCTGACTCAACGATTGGAGTCTACACCGGGGCCGGACTCCTTCCCGGTGTCGCGATGAGCTCTAAATTGGCCGAGACGCGCTCCGATCTGGCTATCGTCCTAGTCGATGGTGAGGCCGGCCTCTGGGATGCCAGACAGGAGATCCTAGATGCAGTCGAAGTCGAGATAAGGTCTACCATCCCACCATCGGGATTCCTCGTCCAAGGTTCCCCCGGACAACTCGCTGAGTTGACTCGCATCTCCGTGGTCAGCGCCGTACACGATGTCCCAGCCGGACTGTTGGTGCACCCGATGTTCTGGGAGGCTAATGGAGATGAGACCATCCTCGTTGAGGTACTCGGCTGGAAGGACTCCGAACTCATTCGTCACAGCGAGCCCGGACTAGGCTTGGACGACTCGCTCAGCATCGCTGCCTCGCTATGGCTCGAAGAGGCATGGTCGCCCGAGCAAGGTAGGATTTGGGGTGAGATTGGTATCAGCGATATCTCTCAGATTGTCAGGCATCCATCGGTGGCTTACGTGGCACCGCTGCCATTGCTGATGCTACATAACGACGAGGCCCGTGACCACATGGGAATCAACACCGTGGATAACACCTTCATCACCGGGCTAAACGGCAGCGGACAGAAGATAGCCGTAGGCGACTCCGGACTCGACAACGATCATGGTGACTTCACCGGTAGAGTCTCGGGGCTGACATCTGTCACTCCAGGCGACTCATCCACCGCAGATCCTTCTGACGGGCACGGAACTCACGTTGCCTGCACCGTCCTCGGTGATGGCTACCGCAGTAGTGGGACCTACCAAGGAATCGCTCCAGAGGCCCTGCTTTACTTCCAGGCGATGGAGGATGACGACACCGGAGCCCTCTACAGTTATGGCATCAACAGCATGCTTAACTCGGCCTACAACAACGGTGCTCGCTTACACACCAACAGTTGGGGCGCAGGCAGTGGTTCAGGCAGCTACTCAACTCAGTCCGAGGACGCCGACGACCGCACCTCTACCTGGGACCAGTACTGGTCTTACCAAGGGATGACGGTGTTGTTCGCCGCTGGTAACGAGGGCAACGACGGGGTCTCCCCTCCAGGCACCGCGAAGAACGTCATCACCATCGGCGCCCATCAGAACCGATACAGCGGCGCTCCGGACGATATGTACTACTGGAGCAGCCGCGGACCGACCGACGATGGCAGGATCAAGCCGGATCTGGTCGCCCCGGGAGAATACGTTCGCTCTTGTAAGGCTCAGGAGGCGCAGGACGCAGAAGGCTCTTGGAGCAACAACTGGTATCTTGAATATACAGGGACATCGATGGCAACGCCAGCAGCGGCCGGTGCCGCCGTCCTCGTCAGAGAGTACCTGATGGAGGTCGCTGGCAGACAGGCCCCTCAGAGTGCCCTCGTCAAGGGACTGCTAATCCTAGGTGCCATGGACATGGGCACCCGGGACATCCCCAACAACAACGAGGGTTGGGGAAGGGTCAATCTGGTCGACTCGCTAATTCCAGACAACGATGTCGGCATATTCGTGGATGACCGCTCACGCCTCTCCAGCGGGCAGGTGAGCGAGTACACCTTCGACGTCACCCGCGCCGGCGAGCCGATGAAGGTGGTTCTGACTTGGTCCGACTACCCCGGCTCTTCATCCTCCTCAAGCCAACTCAGAAACGACCTCGACCTAGAGGTGATTTCGCCTAACGGGCAGGTCACATACAAGGGGAACGCCTTCGTCAACGGCCACTCAGTCACTGGCGGTACCAAGGACTCCACCAACAACGTAGAAGTCGTCCTGATGGATAACGCCGCGACCGGCACGTGGACAGTCCGCGTGCGCGATGCGCAGCATGGTGGTGGGCGTACATGGCAACCCTACGCGCTCGCAGTCCGTGGAGTGAACGTGAACGACCTGACCCCCGACCCAGCATTCGTACAGAACTCATTCGAGATTACCTCTGCGATTCCACAGGTCGGCGAGGAGGTCGATGTCACTGTGACTGTTCAGAACCTAGGTGCCGGTTCCGTAGCCGAAGTCGCTGTGATTGCAAGAGCCGACAGTGAACTACTCGGTACTCAAACTCTGAGCATGTCCCCAGGAGAGTCTGCCGAGTTGTCTTGGAACTGGACCCCCGACCATGAGGGAGAGGTGGAGTTCACTTTCCACATCGACCCGAGCGATACGGTAGAGGAGACCTCGGAATCGAACAACTACTTGTCACAGACGGTGGTGGTCAGCGCACCTGGGGTTCGCGTTACCACCGAGCAGGACACCATGACGCTGGCAGATGCGACCGACAGTTCGACGACTTGGGAGTTGTTCCTGATGAACACGGCTCTGTTTGAGACCAACGCCTCCATTGTCGTCACCGATCCCGTGCGAGTACAGGACGGCGTCGAGTTCGACTGGTTCACATCTTTCACCTCGAATACCTTCAACCTCGAAGCCGCCGAGATGACAACCATTGGCCTGACGGTAGTCCATCCGGCCCCACCTCCGCCCGGCCTCTATCGGATGGTGGTGACCGGGACCGACATTGAGAACGATATCGATTCTGAACTGATGCTCTACTTCGAGGTCCCGATACTGGCTGAGGCCGACATAGTCCTCCCCGGAGAGCAGTTCCTAGTCAGTCCACTCGAGCCGACAGATCTCCAGATACTGGTCTTCAACGATGGCAACGGTGCTCAGGCCTACGATGTCGAACTCGTCTCCCCTGCTGGCTGGCACCTCGGTCTAGATACTCTCGGGGCCTTCGCAGGCTCCTCGCACGGCTCCACAGGCACGCTCGCAAAGGACGCCGGCCGGGCCGTTGACATCACAATCAACCCACCGGGCGCGATGATTCCAGCCGACTCTGTCTACGACGCGGCCATCATAGTCCACTCTCGTGTAAGCTCCGACTCCTGGAGTGCAGACATCCAATTAGTCGTCAAGGTGATAGACCAAGTCAGTACCACTCCCTCATCAGATGGCATTGAGCATGACATCGCACCTGATGCTCTTCTGGAGTTTGAGATTGAGTTCAACAACCAAGGCAACCGCTTGATAGTCTTCCAACCTTATGTGAGGAGCATTCCTGGTGGCTGGGAAGTCTTAGGCGGTCTGTACCCAGCCCACGTCCCAGCCGGTGAGACAGCAGTTTGGCCGGTCTCCCTGCAAGGCAACGGTGTAGCGGTCAGCGGCGATCTTCAATTGAGGTTCGCGACCGAGGACGGCTACTACGTGGATTGGAACAGGACCTTGGACGTTCTATCCGGAGCCATGCCGACTTTGGATTTCCACCTTGTCGCCCTCCCGGATGGAACCACCGCCGATTACCCGCTTGGAGTGCCCGCTCATCCAGTCGGGGCACCGGGGTTCGATCTCGGTTGGACGGTTACCAACGAAGGCTCCACCACATGGCGTCCTATGACCTACATGGAAGTGCCTAACGATGATTGGTCTTCGACGTGCGTCGGTCCATCCACCCTCTCCGCCGGTGCCACTTCTACGGTCTGGTGCACCGTCGTCATCCCACTGTCAGCCGAAGCCAACTCCGAGCCGATTGTGACTCTGGTAATGGAGGGCGAGGGAGTTGAGGTGAGTGACTCAATCTCGCTGTTGGTCGAGTCCGTAGCCCGAGTGAGTTGGACCGTCACCAACCAGCAGGTCGCACATGAGGGCTACGAGACCGTGCTCTACCTCGACCTTCAGAATGTCGGCAACTCGGATATCGCCCATGTCCTGCAAGCCTCTGGTCCGGATGATTGGAACGCACTGATTCTCGATGGGGTGGTTGTCAATCTGCGCCCTGGCGAGACGCGCAATCTCCAACTCGGATTCACACCCAACACTGGGGTGGATGGAACACTAGTGGTGGAACTCGGTGATTCCAACGATATCGAGGACTCCACCTTCACCATAGAGATCGACGTGCTGCCAGCGAGGATAGAGGAGGGCATGTCCGCTCTCGAGATGGTACTTGTTGCAACCCTCATCCTCGCCTTCGCCGGAGGAGTCGGATTCTTCGTTTACTCTAGGACTGGAGCCGATAAGGCCAGTCTGATCAAAACTGAGACACTCAGCAAGATTGCGGACAGCTTCGGGCTTGCCGAGGAGGAGAGAGTGGAGGGCAGCGGCGTTCCCTGCTGGATATGCAGCCAAGACATCGTCCTCGGCGGGGCGTGGGCTTGCTCTGAGTGCGGAGCGAGGTATCACAAGGGTGGCCAGGTCGATGGCTGTGACATCGTTTCGATGGGACACTGCATGCACTGCGATGCCGACGTGGACGGGCTTGTAGAAGCGTGATTGAACCGCGACCCTAAGGGGTCGCGATGCCCGAAGTCCTTAGAGGGGCGATTGAGTCGGAGCGACGATGAAGCGTGATTCATCGGCCTCTGTGCTGACGGCTTTGCTGCTATTGACTATCATGTCACCACTAGCCACCGCTGCAGTCTCAGTGTCGCTTTCTGCGAGTCCGACGGCCCAAGAGGCCACCACCGATGACGATGCAGAGTACGACATCATCGTGACTAACGACGGCGATGAGGATATCTCGGTCACTTTGAGCACCCAGCAGGGTAACGACTGTAACGGCTTTTCATCCTCTTTGGACTCCTATCAGGTCTCAGTCGATGAGGGGACATCTGAGACGGTCGTACTGACTGTCTCTGTGAATGACCAGGCAGACGGTGACTGCGAGACCACCGTAAACGCTCAGGCTACAGCAGGTATCGGATCGCCGGCCAACGACGATGTTACGGTAACCACGACTGCTGGTGACGGAGGCGGCCTATACTCGGTGAAACTCACTACCGACGAGCAGATGAAGACCTACGGGGGCGAGGATAGCGATGAGGGCGATAGCGTTGCCTGGGATGTCGAAGTGGAGAACAATGGCGAGCAGCAGGCCAACGTCCAACTCGAGATGATATCAGACAGCGATTGCGAGTCCGACACCCTCGATGCCACTGTGGATCCACAGGTCCTGCAGTTGGAGCCGGAGGACAAAGAGACCGTCGAGGTCACAGTCGAAGTTCCTGACGGTAGTTCCACCGAGGCAGGAGACCACTGCTTCATCCTCAGAGCAACGGTGACCAACGACCCTAACGCAGCAGATCAGGCTGAGGACAATATCACACTCACTCTGAAGATTCCTGAGCGCAAGGAGTGCGACCCGAACCTCCAGTACACCTCACACAACCTCGACCCCGATGAATCTGCGACCAATTCCTTTGAGGTCGAGAATATCGGCAACACCGAGTGGACGGTGACGGCAAACGCCCAAGCCCATGATTCGGACCACGACATAACTGACTGGATAGACTTCAACAGCCCACTCAGCAAACTGCTCTCCGAGCCCGGAGGCTCTCAGGACGGCCATACGTTCACCTTCTCAGTCACCCCTGACGACTCGGTCGAGTCGGGAACCCAAGTGGGTATCAGGATACAGGGGCGTGCTGGTACCGCTGTGGGCTGCGAGCAAACGCTCACTGTCACCGTGGGCCAGAGCCACGCCGCTACTATGACCCTGAGCAAGAACAAACTCTCAAACGTCGAACCAGGGAGCTCAGAAACGGTTTCGGTTCAGATAACCAACCTCGGCAACGGGATGGAAACTCTCTCAGTAGGCGCCACAGGACTGCCTCCTGGCTGGCAGATATCCTTCTCCCAGAATTCGGTCACCGTAGGAAGCGTGCACTCCGGCAACAACAGGCAGACCATCAACGCCGAGGTCTTCGTGCCCGAGGATGCCAGCGCCGAGGATGAGACGGTGATCACCTTCACAGTCGGACGCGGCGGCGGCACCACTCCTTACGACACCAAGGACCTCACAGTTTCCGTCGCTGCCCGACATGACCTGACCACTTCGATCCTGTCGACCCAGCAGACGGGCCGCTCAGGGCAGACGGTGCAGTTCCCAATAGATGTCACCAACTCGGGTAACATCCGTGACACCTTCAAACTCCTGACTTGCGACCCAGGTGACCAGACTGGATGCAACCAGCCGATGTGGGAATCATCCTACTCCGATAGTCAGGGCAACACGATCACGCAGGTAATCCTTGACCCCAGTCAGACTCAGACAGTGTACCTCGACATCCTCGTCGAGGGTGAGGAGGAGGCCGATTCAGCGAACGTGCTCGCTCGAATCGCGATATACGGTACAACTGTAGTGGACGAGCATACTGTGAGCGTAATAGTCTCAAACTACAACTACGCCATGGCGATCACTGCGCAGAATCCTGGTGATATCCCTGATCAGATTGATGCTACTCTCCCACCAGGAGGCACCCTGACCACTGCATTCTGGGTCGAGAATACCGGTGATTACCCCGGTGGCGATACTGCCGTGATATCATTGAGCGGCATGGAGTCGTCAGTACTGCGGACAATTACCGTTGAGGGGGTGGAGATCGAGAGTACACTCTCTCTGGGAATGGGCGAGAGAGTGCTCATTGAAGTAGAGATAGAGATTCTCGATGGCGTGGCGAATGGCGTTTCTGGGGTAGTAAAAGTCAGCGCTTCATCAGAGAAGAACACTGCCCAGAGCACCTCAGTCGACCTGATTGTCGCAGTCATGACCATCCATGATCTCAGATTCACCCTTGAGGGAGAGGACGAGCAGACCGCAGAGTATCCAGACAAGGCCATCTTCATCTTGTATGTCACCAATCACGGCAACATACTCGAGACAGTACAGGTCCTGTCCAGTGAGTCACTCAGGGGTTGGTCGGTCGATGTGGTAGGTGAGGAGTTTGAACTTGAATCGGGGGAGACTCGGGAAGTCGAAGTGAGAGTCACTCCACCTAGCGATTTGCTTGATGATGACACCTATCTTTTCACTCTGACCGTGCAGCCGGAAGACCTTGCTGTGGCAGGTCAGCCAATTGACCTGACAGTGATATCGGAGATGCCATCGTCGTTCATCGGCTTGACTGAGGAGCAGGCTCAGGCACTGGTCTACGGCTCCATCATTCTCGGTGGGATTCTGGTCGTCGTCCTGTTCTTTCGTTCCCGCGCTGAAAATCGCAGAATCGTGGAAGCGCTCGAAAATGAGTTCGAAGACTAGTCACGAGTCGAAAGTTGACTCTGGATAGGCTTATTTCTCTGTTTCAGGTGGAATGACCCGTCGGTCCCTTAGGGACCGTCGGGTGATGCTGATGACTTCTGTTCCCGAGGCCTATGTCGCAGTCGCTGTGATGACTCTAGTTGGAATTGGTTTTCCGGTAGTCAGTTTCATCGCATCGGCCTTCCTAAGGCCTAGAAAAGTCTCCAACGAGCCGTTCAAGATGCGCTCTTGGCTACTACCCGGTTACGAGACCGACCAGAGCCTGTACCTCCGTAGGGACAGCACCTACGAGTGTGGCGCCGAGCCTGTCGGGGACGCGCACATCAACTTCCACTTCCAGTACTATTGGTACGCCCTTATTTTCCTAGTATTCGACATCGCGTTCATGTTCCTTGCCTTCGGCGGGGTCATAGCAATGCAAGAGGGAGTGCTAGAAAGACCGGAGGTAATCGGAGCTTTGGCCACCCTGACCGCGTTCATAGTGCTCATGAGTCTAGGCGTATGGCACGTCTTCCGAAAGCGGGGCAGGATATACATCTGAGGTGAGGGAATGGCGGACGAAGGTCAGAACTACTCCATGTTCAACAGCAGGATGCTGGTCGATGTCGTTGGAGATGTCACTGATGAGGCCCTCAAAGCGAGTCGAATCAAGGACATCATCGGGGTACTCGCAGGGAGGGTCTTCAATTGGGGTCAGCGCAAATCCCTGTTCCCACTCCATCTCGGTATCAAGTGCTGCGCCCTAGAGATGGCCGCCGCCGGAGCCAGCCGCTTCGACGCCGAGCGCTTCGGCGTCTTCTTCCGATCCAGCCCCCGACAGTGCGATGTCCTGCTTGTAAACGGACCGATTAGCAAGAAGTTCGCCGATCCGATAGTCCGACTCTGGGAGCAGATGCCCGAGCCCAAGTGGTGCATAGCCATGGGCGAGTGCTCGATTTCCGGCGGACCCTACTTCCAATCCTACAACATCCTCGAGGGTGTTGACACTATCATCCCTGTCGATGTATACATCCCAGGTTGCCCACCACGACCAGAGGCTCTGATAGACGGCTTTGACAAACTTCGACAGAAGATCATCCGCATCGGCGCTGTTCCGAGTGACGCAAGACCAGAGACAGAAGCACCACTCATCATCGGAGATGAGTGAAAGGGGGGGGTTTCGATGGGTAAGATAGTACCAATCAAGACGCAGAGGGCCGAGGCTGACAAACTCGCTGCCGCCATTTCGGAGATCGATGGAGTCGAAGCCGAGGTGGCCGAGCGAGCAAGTGGCACCAACCCCCGCCCGGTCGTGCTCGGAAACAGCTCTCCAGAGAGTTGGAGGGCACTAGCTGAGAAACTCCGCTCCGAGCATGGCGTCGACTACTGCTCGATGGTAACCGGCATCCACTGGCCAGAGGGTGATGATGACAAGAAGTGGGAAATCGTCTACCACTTGATGAGAACCGGTATCAGAAACCCACCTATTGAGGATGGCCTAGTTCAGCCAGTCATTGTCGACCCCTCTACGGTCAGGGGCTCCGGCACTCCACTGGAGTTGGAATTACATGTCCACCTGCCGGATACGAGAACCCCTTCGGTGGACTCGGTTCAGGACATCTGGGTCGGTGCCGATTGGAATGAGAAGGAGACCTGGGATCTCGTTGGGATAGATTTCGATGGGCATCAGGGAATGAGGAGGGTGCTGCAGCCCCACGAGACCCCCAAGGGCTTCCACCCTCTGCAGAAGCAGCATCGCCTCCGCTACCACGATTTCCAAGATATGTACGACGATTCCCAGGGATTCATGCGTAAGCCTGCTGACGCTGGCAAGATCAAGTGAGGTGAGAAGATGGCAGAGATGTGGATTTCGATGGGCCCCCAGCACCCGATGACCCATGGTCTGTGGACTCTCAAAGTCAAAGTCGACGGCGAGACCGTCGTCGACACTGAGCCTGATTTGGGCTACATCCATCGTGGAGTCGAGAAGATCTGCGAGGCTCGGGATTTCACCCAGATCACGACTTACTGCGACCGCCTCTGCTACGCCAGTGCCAACACCTGGTCCCACTCCTACATCTACGCGGCTGAGGACCTACTCGAGGTCGAGGTCCCTGAGCGAGCCGAGTACATCCGCTTGGTGGCAATCGAGATCCAGCGCATTGCTAGCCACCTGATGTGGTTGGGCGCATATGGTCCCGACATCGGCAACTTGTCCGTGATGGTTTGGTGCCTGCGCGAGCGCGAGATGATGATGGATCTTCTCCAAGAACTAGGCGGCTCACGCATGCACTACAACTTCCCCCGTGTCGGTGGCGTCAAACGCGACCTACCACATGGCTTCGCTCAGCGAGCCCGCGCCAAGCTCAAGTTGTTCCTCAACAGGATCCAAGAGTACGAGGCGCTGTTCGACGAGAGCACGGTGTTCCTAGTGCGCAGTCAGGGTGTGGGCTACGCAAAGCCGGAGGAGATGGTGAACCACGGCGTCACCGGACCCAATCTGCGCGCTGGCGGCGTAAACTACGACATCCGCTGGGCTCACCCTTACTCGGTGTACAGCGAACTTGATTGGGAGCCCCCGGTGGAACGCTCCTCGATCAAGGGCGCTGACTGCTACGACCGCTACAGAGTCAGAGTCGAGGAGATGCGTGTGAGCGCGTCGTTGGCGTTACAGGCTCTGGACAAAATGCCCGGAGGCGCCGACACCCACCACGAGCCAGGGGACCCGATGATACTCGCTAAGGCGCCCGCCCGGGCCCCTGAGGGAACCACTGGCGCACACCACTTCGAGGACAGCAGAGGCGAGTCGATGTTCTACATCGCCGGCGGCGGCGAGAGTCGAGGCAAGCAGCCTTACAGGGTCTCGATACGCTCTCCGATTTTCATCACAATCCCGTTCGCGGCCAAGTGCATGATCGGTTACAAGGTCGCCGATATACCGGCCATCATGGGCTCCTTTGACCCATGTATAGGGGAGACAGACAGGTGATTCACATGGCTAGCGGCGACTGGTTGAACATCGTTGGTTGGTCCGAGTCTTTGACCAGTTGGTCGATGGACAACGTGCACGACGTCCTGCCTTCCAACGACATCGACATGCAGGTCACCATACCGAGCACTTGGGCATGGCCGGAACCGATAACCATGGGTCCAATCTTCAATCTGCAACAGGGCTTCGCTAGCATTCAACCAGCTCTTGAGTCGTTCATGCATGCCACCATCATGTGCACGGTCGTCTTCACTGTCATGATGCTCACTATGCTGGCCATCCCATACATCGAGAGGAAGTTCATCGGACGGCTGATGGACAGACTCGGTGCCACCACCACCATGAGGAGCCTGTGGGTCGGCGAGAGCGGAGTGACAGCGGGGGAGTGGTGGAAGCAGTTGCCCTTCGGCATGGGTATCCCTATTGGATGGGTCGTCAACCTGCTGAACTCGTATTGGGGTAACAGTCACGAACTTGAGACTGTATCCAGAGTCAACAACCGTAGTTATCATGGCTACTGGTTCCTTCTTCCCGGATTCTTTCAGGCGTTCGCCGACTTCATGAAATTCGCTACCAAGGAGCACATCGTACCGAAGAACGCCGACAAGGTGGTCTTTGAGATCGCCCCTGTCATTATCCTCGCGACCACTATCATGGTGTTCGCCTTCGTACCGTTCGGCCCGCATATCTATGCTGCCAATCCAGAGCTCTCCCTCCTTTTCATGATGGCAATCTTCGGAGTCGCTCCGCTCGGGGTTTTCTTCGCCGGATGGGCCTCTAACACCAAGTACACTTTGATCGGCGGGATGCGCTCGGCAGCCCAACTCACAGCATACGAGATACCGCTACTCATCACGGTTCTCGGCGTCGCGGTGCTCAGTGGCTCGTTCAACATCATCGAGATAGTCGACTTCCAAATGGGCCAGAACGAAGGCAACGTCTGGAACATCTTCCTACTGCCGTTGGGCGCGGCTCTGTTCCTCATCACCATGATCGCCGAGGTCGAGCGCATACCGTTCGACATGCCCGAGGCCGAGGCCGAACTCGTTGAGGGCTGGTGGACCGAGTATGGGGGCATCCGGTGGGGCCTGATGTTCGCTGCCGAGTACATGCGCTCGTACGCCGCATGCATACTGTTCGCACTATTCTTCCTCGGCGGTTGGGAGGCGCCGTTCCAGCATACGCTCGCGGGCTTGCCAATCGTTGGAGGCACCTTCGAGACTGTCTTCACCGTCGTCCCAGGTCTCGTATGGGTCCTGATCAAGGCTTGGCTGTTGTTCGCTGTGTTCGTCTGGATCCGCGCCTCTCTCCACAGGGTTCGCACGGATCAGATACTGGAGTTCGGCTGGCGCTATCTCCTGCCACTATCGATGGTCAACCTCGTTGTAGCGACCATACTGCGATTGGAGGTCTGGACAGGAGAGCCATGGGACCTGTGGGTCCCGGTCGCCCTCACACTTGCCGCGCTAGTACTGTTCGTGATACTCGCTATCGATGAGGACGAGGAGGCGCTGGAAGTCCAACGCCGTCCCTACAGCACTCAGGCCGTGGTCAAGGCATCGCCAGGGAGTCACAGGGACTAGGAGGTGGGATGATGAGTTACAAGGCGAATACCGGACATCCTCACGCGACTCCGAACTTCCGCAACCTCATTATCCGTCCGATGTGGATGACCCTCAAAACCGCACTAAGGACAGTCCCCTTCGTCGGCAAATTGAGATTCCTGAAGAACGACTATCACGGCAAACCCACAGTCATGGTGGACCAAGTCACGATGGACAGGGTCGGCTCAGAGCACCCGAGCGTCGGCCAGAAATTCGCTCCTGACAGGGAGACCAGCCAAGTCATGCCTTTCGTCGAGCGACCGGTCACGGTGATGTACCCCTACGAGCGCCTTGAGGATCTCGAGCCATGGCTCTTCGTGCCCGGGAATTACTTCGGCCGTATCGGAATAGTATGGGAAACCTGCACAGCTTGCAAGTTGTGTATCCACGCTTGTCCAAATGACTGCCTCCACATGACCACCGAGGTCCGAGTGAACGTGCTTGAACTCTCCGAGGATGGCGACGAGTGGCACGGCTACGGGGGCGAACTCGAGGAGGGCGGCTACGCAGCTAGGGAGAAGGAGGAGTACCACGACATTGCCGCAAGTTTCGATTTGGTCAACGCGCACGCCGACGCACCTCAACAGTACGACTTCGCCGAAGTCATCGAGATCTCTGGCGACAAGGCGACTGTGCGGTGGTCCGACGGCTCGGGAATCGAGACCGTTGACTCTACGTCCCTCAAACCGGCCGAGCAGGACATCGTGTCGGGTCAGATAGACCTCGGCAGGTGCATGTTCTGCGGGCTGTGCGCCGAGGCGTGCCCGTTCGAATCCTTCTTCATGACCAACGAGTATGACGGGATGTCTGGTTTCTCCCGAGAGGAGCTGTGGATGGACGCCAGCAGAACCCGCGTCTTGCCTGCAGTCCACCAAGAGAGAGTTGACATGGAACTCGCTAAGCGCGCTGAGAAGGAGAAGCAGAAGCGCGCTCGCAAGGCTGCCCGAGCAGAGGCGTGAGACAATGCAAATCGACCTCGAGGCACTGGTGTTCGTAATTCTGGCAGCGACCGCCATTGGCGGCGCGCTGGGGTGTGTCTACGCCCGTAAGGTCGCCCACTCGCTGCTTTCACTCATGATGATGTTCTTCGCGGTTGCAGGAGTCTTCGTGATGGCCAGTGCGGAGATGCTGGCAGCGATTCAGATTCTCGTGTACCTCGGCTCCGTGATGCTCGTAGCCATGTTCGCAGTAATGCTCACCCGCAGGCAGATACAGGAGGGCTTGTAGGATGAGGGCACTGTCCGCACTGGCCCGACTGGGTATATTTGCATTCATCCTGATTCTGCTCTCCGAGGTCATGTCCCACTCGATGTGGGGCTCGACTGAGGTGGCACCTTCCACACTCGACTTTGCGGTAGCTCTGTTCGGCGAGTGGTCGATGGCCACTGTGGTCCTCGGCGCGTTGCTGGCAATGGCCATGATCGGGGCCTCCTATCTAGTCCGTGACGAGCGCTTAGTCAATCTAATCTGGGATATGGAAGGTGATGACCAGTGATAGAGGCTAGTTGGATAGCTGGACTCGGCGTCATACTGTTCGGAATAGGTCTTCTCGGCGCTTTCAGCCGCAAGAACGCCATCGTGGTACTGATGTGCATCGAGGTGATGCTCAACGCAGCCAACCTCAATTTCGTCGCCGGTGCTGTCCACTACGGCGACGTCAACGGCTGGGTGTTCACTGCCATCGCAATCGCAATTTCAGCAGCCGAAGTAGCAATCGGGCTCGCTATCCTGTTGTCCTTGTACAGCACGCAGGAGACGATATACCTCGATGAGGCGAATATACTGAAAAATTGAGGTGAGAGCATGAGTGAGTCGAACAACGAGTGGCACCTCCTGCTACCGGTACTACCGTTCCTAGCAGTCACGCCATACCTATATTCGACTGGCTGGGAGTCTGTAGAGGCCGCTTACCTGATCGTCGTGGTCCCGCTGCTGACTTTCCCACTGATCTTGATTCTGGGTCAGATGTACAACGGCAACGAGACCTGGAAGCAGCGCTACAAGGAAGGAGGCATCTTCGCCCTTGGCGCCCTCGCACTGTCCCTCAGCATAGCCGTCTGGATAATCTACGACTATATTTCCGGATCAGCACACTTCGAGGCCAACTCGGTGGTCGACCCGTTCTCGTGGCTAACCTTCGATGTCCTACAACATAGCGGCTCGCAGTGGGAACTCAGCACCGGCTTCGCCGACATCGGAGTCGGCGTTTGGATAGACTCGATCAGCCTGATGCTGCTTTTCGTCGCGACCTTCCTGTGCTTCCTGATCTGCTGGTTCAGCCTCGGCTACATGAACACGGACTCGATCAACGAGGACCGGAACCACCGCTTCTACGGGGAGTTCGTGCTCTTCGGCATCGGCATGTTCGGAATGGTGCTCGCTGACAACTTCCTGTGGCTGTTCATCTTCTGGGAGATAATGGGACTCTGCTCCTATCTCCTCATCGGCTTCTACTTCTGGAAGGAGAGTGCCGCTGCGGCTGCCAAGAAAGCCTTCCTGACTACTCGCGTGGGTGATGTTTTCCTGATGGTCGGTTTGCTGATTCTGTACAACATCTACGGATCGCTGGAGTTCGCAGTGATATTCGACGACCCCTCGACTGGCGTCGGCGGGGCGCTCGTCGACTCAGGAGAGTTATTTTGGGCGTTGATGATGCTCTTCATCGGGGCAGTTGGCAAGTCGGCCCAGTTCCCGCTCCATGTCTGGCTGCCGGACGCGATGGAGGGCCCGACACCGGTTTCCGCGCTCATACACGCCGCGACGATGGTGAACGCCGGCCTCTACCTCGTCGCTAGGATGGTGCCTTTCGTTGACATCGGTCATGGCGGAGTCGCAGGACTCGAGGACATCGGACTCATCATCGCTTGGATAGGTGGCATCACAGCGTTCATGGCCGCCGCCATCGCCCTCGTCCAGAACGACATCAAGAAGGTCCTCGCCTACTCGACGATGAGCCAACTAGCCTACATCTTCACTGGGTTGGGTGCAGCCCTCTTCCTCCTCAATATCGGGGAGAACCATGCCGGGTACTTCGTCCTCGGTGCTTCGATGTTCCACCTGTTCAACCACGCCATGGCCAAGGGGATGCTGTTCATGGCGAGCGGCTCGGTCATACACGAGGTGCATCACGCCCACGACCATGTACGTGAGTTGAGCCTCAAGTATAGCAGCCATGAGGGAGAGGACCCATCGGCCTTCGACCCGCAGGACATGCGGATCATGGGCGGATTGGCAGCCAAGATGCCGGTTACTGCCACAGCGATGATGTTCGGATCGATGTCCATCATCGGCATACCTCTCATTGGCGGCTTCTGGTCCAAAGAAGGCATCATCGCTGAGACCTGGGCCACCTGCCTGCACGAAGAGCCGATGATGTTCGTACCCGCCCTCCTTGTTCTCGCGACTGCGGGTATGACGGGCTTCTACATGACGAGGATGTGGCTGATGACCTTCGCCGGGCCACCCAAGAGCGAGGTGGTCGGGCACGTTCACGAAGCCACCCCTTGGATTAAGGAGCCGCTGATCATACTCACACTAATCACAGCCATTGGCGGATTCGGTTTCGCATTACTGGGAGCAATTAACTTCCTCGGTGGCGAGTCGGACCACTTGGCTATTCACGGCGACGACCTCATTTCAGCGATACTGAATGAACTCGAACACGCCTTCCTGCCCGATGATCCCAATCTGAGACTGGTTGGCTGGACTACGATCCTCATCGCTATGGTTCTGGGGCCTGTGATGGCCTCACGCATCCACGGCGGACGGCTCATCGACGGGGTCGAGTCCAGTCCCTTCGTTGCTTGGCTGGTCAACCTCTCCAGCCGCTTCGGCTCGCAGAATGTCGACGAGTTGGCTAACTCGCAACTCGCTGAGGCTCTGCGGAGGAGGTTGTACTTCGATGACCTCTACGAAATGGTACTGGCAAAGACCGCTATTCCCCTCGCATCCTTCTCGGCTTGGTTCGACCAGAATGTCATCGACGGAGTCATCAAACAAATCGAGTCAAAATCAGCTTCCGGTTCGGTGCAAATCCGCAGAGTGACCACGGGTAACGCGCGCGACTACATCCTGATGGCAGCGGTCGGAATGCTCTCTATCTTCGCACTGATATGGGGGGTGAGCGCTTGATTGATGACCCCCTGTCAGTGATCACCCTCGTCCCTCTGGCGGCAGGCTTGATTCTGCTGGTACTGCCTCAGATACTACCAGGCGACTCGGCTGACGGCCTCAGGCGTGTATCGCGCAACATCAGTATGGGCGTGGCCCTAGCTATCGCCACGATCACGACCATGCTGTTCGTGGGAGAGATAGGCAACATAGACTGGACCAACATCACTCAGGGAGGATACGTCCTAGAGAACGAGGCCGTCTCCCTAATCCCCTCCATAGGAGTGTCTTGGAAAGTAGGTGCTGACGCACTCTCGTTTCCGATGATTTGGCTCACAGCGATCCTCATACCAGTCTCGATGCTGGTCGAGTGGGACGCCAAGAGGGGGCACCTCTTCCACCCACTTCTCCTGATTATGGAAAGCGCACTCATCGGCGTCTTCGTCGCTCTCGACCTGTTCGTCTTCTACGTCTTCTGGGAGCTTACTCTGATTCCGATGTTCCTACTTATCCTTGTTTGGGGTGGGGAGGATCGCCGCTACGCGGCGATGAAGTTTTTCATCTACACATTCACAGCAAGTGTCTTCATGCTCGTCGGCATCCTCGTGATGTACTTCCATACCGACCCGATATCCGGCCTCGGCGACTTGTCCGGACACCACTTCGACTTGGTTGCCATGACGGCTCAGGAAAATCTGATTCCCAGCGAGGGCCTCAGGCACTTCGTCTGGTTCCTCCTGCTCATCGGCTTCGCCACCAAGATGCCCAGCGTACCGGTCCACACTTGGTTGCCGGACGCACACGTGCAGGCTCCCACGGCCGGCTCGATGCTGCTTGCTGGAGTGATGCTGAAGATGGGCGCCTACGGATTCCTGCGAATCTCGGTCACAATCTTCCCTGAGTCAACAGTGGTGTTCATCCCCCTACTGATAGTTCTGGGGATGGTGAGTTTGGTCTACGGAGCATGGGTCTGCATGGGCCAGACCAATCTCAAGCGCATGGTCGCCTACTCCTCAGTCTCGCATATGGGACTGATCTTCCTCGGTATCGCCACTATGCAGCCTCTGGGTATCGCTGGGGCGCTGTTCATGATGTTGGCCCACGGTATCATCAGCCCGCTTCTGTTCGCCGTGGCTGGGGCGTTCAAGCACCACTATCATACTCTAGAGATTGGCTCTATGAGGGGCATGGCGCATCACAGCCCGTGGCTTGCTGGCCACATGATGTTCGGCTGGATGGCCAGCCTCGGCCTACCGCTGCTCGCCGGATTTGTCGCAGAGGTTACAATCCTGATCGCATTTTGGATGTCTTACGGTTGGCTAGTGCTGCTACCAGCGCTCACACTCATAGTCACGGCCGCGTATTACCTGAATTCGATGCAGCGCACCATCTTCGAGTCGAACGACCCGCATCAGGGAGACCTACCTGACTCCTTGCACGGTGAGCAGCCGAGCGACATAACCTGGCACGAGAATATCGGGATGTTCGTGCTGGCTGGCATGACCGTACTCTTCGGCATTATGCCATTCATCTTCTGGGACATGATGTCAGACTGGAGTTCCAGCTTCGTACTCGATACGATGGTGGAAGCGATGCACTCACAGGGGTGGAGACCATGAGTTCGATTTTTACCGACATAGACGCCGAGACGGTGGAACTTATCCTGCCTGAACTCATCATGCTGGCGGGCATGCTCGCGATGATTCTCATACCCAATCTCGGAGACGCCACGATGAGGATCCCCCTCACAAAGACGCGAATCCCCATCCTGTTCGGAGGGACGAGGTTCGCAACGACGAACAACCCGAAGATCCCCAATCAGATTGCATCGACGACCTTTGGGCTTGCATTGGTCTCAGCCTTCCTGTTAATACACAATGAGGGCGATGTCGGAAACGCCCTGCACGTTGACGAGTTCAGCAGGTTGTTCACGATTATTTTCACAGCGGCCTTGTTGCTTGCTTCGATTGCTACGACTCACAGGTTGCCGGCGAGGCCCAAGGTGACCGCGCCGATCGAGACAGACTCGTTGGCTAGGGCCGATGCGAAAATCAACGCACTGATAGACAATCGGAGGCAGGTCGACTTCCACATCCTTCTGGTCACGACCGGACTTGGGATGAGCCTGATGGCGATGGCCACCAACTTGTTCATGCTCTTCGTCTGCCTTGAGCTCGCCTCACTCTCATCGTACATCTTGGTCGCCTTCCACAAGGAGATTGATGTCGGCGGCGAGGCCGGGACGAAGTACTTCATCGTCGGCTCGGTGGTCTCAGCGATCGGAATCTACGGTATGTCCCTTCTTTACCTCTGGAACGGCAACTTGGACATGGCCAACCTAGAGACCTCTTGGGATGCAATGGAGGCGATGGACCCATTCGCTGCTATCGGTGCCGGCCTGATGCTGGTCGCCTTCGCATTCAAGGTCGGCGCAGCCCCATTTCACCTCGCTGTTCCCGATGCCTACGCAGGTGCCTCTTCACCTGTGGCTGGGGTCTTGGCAACGGCCTCCAAGGCGATGGGCTTCGTCGCACTGATGCGCCTCCTACTCATCGTAACCATGCCAGCGGCTGGAGAGGCGTTCTGGTTCGCAGTGCTTGCCTTAATCTCGGTGGTGACTATGACGTGGGGCAATCTGGCAGCGCTGACCAGCGACAACCCGAAGCGCATTCTGGCATACTCGAGCGTAGCCCACGCTGGCTACATGCTGGCCGCACTCACCGCCGTCGGCAGTGGGCTGGCTGACGCCGATGCAACGGCCCTACTGATGACCGCGGTGTTGTTCCACCTCGTCGTCCTCTTGCTGTTCAAGTTCGGCGCCTTCCTCGTCCTCTCGATGCTCGAGACTGAAGGACGCAGTCATCGACTCGAGGACCTCCACGGACTGGCTCGAAGGGATCCGATTGTAGCCGCCTCCATGTTCATCTTCATGCTCTCGTTGGCGGGTGTCCCACCGCTTTCCGGGTTCCTGTCGAAACTCTTGATGATCAACGGTATAGTCAACGTCTCCGCCGGCACTGGAGCACTGTCGTCTACATCGATAGTATCTTGGGCTCAGGGCGTCGAACCCATCTTCTGGCTGGCCGTCGCGATAGTCCTCAACAGCGCCCTGTCTCTGTTCTACTATCTCAGAATCGGACTGGTGATGTTCTTCGAGTCCCCAGAGAGCGAGAGGACGCTCAAGCGCGCAGGATCCCTCAGGATGGCCATAGTGGGATGCGCGCTGCTCACCCTGCTCTTCGGGGTCGGTCCGATGAGCGAGTCACTTCTCGACTTGGTTAGCGCAGCAGTCGACTCTTTCGCGGGCAACTGATTCTGTATGCTCAACTTCACATAGGGGACGCTCGACGGAGCCGCATGGCCCGTAGGGAAGAGAAGGTCGACACCGAGCTTCTGGCTAGGCTGGAATCAAGTGGAGACCGCATCCGCGTCCCTCTTCCCAACCGGAAGGTGAACGAGATGTTCGCAATCGCCGATCAGATACTCGGCGGACGCAGGGTGCGCGCTGTGTGTGAGGACGGCGAGAGCCGACTCGCGCGCATCCCTGGCAAGATGCGCCGTAGGCAGTGGGTCCGCGAGGGTGATCTGATTGTCGTCCAGCCATGGGACTTTCAGGATGAGAAGGCCAACGTCTGCATGCGCTACACCAAGACACAATCACTCTACCTCTCAAGGAAGGGTGTGCTGCCTGAGATAGTCGATCTGTTTGGCATGGCTGACTTTGAGGCCGTAAAAGGTCCCGACCAAGAGATACCCGAAGCTGCCTCAGAGCCTGAAGCAGTGGAGGCTACAGATACCGAATCCGTCGAGCCTGAACCAGTAGCAGAACCTGCTCAGGATTCTGAGGACGACATAGACTCATTCTTCGGGTGAGAGAATGTCCGACGAGTTCGACAACCAACCCGACATCGACGCTCTGATGAGGGGCGAGAAGAAGCACGAGTGGATGTCAGAGCCGCGCTTCAAGAGGATGTTCACCGAGGTCGAAGACGCATTGCAAGGAGTCCTTGGAAAGGGCAAGTTCGAGTGGGTGGACAGAAGAGTCTTCGACCAAGTTTTCGACCGCTCGACCCTGCTGGCCGTCCACAAACTCATGCAGAAGGGGGAGATCGAAACCATCGACTATCCCATAGCCCGAGGAAAGGAAGCTCACGTCTTCCACGCCACGACCAACCACGGTCCAGTAGCAGTCAAGATATTCCACACAACCAACGCCGTGTTCAAGGGTCTGGCGAAGTACATCGATGGAGACCCCAGATTCAGCGGCCTCTCACGACGCCACCGGGAACTGGTCAATATTTGGGTGCGTAAGGAGTTCCGCAACCTCAAGCGAATGCGCAAGCACGGACTCAAGGTCCCCGAGCCCCTTGACAGCCTGAAGAATGTCCTCGTCATGAGCTATCTTGGAGACGACAAGGGCGCGAGCCCCCGTCTCAAGGACATCACCATCGACAAGCCGTACGAGGTGTTCGAGGACCTTCTCGACTTCATCGCCATCAACTGGCAGACCTGCAAACTCGTCCATGCAGACTTCAGTGAGTACAACATCCTCTGGTACGACGGCGAACCTTGGGTCATCGACGTCGGTCAAGGAGTGACGCACCAACATCCCAATGCCGAGGAGTTCCTAGTCAGGGACATCACTCGGCTGGTTGAATGGATAAACAGACAGGGACACACCATTGACGTGGCCGAGAGCCTAGCGAGAGTGCTGGATGACCCTGTTCCGACCCTGCCCCCGCTCTCGGGCGGAGATTAAAGCAGGGTGGCGGGTCGGCCGCATTCGTGGAGCCACTAGCACGCATCCCACAGGACCGCATAGCCGTGCTGATAGGCAAGGGCGGCGAGACCCGGAGGATGCTCGAGGAGGCCAGTGGAGCCACGATCGAAATCGATTCGAAGTCCGGCGAGGTGATGGCGGACTGGGGTGAAAGCGAGGCGGATCCGGTGATTCGCATGAAGATGCCCGATGTCATCGTGGCCATAGGACGCGGCCTCGCTCCCAAGAGGGCAGTCCAACTCATCGAGGACGAGGTCTTCCTCAAGATGTACGACATCCGTGATTGGGTCGGACGCCAGCCGAATCAGACGCGTAGGATGAGGAGCAGGCTGATCGGCAGAAACGGACGGATACGCACCCTCATCGAGGAGATTTCCAATTGCGAGATGGCGATTTACGGCTCGACCGTGCTCGTCATCGGCGATGAGGACGGACTCGCCCTCGCCAATCCTGCGATTGAAGGAATCCTACGCGGCTCCGAGCACAGCACAGTGCTCCATGGATTGGAGCAGGACCGCAAGCGCCAGAGATTACGCTCGCGTAGCCTGGAGAGTTACGAGGAGCGCGACCCGAACGAGCCTTCGGTTTTCGAGACCCTCGTACCGGGGCTGGCTCAGGCCCGCAGTCGCCGAGAGCGCCGTTACACAGATTCCCAAGTTGACCCTAATGACGAGACCGAGGTCGCACGAACTCTCGAACTCGCAGAAGATGAGGAAATCATCTACGAAGAGGAGTGATTCATACCGCCATGCATAAGCGTGGCGCACTTCACGGAATGCCGTGACTAATCCTCTTGAGGAGATGTACGACTATGAGGAATGGGCCACTAAAGCCCTGCTTCTCGTCGCTGGACTGGTCTTCGGTGGCATCGCACTGAATCTGTTGAGTGTGGAAAACCCCCTTACTGACTTCCTATACGAGTACTACCTGGATCCGGTGATGAATGAGTCTAGCCAGGACACCAGTTACAACCTACCCAACACTATGACCTACGCAATCGTGCTCATATTGTTCGCTGTTGCTCTCTCTGCATGGCTCCGCTATCTGAATTTAGATCACAGCGATGCGATGATACTGGCTCTGTTGCCGTATGTCTTCTGGGCAGCCCTCGGCGAAGTCGTGGAGGACGCCAATATGTTCGACGCCTCGCTAGAGCCATACTTCGTGAGCCCCGGCATCCACTTCCAGACTGCGGCCTGGGTAGTCATTGCCGGGGCTTTCGGATACCGCATCGCCCACAGTCAGTCCTTATCGGAGGAGGAGAGGATATCCAAAGTCGACAGCGCTGCGACGATTCTCATCATTGCTCAGATTGTTATCTACTACACTTCTATCGATGCCGGCTCAGTCGCTTCTTCTGAAGGATTCGACAACACAGCTATGTTGGTCTGCTTCATCGCCGCCCTACTCATACCTGCCCTGATGATTAACAAACCGTTATTCGGCTTCACGATAGTCCAAAGGTGCGTCTTCATCGTTGGTCTTGGCGGATCAATCGTGCTTCTCGGACCGCTGCTTTCGTTTGGTATCAGCAACCCCGACCAAGTCACTCTCTGGCCGTTGGCAGTAGTCATCGGCCCGCCGGCCATACTCGCCTACCAGATGCACCAGACCGGTCTTCCAGCAGCCAGAGAATTGGCCGAGCATGGCTTCGTCGCCGGCATCCTTCCTCTTGGGATGACGGAGGAGCAGTACGCTGATCTGGAATCCTCCGACAAAGATCTCATTGAGAGCCTCAGGAGCAAGGCTGTGATGGCTTCCCCGGTGGTTTTCCTATCTGTCGCCGGACAACTGTTCGACGGAATCGCGACGGGTATCGGGATAGATGCCTTCGGATATGGTGAGAAGCACTTGCTATCGGCCGAGATAATCGAACTCTTCGGCACTGCTTATGGCTTCACGGTAGTCAAACTGGCTCTCGGCGGGCTAATCTGGTACTTCTTCGCGATAGCCAACTTCGAGCACCGGCAGCAGCACCTCAGGCTACTAATCGCTATGACCATCCTGACTGTCTCCATGGCACCGGCTCTCAGGAACATCGGACGACTCGCTTTGGGCGTCTAAAATCGACATCTATGATGTCGAGCCCATTCAATTGAAGGCTCGCGTGCTGTCTGAGGGGTCCGAGAGACATGGACAGGCTGCCTACTCGTATCGACCGTGGAAGCGACGACTTCCAGTCCCGGCGAGAGAAGAACGTGACTCTGGCAGAGGAACTCAGAGACAGGCTAGACTCTGTCAAGGACGGCGGAGGGGGCAAGTAGGTCGAGCGTCACCGAGAGCGAGGCAAGAGCCTGCCAAGGGAAAGGATCTCCGAGATATGCGATGTCGGGACTCCGTTCCTTGAACTCTCGACCCTAGCGGCAAACGAACTGTATGACGGGAGAGCCCACTCTGCAGGTATCGTAACCGGAATTGGGGTGGTGCACGGCAAGGAGTGTATGTTCGTGGCCAACGATGCGACAGTAAAGGGAGGCTCGTACTACCCGATGACAGTCAAGAAGCACATCAGGGCGCAGGAGGTCGCCGAGGAGAACAACCTCCCCTGCATATATCTGGTCGACTCGGGGGGAGCCTTCCTACCGATGCAGGACGAGGTCTTCCCCGACAAGTTGCACTTTGGCCGTATCTTCCGCAACCAAGCCATCCTCTCCAGCAAGGGGATTCCGCAAGTGGCCGCCGTGCTCGGATCGTGCACCGCTGGAGGCGCCTACATCCCGGCGATGTCCGATGAATCGATTATTGTCAAGGGCAACGGCACCATCTTCCTTGCCGGCCCGCCGCTGGTCAAGTCGGCCACCGGTGAGGAGGTCACCGCCGAGGAGCTCGGCGGGGCCGACTTGCACACCAAGGAGTCGGGCGTCGCTGACCACTTTGCTAACGATGAGCCTGAGGCATTGCGCATGGTGCGCAGTGTAGTTGAGAACCTAAATGTCGACCCCAAGCACAGGCTCGATGTCTCGCAACCCGAGGAACCTGCACACGACCCTCAGGACCTGATGGGCATCATCCCAGGCGACAATCGTACACCTTACGATGTCAGGGAGGTCATATCCAGAATCGTCGACGGTTCGCACTTCCACGAGTTCAAGCAACGCTACGCCAATACTCTGGTCTGTGGCTTCGCTAGAATCCATGGTTATCCCGTTGGAATCGTCGCTAACAACGGAATTCTGTTCTCCGAGTCCGCGCTCAAGGGAGCACACTTCATCGAGCTCTGCGGCCAACGAGGCATCCCACTTGTGTTCTTGCAGAACATCACCGGGTTCATGGTCGGCCGTGATGCCGAGGCCGGAGGCATCGCCAAGGACGGGGCTAAACTCGTCACGGCCGTATCATGTGTCCCAGTTCCGAAGTTCACAGTCATCATCGGCGGCTCACACGGTGCAGGTAACTACGGCATGTGCGGCCGGGCCTACGACCCGCGATTCCTGTTCATGTGGCCGAACGCCAGAATCTCGGTGATGGGCGGCGAGCAGGCTGCCAGCGTTCTGTCGTCGGTAGGAAACGTCGATCCCGACGAGATTCGCGTGCGGTACGAGAGTGAGAGCAACCCATACTACTCCAGCGCACGGCTCTGGGACGACGGTGTAATCGACCCCCGAGACACCCGTGATGTGCTCGGACTGTGCATATCAGCCAGCCTCAACGCGCAGATGCCGGACCAGGACTACGGCGTTTTCAGGATGTGATATGGTGAGGATGAGCGATGTCAGGCCGTCAGCGGAATTCTGCTCGTTGAGCATCGACGCCTCGGTCGCCACTCTAACTCTAGAGCGAAGCGACGTCTACAACGCACTCAACGTGCAATTAATCAGCGAACTCGTCGACACACTCGACTGGACCGCGCAGCGCTCCGTCGGCACAACCGGCTCGCTGCGCGATCAGGACGACTCCGAGTACCTGCGGGTGCTGGTGCTCCGTGGCGCAGGACGGCACTTCTGCGCAGGAGCCGACATCAACATGATGCGCGATGCAGGGGTAAAGACCCCGGAGGAGAACCGCGCCGACTCCGAGCGACTCGACCGCTTATTCAACACCCTGTGGACACATCCTTGTTTCACCATCTCCACCGTTCAGGGGGTGGCGCTGGGTGGCGGTGCCGGCCTCCTCGCCTGCTCTGACCACGTAATCGCTCTGGAAAGCGCGAGAATCGCCCTGTCCGAGGCCAAGTTGGGAATCCTGCCTGCGGTAATCGGGCCATACGTCCTCCGCCGTGTAGGCAGTGCTCAGTTCCGACGGCTCGCCATGCTCGCAGGGCGCTTCGACGGACACGAGGCGTTGAATATCGGAATGATCGATCAGGTCTCCACCTCATCGGAGGAGTCTGCTGAGATGGTCGACGCCGCGATTGCTACGGTGATGAGCACCGGTCCCGTGGCGGTTACTGAGGCCAAGAAACTCGTTCAGACCCTCGAACGCTGGCATGGCACCGATGAGGATCTGCGTCGGTGGACGATGGACAAGACCAGCGAGATGAGGGGCTCACCCGAGGGTCAAGAGGGGCTGTCAGCGTTCCTCGACCGCCGGCCGCCGGCCTGGTCACCGGAGGATCAGGACGGTTGAACATGACATCAGGACCCTTGGACAACGCTCCTCGACCCTTCGGCACGGTGCTGGTCGCGAACCGCGGCGAGATCGCCGTACGGGTGCTGCAAGCTGCCAGAGAGGCAGGGCTCCGTGGGATAGCCGTCTACTCGGACGCTGATGCCAACTCCCTGCACATCGAGGTGGCTGACGATGCAGTCCACCTTCCTGGCTCCACCCTCGCTGAGACCTACCTCAACTCAGAGGCCCTGATATCAGCGGCCGGCGATTGTGGGGCCGAAGCGATACACCCGGGATACGGTTTCCTCTCCGAGCGAGCTGACTTCGCCATAGCCGTCGAGGACGCTGGACTGGTTTGGATCGGCCCACCTTCAGGCGCTATCTCAACGATGGGAGACAAAATCTCAGCGCGCATTCGGATGCTTGAGTCAGGAGTGCCCGTGATACCCGGCGAGGAACTCTCGGTTCCTGACGGAGCGGATCACCTCGGCGCGCTAGCATCCTGCGCAGCCAGAGTCGGCTACCCCCTACTGCTCAAGGCCAGTGCGGGAGGAGGCGGCAAGGGGATGCGCGCGGTGCACGAGCCCAAGATGCTCAGGACTGAGTACGAGGCGGCATCGCGAGAGGCTTCAGCCGCCTTTGGTGACGGTACGATATACGTCGAGCGACTACTCTCTGGCGCACGGCACGTGGAGGTGCAGATTCTCGCCGACTCCCACGGAAATTGCATCCACCTCAACGAGAGGGACTGCTCTTTGCAGCGCAGGCACCAGAAGGTGATTGAGGAGTCTCCTTCCCCGGCTGTGGATCATCAGTTGCGCCAGGCCATGGGGGACGCAGCGGTGACGGCAGCCAAGGCAGTGGATTACATTGGTGCCGGAACTGTGGAATTCATGTTGTCTCCAAAAGGAGATTTCTATTTCCTTGAGATGAACACCCGATTGCAGGTCGAGCACCCTGTGACAGAGATGACCACGGGCATAGATATCGTTCAGAAACAGTTTGAGGTGGCTGCGGGCTTGCAATTGGGAATAGCGCAAAGTGATGTCGGTATGAGCGGCCACGCCATCGAAGCGCGAATCTACGCAGAAGACGCATCGAAGGGATTTCTTCCTGTGGTTGGCAGACTGGCATTGTGGAAGCCGCCGCATGGCCCGGGAATCAGAGTCGACTCGGGAGTCAGGCAGGGCGATGTCGTAACCACCGATTTCGACCCGATGCTAGCCAAACTAGTCGTCCACGCCCCAACTCGCCAGGCTGCTCTGCGCAGGCTCGACGCCGCCTTAGCTGACCTAGTGGCGCTGGGAGTGACCACCAATATCGGATTCCTCCGTAATGCGGCCGCGCATCACGCATTCGCGAGCGGGAGTATCACCACTGAGTTTCTGGACTCCGCTCCCATCTCCGAATTCGCCGAGCCGGGAGCAGATCCGGCCGTCCTCGTCGCCATAGCTTCTGCAGCCCAGCGACTTGGGATGGAGCGAGCCCCTTTGGATGTCGCGTCTGGCTCCGTAGACGAGCACACAGGACATTCAGGTGACCCGTTCAGGACCCTGTCGAGGTCATTCCCCTGAGGTTAGAATATGGATTGGAGCGTGGGAGAGGACAGCAGGCGGTACACCGCCGCCCTGAATGACTCAGACGGCGCTCTGATACTCTCGTCGGTACAACAGGATGGAATGGAACTCGACTCTCCGGAAATCTCAATCACCCGTGATGACCATCACGGGCGACTCAGGGTGGAAATCGCCGGGACTCCTCGACTCGCCCACGTGGCCAAGGTCGGTGATGCTTGGTGGATACACCTAGACGGGCGAATCCACATCGTGCGCGCGCACGAGCCCGGCAGCGCCGGGACCGAACCCTCCGAAGGAACCCTCTCTGCACCGATGCCCGGGACGGTGCTCAAGATCCACGTCAAGGAGGGGCAGAGAGTGCGCAAGGGACAGACACTAGTTGTGTTGGAGGCGATGAAGATGGAGCACCGAATACAGGCCCCGAAGGCGGGCGAGGTCACAAATCTCCACTTTTCCGAGGGCGACAGAGTCGATATGGGTGAGATTCTGGTACAAATCGGCGATTGATGCCGGGTTTGGGTTAATATCACGCCCTGCAGTCGGACGCCCATGCAAGAGGTGACCATCATCATGGCCACCCTGATGGGCATCAGCCTAGCCGCAGCCTCGGGATTCCGTGTCTTCCTGCCCCCGTTCCTGCTATCACTGGCTGCTCGCTTCAACGTGGTTTGGTTTCTAGACATAGATCTCATAGGAACCCAGTTTGAATTCTTCACGTCCACTCTGTCGATAGTCGTCTTGGGAATAGCTACAGTAGCGGAGTTCGCTGCGTTCTATGCTCCTTGGGTCGACAGCGTTCTCGATACCATCGCAACGCCGGCTTCTATCGTAGCAGGCGTCGCGATGACGGCCATAGTACTCGAGGGCAACGACCCGATTATTCAATGGACAATTGCTATTGTCGCTGGAGGCGGTGTGGCGGCTACCATCCAGTCTGCCACGGTAGCCATTAGGGGTCTGAGCTCGACTTTCACCTTCGGATTGGGGAACCCGGCTGTGGCTACAAGTGAGAACGTCGCGAGCGTGGCACTGACTCTGATTGCGATTCTGATTCCATTCCTCTCTGCGTTGTTCGTGCTACTGATAGTGGCCCTGCTTCTAAGAATGAAGCGAAAGAAGAAGGAACCAGTGGTTCATTGAAGTGGCTCAAGGGCGCCCTGCCCACCCATGTAGGGCCTGAGGACCTCGGGGATGCTGACGCGACCGTCCTCCATCTGGTTCTGTTCCATTATGGCTACTAGGGCTCTGCTCGTGGCCACGGCGGTCGAGTTGAGCGTGTGGACCGCCGCATTACCCTCAGTGGTACGGTATCGCATGCGCAGTCGGTTGGCTTGGTAGTCGGTGCAGTTGGAACAAGAGACGACCTCCTTGTAGCCCCCTGCTCCCGGTAGCCAAGCCTCCAAGTCGTACTTCCTAGATGCCACTGTCCCCATGTCTCCTGTGCAGATGTTGACCACCCGGTAGTGCAGTCCGAGGTTGTCCCATAGGCCGATCGCGTTGTCTAGAAGCTCCTCGTGGTGACCCCAGCTGTCATCGGGATGACAGATGACGATCTGCTCGATTTTCGTGAACTGATGGACGCGCCATATACCCCGATCCGAGAGTCCATGCGCACCAACCTCGCGACGGAAGCATGGCGAGACACCGACGAGTCTGATTGGCAATTCCGATGGTTCGATGATCTCATCCATCCTCATCGCTGTGAGCGGATGCTCACTAGTTGCGATGAGATAGTGCTTGTCCGGCTCGACTCCGTACATCACGGTCTCAAAGTCCTCGAGGTCGGTGACGCCCTCGTAGGCTTCTCGATTCATCATCAGCGGCGGCTGGACAAGTGTGTATCCTCTATCCATCAAGAAGTCGGCTCCGTACTGCTGGAGGGCCATCTCCAGCCGCGCCAAGTCACCCTGCATGAAGTAGAAGCGACTCCCGGTGACCTTGGCACCTCGAGCCTGGTCGACCCATCCATTCATCTCTATCAAGTCGTTGTGGTTGCGCGCCTCGAAGCCCAACTCGACCTTCTCTCCGTGCATGCTACGGAGCGTATTCTTCTGATCGTCCTCACCTACGGGAACGTCAGTGTGCAGGATGTTCGGGATTCGCATCCTCAGAGCATCGCGTTGTGCTAGGCACTCGTTTGAGTGCGCACCCAACTCATCGATTTTCGCGCCGATGTCAGCAACTTCCGCCATAATTGAGTCAGCAGCGGCGGAGTCGCCCGACTTCTTAGCCGCCGCAACCCCTCTCGCAGCTTCGTTTCGGGCCTTACGCAGTTGGTCGGCGTCGTATCTAGCCCTGCGCCACTCCTCATCGAGACGGATGACCTCGTCGATGTTCTCGTGCGTCAGCCCACGCCTGTCGTGGTCGGCCCGAATGACGTCAGCGTGTCCCCTGAACATGCTGATGTCGAGCATTGCGACCAGCCCTCAGGGCTGGTCAGCATCCCTTCAATCAATCGGCTATTCCGCTCAGAAGAACGAGATGTCCTGCCAAAGAGCGGTTGGGCCAAGCGCGATGATGGTCGCAATCAGGTACCCGAGTATGCTGCCGCCGTTAAGAAGAGGCAGACCCGCCTGCGGATTCCCGCGTGCGACCTGAGTCATCAGAGCAACATAACCGGCTAGGCCACCGACAAGAGTTCCCAGTCCAACAGTCAGGGGGCCTGCGTGCATGGTCCCGCCGAATAGCGTAGGGATCTCAGGACCCATCTCAGGCAGGAAGGAGACAGCCGAGATGACCAGCATTCCCGGGAAGATGACGTCTCCCAGACCCATGAACAGAGCGTCCCTGCCACTCTTCTTCGGCTCGGGCATGTTCTTGACAGGGTCATCCCAGTCCATGTCCTCGGGCGTCTCGCTACGCATCACCTGATCCCCCTCTTCGAGGAATGAGTAGTCCTTGCTTTTCGGAGCGACCAGTAGCACAGGCAGTTTGAGGTCGATCATGGTGTCTGCCAGTTCGAGCATGTGCTTGCTACTGTTGACCGCCCAATGGTCGTAGACTGCTGCTATCACCATGAAGAGTATGATGAGGACGGGCACGAATGTGACCCCGATAATCGTGATGACCCCGGCTCCGACCAGAATCCCGACCCCGTTCACCACATACCACTCAGGATACCGATGCAGCAGCACCATCAACGCGGTGTTGATGAGAACGATGCTTCCAACCACTGTTGTGAAGTTGTGGATCCTGATCATAATCCAAAACAACTCGATGTAGGGGGCCAAAGCATAGAACATACTGAACCACAGCGCGACCATCACGATTCCCTTGATGATGAAGTCCAAACCCTTTCGTGCTAGCCAGATTATTACGACAGTGAAGATCAGAATGAAGAACATCTCCAGAATGACGTTACTGGCTTTCGTGGCACCCTCCTCTCCGAAGGCCCTAGCTTCGGGTACGTTGTAGATTGGCTGGATACTCAGTCCGAGCAGAATCGTTCCCACGAACATCCCAGCCATCCCGGTCATCGAGGCCCATTGCTCCTGCATCTCCTCAAGAATACTGGAGGACTCACCTTGGGCCATGCTCCCACGAACTTCAAGGCCCATATCACCTTGACCCGTTCGCGCCTGAGCCCATCCGGCGACCGGGGATCCGAAATGAGCGTCCGAGACTGGCTTGAAGAGCGCAAATCAATGGGCGTAAAACTAGGCCTTGACAACTGCCAGATAATCCTCGAGCGGCTTGGGGACCCGCACTTGGAATTCCCCTCTATCCATGTCGCAGGAAGCAATGGCAAGGGCTCCCTGTGCGTTCAACTGTCCGCTGCCGCAACCGCTAGCGGTCTGACTACGGGACTGTTCACCTCACCACATTTGGTCACTGTCGAAGAGAGAGTCCGCATCGATGGCAGGCCAATCGCTCCCGCAACCTTCGACCGGCTCCTCAATGCCGTCAGGGATGCTGCCTCCATCAAACCGGTCTGCAACCCTACCTACTTTGAAGCGACTTTCCTAGTCGCGATGCTTGCGTTCAGCGAGTCCGGGGTGGATCGAGGTATCATAGAGACTGGCATGGGCGGCAGGCTAGATGCCACGAGATTGGTCGATGCGGACTTGTGTATTCTGACCACAGTTTCTCTGGAGCACACCGAATACCTCGGCGATACCCTTGCAGAGATTGCCGCCGAGAAGGCTGCAATTCACCGCCCCGGCACCACATTCATTGCCCTAGAACCTGAGGATGCAGAGGTCAGGCGCGTCATACAGAAGACCGCTGGAGATGACCTGTCTTGGTGGCCCAACGAAAGACTCGACTCGACATGGGATGATCATGGTTCGATAGTCGATACCGTCGCCAGTATCAGAGGATGGGCGACTACTCGTGCAGATTGCCACTGGCCAGGGCGTTCACCAGGGTATGGAGAAGATTGGGTTGAAGGCGTTGTGACCAGTCTCAGCGCGGCTCACAACGCCGAGAGCCTCGAGCGTGATTTATCTGAGAATCATCCCATCACTGTGGTGCTGCTGGGGATGAGCGAGAAGGCAGATTTGGAGGCGACCTTGGAGCCCGTTGTCGCCGAGATATGCATGGACACGCCCCTTCCAAAGGTCGTATTCACCGAGCCTCGGACCGGCCGCAATCCTGCAGTATCGGTAGAGGCGCTTTCCGAGATGATGGAGAGGATGGGTGCCGGACACATTCCGACAGCTGTGGAGAAAGACCCCACAAAAGCGTTTGAGATGGCCGGGCAGATGGCGAGGGAGGAGGGGCACCAACTGCTCGTGATAGGAAGCGTGTATCTCATCGGTGACTTGCTGAAACATGTCGTCGAGAGAGACGGATTGAATCTCTGGGATGAGTTAACTGTCCACTAAGAACCCAAGTATGATGACTTGCTGAGATGCTCGCATCACATGTCTGAGAAGGATGATGACAAGGTCGAAGTCAAGGTGGTAGTCGAGTCTAGGGACTCGGCATCAAAAGTCATCCTGATCGCCCTCACATTGGCCCTCGTCGGCGTTCTGATCGCAGTCATCTCCGGAGGGGGCGTCGAGGACCTGCTGCTCAAGAGGGGCGAAACCGGAGAGGGTAACTGTGGGGACGGGATCGACAATGACAAGGGTGGCCAGGCCGACGATGACGACCCCGACTGCTATTCGAATCCTGAGGTCTGGGAGGGATACGACCCTAACCGCACCGAGGCAAACCGCGATAACGACCCGCCCGGAGGCAAGCCCTGAGGTGACGGCATGAGTGAGAAGTGGGACAGACGTTTTCTTGAGCTCGCCTCGCACATCTCCACTTGGAGCAAGGACCCATCGACCAAGGTCGGTTGCGTAGTGGTAGGCGAGGATAGGGAAATCCGCTCAACGGGCTTCAATGGTTTCCCGCGAGGCATCGAGGACGATGCCGAGAGACTCGAGGACCGTGCACAGAAGTACCCACTGATTTGCCACGCCGAAGAGAATGCGATTATGCACGCTGCAAGGATCGGGATTTCGCTCAAGAGCAACACAGCCTATGTCACATGGCCTCCTTGCTCGCGCTGCACGCGCTCACTCATCCAAGCCGGCGTCTCCGAAGTCGTCTATCCGGCTGGAATCGACATCCCGGAGCGCTGGGAGGAGGACCTAGAGATAGCACTGGGGATGATGGAAGAGGCTGGAATATCGGTCAGGCAGGTCTAGGACAGGCTGCCCAGCAGATTCTCCAGATCCTCGTGCAAACCCTCGACGGTGCCTTCGTTTATCAGTATCAGGTCAGCCATCTCCGCAGTTGCGACAAGGGCCTGACCGGCTTCATCGCTAGCCACCTCCTCGGACTCCTCCTGCGCCACGAAGGTCGCTCTGTCCGCAGGGTCCCCTAGACGAGCCCGGCTCTGCGAGCGTGTCCATCGCGAATCGGCGCCAGCCGTGACTTCGATGAGGATGAAATCATCACGAGCCCGCAGCGCCTCGACCTCGCCGGGCGTGCGGATCGAGTCGATGACCGCATCCTCGCCTCCGAGAGCCTCCAGCAGCATCTCAGCGAGTATGCCAGGTCCTCCACGGCGCCGCAACTCTCTACCGCCTTCGATTAGCGCCTCGCGACTCTCCTCGATGCCCTGTTCAGCAAGCCAGGCGCGAATCGAGTCCGAACATGAAACCGTTCGAATCCCTCTGCCAGCGAACCACTGCACTACCGTGGTCTTCCCTGAGGCGTTTCGCCCAGTCAATCCGACCAACACAACCCACACCGCGGGTCGAACGCGCATAGGGATTGCGTCATGACCAGTATTGCCGCGTTCTAGCATACTGTAGTTCAGCATTGTGAATCGCCCTCAGCAGTCGAACCCTCTCGCCAGCGATGTGTCCTCGTAGCACCCTTGTCGCAGTCTCCTCGGCGATACCACGTCCCATAAGGCACAGCACCGCATCGAAGCCGTGTGTCCGGACCAGTTCTGCGTTCTTCTCCATCTTGCCGCGGACCTTTGGGTCCCCACTGTCAACCCACTCTGCGAGCATTGCCTCCATCCTCTCGGGTGCACACGCCTGCATCGTTCCGCTGCATGACGAGCAAGGCTCAATCCTAGCTTCGAAGCGATCGACTCGCCTTCGACTCCTGCTCTTGCAGTTCAGGCAAATCAGGACCGCCCGCTCGTTGAGCAGACGCAATTCTAGGCGCTCTCGCAGGTCCTTGTCGGACCACGATGGCAGAAGCAGGTCACGCTCGCTCTTCGGACTCATTCCCAGAGGCCCTGGCACCGTGTGCACCACCTCGATATCCTCTTCTTGCACCTGCCTCAACAGGTCCATGGTCGCATCGATATCCATCCTCTCGTGGAAGAGCTTGTCGAACGACTCCTCGATGACAGGAGTCCCTCGGTAGCGTTGCATCAAGCCATCCAAATTGACTTTGCGCGGGTCGACGCCTTTCTTCAGAACGCCCATCCGACGAGCCACTTGAACTACTCTCCACCGTATTGCACGCCCGTGTGGGATGGTCATCTTCAGTATCGAAGGCAGCGCTATCGGCGGCGTCTCTTTCAGCCATTCAATCACATTTTGAGGAGTCATTCCAGGGACTTGGAAGGCTATTCGGTATGGGTCAATCAGGGCCCTGCCCATTTTTCCTTCACGCATCGAGCCCATGGCTTGGATGAGATGAGCCAAGGTCTCGTTGACCTTCGAGCCGCTGCAGGTGTTCAGTACCACCGTACCGTTCCTGTCCTCAACAGTGATGCACCTATCGTCAGGAAGGTATCCTGTCGCATCCACATGCTCTGCGACGGTCGAGATTAGAGTATGTCCGGCATCTTCCGATAGTGGGTAAGCATCGAAAGCCAGGTAACCGTCTTCAGGTGGCAGGATGCCTATTGCAATCGCTGCACTGCGCCTCAGTCTACCGACTTCTTGAGCGACCTCTTGGGGCACTGGCGGCAACTCGCCGGCCCACACCGGCGCCTCACCAGTCTCCTTCACGGGGGCCACCACGAGTTCCTCTTGCTCCGGGTCGGCGTCGATAATCTCCCAAGTGCGTCCAGCCATCACGAATCTACGTGCTCGCCCAATCGAGTCCTCGCCGCCATTTCCCAGCGAGAGGACGAAGGCCTCGTCGACAGAACCCAGTACCTTGCGAGTGACGACGTCTCGAACGCGGTAGGACATCTCATCGGGGATCATCGATATGTGGTCAGTCCGAGTCTTCCCCAATCTACCGGCCGGTGAGAACCACCCGCTCTTGAGGGAGTCGGGTAGCGCCGGCAGGAACTGCCGACGCCATTTCTCCTTGTCTGTCTCTGAATGATCCTCATCCCAGCGTGGCCTCTCCATTGGCGCATCGCCTTGGCTCCTCGATGCCAATTCCACCCACAGTTTCGCAGACCATGTGGTCACATCGGATTTCGACGGCTCGTCCACGAGTCTGACTAGCCAGCGATCGTCCAGCACCCTCAGTAGAGCAAGAGTCGACTCATGACTCCACTCGTGGAAAATCGAGCATCTCTGGATGATATCCGTCGCCTTCTCCAGAGGCACGACCCCCCTCTCCATTGACATCTGCAGGAGTTGATTGGCGGCGACCACTCCTGGATCGGTGCGCCACCCGACCCCCTCGATCTCGCCGACCATCGCCCTGCGCGCGATGACCGCGCCCTCTGCAATGCCGTCCACCTCCCATGCGAGTATCTCTCCTCTACCGGTCCCTCCAAGATGATGCTCGGCGCGACCGACCCTCTGCAGCATCCTGTCTACTGCCCGCGGGCTCTGCAGTTGGTGGACTCTGCGAATCGAGCCGATGTCTATACCTAGCTCGAGGCTGCTGGTGCAGATCAACCCGTGCAGTTCGCCTGCACGGAGTGCATTCTCCATATCGAAACGAGTCTCGGCGGCGAGGCTCCCGTGGTGAACTCCTACCACAATTTCGGGAACGAGGGTAGCCAGCCTCTGTGCAACGGTCTCCGCAGTGCTTCTGGAGTTGACAAAGACCAGTGATGGCGAGTCCTCCATCAACGAGGCTGCCAGCCTGCGGAATGCAGCGATGGAACTGGGCGATACCGACCATTCTACAGAGAGCAACTCGTCCTCTGCCGAGGCAGGCTCTCGATGGACCAGCAAGCGAGTCGTTCTCGGAGCGGGCCCAATCACAGGCTCGGTCGAGTCAGACATCCATTTGGCTACCTCGTTGGGGTTGCCAACAGTCGCAGACAGACCAATTCGTTGGATCGGGTCAGAGCAGTAGTCCTCTATACGCTCGATGCCGATTAGGAGTTGTGAGCCCCGCTCCGAGGCAGCGAGGTCGTGAACCTCATCGAGTACAATTGCCTTGAGTCCTGCCAGATGCTGCCTCAGCCGGCTACCGAGCAGCATGATCTGCGTGGTCTCAGGAGTTGTGACCAGCAGGTTCGGCGGGTTCCTAGACTGTCGAGTTCTCTCCTTCTGGGACGTATCACCGTGTCTCAGACCGACGCTCAGTCCCAACGGCTCAAGCATCTCTGCGAGTCGCCTGTCGATGTCGCGGTTCAGCGCACGCAGAGGAGTGACATACAGTATCGATAATCCTTCCCAGCCCTCTTCCAGTGCGCGCGAGGCGAGAGGCAGGACGGCCGCTTCGGTCTTGCCGCTCCCTGTGGGAGCCAGCAGCAGTCGATGCTCGCCATCGACTATCTCTGCCATAGATTCATTTTGTATCGGAGTCAGAGTCCAGCCCAGTTCCTCGACCAACTCCCTTACCTTAGGGTGAAGTCGGTCGAGCGGAGTGCTGGCCATGGCTTCCGGCCGAGGTCGTGTGAAGAAAACCCTCCCACCGAACTACGGATGAGGAGGGACCTCTGATGACCAGTTTTCCATCTTGTTCAGACTGATGGTGACGTTGGTGATTTCACCGTCCTCCCAGTAGTCAACGGCGATGAAAGTGGGCCTATCATCAACTTCTTCCCAGCACCCCAGTGCTCTTTCGAGCAGGGTATCGTAGTCGTTGACCTCCTGAGCGCGTACAGGGTCAGCCAAGCCGAAGACGCTGGACAGCCAGTTGTTCAGGTGCCAAACCGGCTGTACCCCATCGCCCCTGCCGACCCTGCATGACATGTCGTCTTGCTCATCCTCACCGTATGGGGTGTCCCAGCTGTGCGTCCATGCATGGTGGAGCCAGGGATACCGCTCATCGTACTGGTAGTCCCAATAGACGACGAGGTCCGTACCGTTGAGCGCCATCTCGCCGATGCTTGGCCAAGGCTCGCCGGGAGTGTGTACGAAGGTCCTATCGAGCATCCCCGTTTGGTTGAACAGAACCTCAAGATGCTCGCCCGGGACGTAGTTCTCCAGCAGCAGGCTGACCACGTCGCCACTACTGTTATTCATCAGTGAGCTCAGATGCCTCAGCCAGGAGTATGCATCAACCTCGGAGTAGATGCACGGGTGTAAGAAGGTCGAATCGGGATCTCCGTGGCAAAATCGAACATCGTCGACGCTGGTATCGTCCTTGGACAGGTGATGCGTGTCGAGCATGTATGCACGAATCCCTCCATCCCACTGCGCCTGCAATGCGGTCTTGTGATTCATCGCCATCCAAACTCCGTCTTCGATGGTCGCGAACGAATTGTGAGTCTCGGGGAATGTGAAGTTGTCATACGAGCGTAGGCAATACTCGGCCTTGCCGTGGCATAGCAGGGAATCACTCGCATTCAGGGGGTCAAGACCATGTTCTCCCTCCCAGCCGTTCGGCAGACCATCTCCGTCATCGTCTGCGTAAGGATCGAGTTCCGCCCCCTCCTCATTACCAAAGCATCCTGACGAAATTAGACTGCAACCCACGAGAACAACCATCCATGGGTGCTTCATGGTATGCAATACCGCGTTCCACTCATGAAATAATCGGATTTCACCCTCTTTGGGACTACCTGTCATGTTGCAGAGCGTGAAACGACTCGTCGGAAGGCACTAATCGGGAGAGCATGACCCCGCGAGGAGGAAGATGGCGCGTAGAGGCACTCGAAAACTCGGTCTGTTCGGCCGTTGGTGGGAAAGTCAGAGGGACCGCCACTTCCAGATAATCACCTACTCGACCATAATCTCGGTCGCCTGTCTGGTGTGGGGCTTCGTCTTCCTGTTCGTTCTCGGAGGCTATGGCGACCCGGAGCAGCAAGCGCTGGTACCGTGGAGTTGGCTAGCGTTAGTTGGCGGGCTCGTCGTAGCGTTCTACGTAGCACCCGAGTTTTTCGTCTACATGGGACAGCGTCAGATTCTTGAGGACATCCTGCTGATTGACTCGCGTCCTGAGATCCTGCGTCGCAGGAAGGAGGCGGAGGACGCCGCAGACATGCTTGGCAAGTCCTACCAAGCGCGTCTGATGGGCCTGTACCAGTTGCACAACATCAACATCGGCAAGAAGTACAAGGTCGAGTCCGTCGGTCCGATCAGAGATGACGACTCGTTCGACGAAGAGGATTTCATCGAACTCCCATCGGTAACTGACTCGTGGTGGAGCACCAGTGACTCGACTCTCTCCAGACTCCTCCCCGGACTTTGGGTGCTGAGGAATCCGATGGCGAACCGCGGTTTGATCACGGGGTTTTCGTTTACCACAATGCTGCTTCTGTCTAACAGCGTGTTCGGTATCTTCACTGGAGCCAGTGGCGAGAGAGACCACACTCTAGACCTGACTGCATCTATTCACGAGATGGAGAGGATCTACGAATCTTCGCCGCATTACGACGTCATTAGCCTACTCTTCATCGTCGTATTCGCAACTCTTCTGTTGTCAACGCGACCTCACATTGAATCACCTAACAACGAGGAGGAGTGACATGGCATCCGGATTCTCTTGGATTAGAGAGGCCATGCTGGCCGGTGGTCTCGTAGTGCTGGTACTGATATCCATGTGGGTTGCCACCGGCTCATTCCCTCCTATGGTCGTGGTCGAGTCAGGCTCGATGATGCATACCGAAGAGGGCTCAGTCGGGGCCATCGACCCGGGCGACCTAGTACTGGTCATGAACCCCGACAGGGTCGAAATAGTGACCTTCGTCGAGGCAACAGAGGAGGACAACGAGAATTTCGGCTACGAGACGCACGGGATGGCTGGAGACGTCATCATCTACCAGAAGAACGGAGGTTCAGACACCCCGGTAATACACCGGGCCCTGCTCAAGGCCGTGGCAAACGACTCGGGAGGATGGGACGTTCCCGGAACCACATTGCTCAATGTGGACAGCATAACCTGGACCTTGGATTACCAATGTTCGTACCACGGCGGCACTTACGACCTCATGATAGATCGTTGGGTGCCACCGCACGAAGGTTATCTGACTACAGGTGACAATGTGGACACCAACGGTTGCAAGATTGACCAATTAAGAGCCACCAATCCAGATGCTAGCGAGCAGTACATCCGAGGGAATGGACTCAAGGACGAGAACGGCAATCCGGTCCAAGCCGTGAAAGACGAGTGGGTCGTCGGAGTGGCCTCAACAGAGATTCCATGGCTTGGGGCGGCCAAACTCTTCTTTTCTGGGACATCGTCATCAGTAACCGACACGGCATGGAGGAGTCTCGCAGTTGTGATAGCCGTGATCATAGCGGCCCCGTACATCCTCGAGACTGTGGTGGAAAGACTCAGGGTCTCCTCCGACGAGGAAGAACCCGAGGAATCCGCCGACGAATCATCGAATTGATGGGGCGACTAGCCCATCATTCTAGGCAGGATGATCGGCACAGCCACGATGATGAGCACTAGTATACTGCTCATGCTGCTGATTCTGTCGGCTAAGTATTCCAAGCGCATAGGGTGCATGTTTCTATTCAGTCTGGTGAGTATGGAGTGGGTGCCATCGCGTACGATGTGACCCCCATCGAACGGGATCATTGGAATCAGGTTGGCGAAACCCAGCAGGAAGTTGATCCAAACCAACCAGAAAAGGAAGTCGAACAGCATGAGCATGCCGTCGGTGCCCAGAGCAGATGCTATCGCACCGCCACCAGCCTCGAGCATGGCCCGCTCTTCGAGTAGCATCGTCTGACCATCGAATTGTATTGGGATCCCAATCATTGCCAAAGGAGTCAGAGACGTCGCTAGGACGGTCTGCCTTAACGAGAACTCGCCACTCATGATGTTGGAGTAGTAATCGACTGAGGAAGACCCGGATCGCAGTCCGCTGACCCCTAGGAACGCATCACCCGGCTCGATGCCTAAATCAGCCAACAGGACCTCTGTATCCTCGATGCACACAGCATCTCCATCACATTGCCCTAGGTGGTACTGGTAGCGATCCCCGAGAGTTACAATCAGATCACGTTCCACACGCTCCCCCTCCTGGTCAGGATGAGAGAGTACCGTGAATATCGCTTGGTCCCCGACCGACAGCTCGACCATCTCGTTGGAGAAGGCCTCGTAGCCCAGCACCTCGTTGCCGTCGATGTGAGTGATTATCTCATAGGGTAGCAAGCCTGCTTCCTCAGCAGCCTCATCGGCGATTATCCCAGACGCGTGTACCCCAGGGTTGCTGGCGACGAGCCCCGCAGCGGTTACGGATAGCAGAATGAGAATAACATAGGTCGCGATGATGTTGATGGATGGCCCGGCGGCGTACAGTCTCATCCTCTCTCTTCGAGGAGCGCGAATCATCTCGTGCATCTGCGGTTCCGCAAAAGCTCCGATAGGAACAGGTCCAGCTAGTAGGAGTCCGAAACTACTCACACGCATCCCATGCGCACGAGCTTGGATGCCATGACTGTACTCGTGTATCACCAGTGCGAAGACCAAGGCGAGAACCGGCCACCAGAACGGCACGAAACTGTTTACACCTGGTATCAGCAGCAGGTCACTGGCTGGCAGGTACTCCTCAGGCGGAGCCATCGCGGTGCTGATTGCCGTGAGCACGAGTAGTGCGACAACGCCGAGCATGACGAAAAGGCAGAGCCAGATCGACATCTCCCCGAAGCCCCGCCAGAATCTCCTGTTCCGAGAAATTTTCTCCAGCACATCCTGGCCGTGCTTAGTTCGAATCATTAGGACGATTCCGAGCACTCTCGAAATTCCTAACTTATCGAGAGACCCATTGTCCTCGAGATACAGCAGACCGAAGTACCACAGTCCTGCAACCCCCACTCCCCATAGCGGCGTACCCAGTGAGTAAAGCAGGTACAACAGCAGCAGCGGAATCAGATAACTCCTCGACTGCCCGTCCTCTTGCATGGCATCAGGGTCGCATTTTCCCTCTTCAACCTGCGTCTTGGAGTAGCAAGCGACTTGAGACGGAACCTCCTCCGCTGTCCATGGCGGACGACCTGCTGGAAGACGACAGGAGCCTGAACCGTCGCATTGACTCCCTCAGACGCGAGCGTGACAGCGTCAGAAGACTACTCAAGCAGGCCTCACTGGACGATATCACTGTTAATCTCGAGCGCCTGAAGAATAGGCTCGATATCTTGGAAACGGAGTTATCCGGAGAGCGGGACTCTGACTAGTTTGCCGACTCAAGCATCGATTTGTAGATCTGTGCACTGGTCTGGTCGGACTCGATGGAGCGCGCCCCGTCAGAGCGGCAGACCAGAGCAAGGAAGCGATGCAGTGGCATACCTTTCCCCCAGTCAAGGTGAGGGGTCCCATTACGCGTCAGTGGAAGCTTGGGGATGCTCCTCGACAGATGACGTAATTTCCCAGTCAACGTCTCCACCTCAACTCTCATAATTCTCCAACTGTCACCCCTGACGCCCTTCAGTCTGTATGCGTAGAGTGGCAGCAGCCCGCACCTCTCTCCGGTCGAACGGAGGGCCTCGTACTGGGCCATCGTCCTCCCGGACAGGTACTGCCGCGGGTACTTCGATGACTTGACTTCGATTGGAAAGCACATGTCACCGCGTAGAACCAGTAAGTCACCAGTGCCTTCGGAGCCGCTACCAGGCGCCCTGACGACTAGGAAGGGGCGCTGGATGACTTGCATCGCGCGGGCGCGTTCCATCTCACTGCAAGACCTAGTGATAGCACGGACGCCCTTCAGTTCACCTGCGAGTACTGCACGCAACTCACGCTCGTAAACGCCGCCCACGGTGCTATCGCATTCTCAGGGTTCTTGAGAACATTGGTCGGGGATCACTCGAACTTGCCCTTTCGGTATTCACGAGTCCTGTCGACACCCGGAAAACGGTCCTCACTTTCACGATAGACCGTCTTCATGTTGGTGAGGAAGTTATTCTCGTCGGTGACAATTAGCACCATGTCAACCCCAGGGTCTTCCTCGGCATCCATCCAATCGAGAATAATTTCCATTGTCATTCGCGCTCCTTCTCTGTGAGGATATGCGAAGACATCCATTCCTAGGGGTGGAGTGACCAGAGTTTCGCGGGGCTTGAGTTTCTTGACCTCGGCGAACAGAGCCATGTACGACTTCTTCAGCATCTCACGCCTGAATGTATCCTGAGTCGGTCTCCTGCAATCCGGTCCGACCACATGTATGAGGTGCTTCGCTGGCAGGTTGAACGGAGGAGTAGTCACAGCCTCGCCGACGCCGCATGGCTGGAGATTTGTCTTGCGCCGCTCTCTTGCGATACCGGCGCAGAATTCTCTCAGCTCGGGTCCGGCGGCTTGATGCATCTTCTCATCCAGACCCTCCCTACCGGCTAGTCTGTTGTTGGCAGGGACGACCATGATGTCGCCCTCTATGCGGGGCAGATTACCGAACACGACTCTGACCTGGCCATGAAGACATTCTCTGACGATGACTACCTCTGCCATAAGTCTCCCAAGGTGGGGCCATCGGATATCTATTCATCGTAGGGATTCCAGTAGATTTTCGAATAGGCAACCTTGATTCGCGATGACTACTCAGATTCGGACATGTCGGTGGGATATGTGCTGATTTACGTTGAGCCAGGCTCGGAATCCAGCGTACATCAGGCCGCTTCCGACCTTGCTTGTGTCACCGACGCAAATCTTCTCTTCGGTGATTACGATCTCATAGTCAAGGTTGAGGGCGACAGTATGGGCGACATAGCACGAAATGTCGTTGAATCCATTCGTTCGATACCTGGTGTAGTTAACACGAAGACACTGGCTTGCGCAGAAATCTGAGATTTCAACCCCTTCGGTTTCTTCAGAAACCCCCTCATAGAGGCGCAGTATAGCGTTTCTCCGCCCATAACTTCATTATCTCTTCTGAAAGCCGCCGAGACGGAGGAATTGCTTCATGTCTGGAAAGAAATACTTCGTACTGATGGAAGGCGGTAGCGACACCACACAGGTGTTTGTGAGCAAGCAGCCCCGCGGTGCAGCCCTCAAGGCCGCCACGCGAGGACACACCAACATTGAGCTGAGGGAGCGCGGGACTAACAAGGTCCACTGCTTCAGTGGCTGGACTGAGATGGTGAACAAGCCCAAGAATGGGCCTGCATGGCTACCGGCTAAGATCAAGAAGGCGAACGTCAAGAAGAGTGGAACCAAGCGCCTCTAAGCGCTCGGTGCACTTTTCCTGTCATCGTAGTACGGATTGCCCGTAAAGAGTAGCGTAGCGTATACTCGGATACTATTCGGGGTCTATACGCTCTTCATCCACGCAGACCTAGTTTGCGCGCCAGCATGGCCAGTGGATCGTAGTATTCGGTCACCACTCTCTCCTTGAGAGGGATGATCGCGTTGTCTGTGATGTTGATGCCTGCAGGACATACCTCGGTACAGCACTTGGTGATGTTGCAGTAGCCGATGCCGAAATCATCCTTGATCTCAGGAATTCGGCTCACGGTGTCCAGTGGGTGCATTTCGAGATTGGCGAGTCGGACGAAGAAGCGCGGGCCGGCGAACTCGTCGAACTTCTGGTGCTCGCGCAGAACATGGCAGGTGTTTACGCAGAGCATGCATTCTATGCAGGAGCGGAACTCCTGCAACCGCTCAGCCTCCTCTTGGTGAAACTCCCAGTCGGGTTCCTCGTGGCCGCTAATCGGCTCGATGAGCTTGACCATCTCGTATGCCCAAGAATTGTCAGTCACCAAGTCCTTAGTCAGCGGGAAGGCCTGCATCGGCTTGATCAGGACAGGCTCGCCATCTGGGGTCTCCTCAAGGACGTCTTCCATCCTAGTCATGCACATCAACTTCGGCTTGCCATTGACCTCAGCGCTGCACGAGCCGCACTTGCCCGCCTTGCAGTTCCAGCGGCATGCAAGGTCCGGGGACTGCTCGGCTTGTATCCGGTGAATGACGTCTAGCACCACCATGCCCTCATCCATCTCGACGGTGTAATCGACCATCCGTCCGAATGGCTCGCCGTCGGCATCCGACTCCCCTCTGAACACCCTGAACGTGACCTCGTTACTCATACTCATTCCTCCTCATGCAGGTCATCCGCGTCCAGCAGCGACCTGAGCTTCTCCGATATCGGAGGGTAAGAAGCGTAGTCGATGTCCATAGAGCCGCCCTCGCCCATTGAGATCACGCTGGTGACCTTGCCCCAGTGGTGGTGGTCCGTCTCGGGGAAATCGTCGCGGGTGTGCGCGCCACGGCTCTCTTCGCGTCTGTGAGCAGCGAGAGCGCACATCCGACTGACTTCGATCATCGCACTCAACTCGAGCGCCTGATGCCAACCCGGGTTGTACGTTCTTCCTCCGCCTGGAGATGTGGCAGCAGCGCGCTCTTCCAGAGAGTCTAGGTCTGCAATGGCCTCCAGAAGCAGATCCCTGGTCCTGATGATGCCGGCCTTCTGCTGCATCATCTGGCGCAGGTCGCTCACGACCTTGGCCGGGTTCTCACCGCCTTCGCGGCTCAAGGGCTCTAGAGTTTCTGCCACTACATGGTCGACCTCGGACTGGTCTACGTCAGTGAAGTGACTCATCAGTTTGGCCGCCTCGGCGGCCTGCTCACCAGCAATCTTACCGAACACTAAGAGGTCGGTCAGAGAGTTGCCACCCAGTCGATTGGCTCCGTGCAGGCCGGTTGCCACTTCTCCGGCAGCATATAGGCCGGTCACCGAGGTCTCCTGGGTGTTGGAGTTGACCTTGACGCCACCCATCACGTAATGGGCTGTTGGCCCGACCTCCATTGGTTGCTTGGTGATGTCCACTGCAGCGAGTTCCTTGAATTGGTGGTACATCCCAGGGAGCTTCTTCATAATCTGCTCTGGATCGCGCCAGGAGATGTCGAGGTAGACGCCGCCGTGCTCGGACGCTCTCCCAGCATCACGCTCGCTGTTGATCGCCTTGGCAACCACGTCGCGGGTCAGCAGCTCGGGAGGCCTGCGATGCGTAGCGGGCTTATCGGAGATGACCTCGTCGACCCAAGCGAGCGCCTCCTCCTCGGTGTCGGCGAACTCATCTGCGTACATCTCAGGGATGTAGTCGAACATGAAACGCGCACCCTCGGAGTTTCGTAGTACGCCGCCTTCCCCGCGAACTCCCTCGGTGACCAGTATGCCCTTGACTGAGGGGGGCCAAATCATGCCGGTGGGATGGAACTGGACGAACTCCATATCGCCCATCTCGGCCCCAGCCCAGTATGCCAGAGCGTGACCCTCGCCTGTGTATTCCCACGAGCCCGAGCAGACCTCCCAGCAACGCGTGAGCCCCCCGGTTGCGAGAATAATCGTCTTGGCCTTGAAGACGTGTAGTGAACCGTCGTTGCGATCATACGCGAAGCATCCGGAGATGCGACCATCGGTCTCGAACAACCTGCGCACGGTGAATTCCATGAACACGTCCATCCCCATGTGGATGCCCCTCTGCTGCAGCGTTCGAATGAGCTCGAGGCCGGTGGCATCGCCGATGTGCGCCAGCCTCGGATAGGTGTGCCCGCCGAAGTTGCGCTGGCTGGTCAGCCCCTCCGCCGTCCTGTCGAAGACAGCGCCCCATTGTTCGAGTTCGCGAATCCTGTCCGGCGCCTGCTGAGCATGGATCTGCGCCATCTGCCAGTCTCCGAGGTACTTGCCTCCTTTCATGGTGTCACGGAAATGGATCTCCCACGAGTCCCGGGGGTCCTTGTTGGCGAGGGCCGCGGCAGCGCCGCCCTCGGCCATCACAGTGTGGGCCTTGCCCAGCATTGACTTACAGATCATGGCCACGCTGACTCCCGCTGCGCTGGCCTCGATAGCGGCCCGCAGCCCAGCTCCCCCAGCGCCGATGACGACAACGTCATGCTCATGCATCACGATGTCTTCCATCAGACACCACCCCACAGGATGATCTCTGTCCACCAGCCCATGGTGCAGGCGTAGATGTACAAGTCAGCGAACATGACGATGAACAGAGAATAGAGGGCCCATTCTTTGTGGTACTCGTTAAACCACGTCGACACTCTCCACATCCGGTATCCCAGTATGGGTCTGGAATCTCTCGTCCAGAGATTAGCTCCCCCTCCGACCAGATGTCGGAAGGCATGGCAACCGAAGGTGTAGCCAGCTAGGGCAATGACGTTGACAGCTAGGACCAAGGAGCCCACCGAGACCCCGTATGAGTGAGCATGACTCACCGGGTCGTGGAAGTTGACTGACATCCAGACGTCGTACGACAGTATTGGCAGGTATGCCAACGCGGCGTAGAGGAAGTAGCGATGCAGGTTCTGGACGAGCAGCAGCCCGGTCTCGCCGCTGTACTCGTTCCACGGCTTGGAGACCGCGCAACCGGTGGGTTGCTGCATGAAGGCCCGATAGTACGCCTTGCGGTAATAGTAGCATGTTCCTCTGAAGCCAGCGGGGAAGATCAGAATGAACATCGCCGGACTCATCCACCACAACTGCTGAGGAATCCAGGAGTTCTCATCTGGGTAAATAAGCGGACTAAACAACGGACTTAGAACGTGACTACCTTCGCTCTCTATGGCCATTGTTTGGTTGCCCGCACTCCTGCCGAACTCCTCAAAGATCCAGAAGTCGGCTTCCATGAACCCACGCCAGGTGGCGTATACGATCATGATCCCAAGGTAGGCGGCCATCGCCGTCGGCCCCTTCCACCAGTCATCGACCCGGTCTGTGACACCGAACCCCTTCTTCATCGGGAGCGGGAGTTTGATGCCCTCACTCATGTCCATCCCTGATGCCCGCATCGCGCGGTCCTAGCCCCATAAGGGATTGCATGAGTCCCCTTGGGACTCAACCGTCGGTGCAAGGTTCAAGGCGCACAGCCCTAATCGTCAGATATGGTTGGGGGAGACATCGAGACATCGATCTGCCTCAACTGCGGGCACATGCCGGGAGCGTGGCTGCCCGGGCTGCCCTGCCCAGAGTGCGGGGAGCCAATGCTCTGAGCGTAGCGTCATGCAAGGCCCGCGTAGTCAGCGTCGGCTTCCTCGATGTGGACTTCGTCAACGTCCATCTGCGCCAGTTGCAACTTGCCGGAGAGCTCGTCGTTGACGGCGTGCCAGTACGAGTATGCCTCGATAACCCAGATGCCCGACTCACGAGTGCCGTTGCCGCTGCCCTTGACACCACCGAACGGCAGGTGAGCCTCAGCCCCAGTGGTGGAGTTGTTGATACCGGTCATCCCGGCCTTGATACCGGTCTTGAATCGGTATGCCTCAAGCCTGTCATTGGTGTAGCAGGCGCTGGATAGACCGTAGGGAGAGGCGTTGGCGAGGTGGAGCGCGTGGTCGAAATCCTTCGCCTTCACAACAGTCACCGCGGGCCCGAAAATCTCCTCGTGGAAGCACTCCATGTCTTCAGTCACATCGGCATATACGTGAGGCCACATGTAGACTCCCTCGGAGGCGTCCCCGACGAAGTTAATCGGCTTGTTTTCGTTCGTAATTATCCCCTCACCCCAAAGTTTGGTCGCACCACTGGATTCGCACATCCCGAGATCGCTCAGGAAGTCCTTGGCGTACTTCTCCGACAGCATGGGTCCGTACAGGATATCGTCGTGGCGCATCGAGTCGCCGACGCTGGTTGACTCCACTTTAGCCATGAACTTCGACATGAATTCGTCGTAGATCTCTTCGTGGATGATGAGATTGCCTAAGGAAGTGCAGCGCTGACCCGCTGTGCCGAAGCCAGCCCAGTAGGCTCCCTCCACTGCGTTGTCAAGGTTGGCTGATGGCATCACGACGAGAGGATTCTTGCCGCCGAGTTCTAGTGAGCAGGAGACTAGGTTACGACCGCAGATCTCGCCGATCATCTTGCCCACTGCGGTCGAGCCAGTGAAACTAATCTTGTTGACCATGCCCTCGTCGACAGCATCGACAAGGCTCTGACCGGCACCTCTGCCCTTTCCGTGAACTAGGTTGATGACTCCATCAGGCAGACCCGCCTCATGCATTATGCGCGTGAGCATGAAGGATAGCAGAGGCGCGTCCTGCGGCGACTTCCAGACGCAGGTGTTGCCGCACATGATGGCGGGAATCATCTTCCAGAACGGCACTGCGGCTGGGAAGTTACAGGCGTTGATGATGCCGCAGACCCCCAAGGGTCGGCGGTAGGTGAAAAGCTCCTTGTCCGGCAATTCGGAGTTGACCGTTTGACCGTACAGTCGGCGACCCTCGGATTGGAAGAATAGGCAGGTGTCGATGGCCTCTTGGACCGACCCCGCGCTCTCCATGAGTGTCTTACCGATTTCGCGAGTCTCGACTCGAACGATGTCATCTTTGTATTCCATCAGTAGGCGCCCCATGTTTCCTATGATCTGACCGCGTGTGGGAGCGGGCGTTGAAGCCCAGCCAGGGAAGGCCGCCTTTGCTGCACTCAAGGCATCGTGAACATCCTCTTTTTCGGAGAGCGGAAACTCGCCGAGGCAGTCGTCCAGCCAAGCCGGGTTGTGACTCTCGAACGTGCCTCCGTCCTTGGCCAGAGTCAACTGCCCGTTGACGATGTTGTAACCACGAACCTTTGGACTCCCGTTTGGATTGGCGTTCTCCATAACTTCGAATCCAGTCTCAAGCACATGGGTCATGTCTCCCGCGAATCGCACTTACGCCATGAATCCTACTCCTCGGGTCCCATTGTTCCGATAACCGTTTGAGCCAAAGGGACAACTCTTTGTTGGTAGGTTTAACTAGCCTCATGAACGAAGGGTATCTGCTAGGAGCGTGCCGTTGTGTCAGAAGACTCGTCAGAATCCTTGACTCTCAGGGTGGCGAAGGCCATACCAAGCGATGTAGGACACGGCCGAGCGCGTGTTCCTTTCGACAACGAACTCAATCTCAAACCCGGCGACATAGTCGAGATCGCGGGCGAACAAAGCACCGCCGCCATCGTCTGGCGCTGCCGACCCGAGGACGCAAACCTAGGAGTTATCAGAATTGACGGAATAATCAGAAAAAACGCAGGCGTGAGCCTCGGTGACCGCGTCACCATCACCAAGGTAGAGACCCAACCGTGCGAGCGTTTGGTGCTCAGCCCTGTGATGGCGAAGCAGCAGAAGGTCCGCTTCGGACCAGGCATCGAGGGCTTCGCCCGACGCGGCCTCAACAAGCGACCGGTGGTCGCCGGCGACCGCATTTTCATCCCAGGCATGACTCTGTTTGCCGAGGCCCTCCCGTTCGCAATCGTCTCGACCAATCCGAAAGGCATCGTACAGGTACTCCCGGACACTGAGATAATCATCAAGGAGGATGCCGTAGATGAGGAAGAAACCGGACAGATCCAGACCATCTCCTACGAGGACATCGGTGGCATCGGAGAGCAACTGCAGAAGGTTCGTGAGATGATTGAACTCCCGTTGAAGCACCCCATCCTCTTCAGGCGTCTCGGAATCGACCCTCCGAGGGGTGTACTGCTCCATGGCCCACCCGGGACCGGTAAGACCCTAATCGCCAAGGCAGTCGCCTCAGAGACGAAAGCCCATTTCACTTCAATCAACGGTCCGGAGATTATCTCGAAGTATTACGGGGAGAGCGAGAAGCAACTCCGCGAAATTTTCGACGAGGCCGCTGCCAACGCCCCAGCGATCATCTTCATTGACGAACTCGACAGTATCGCGCCCAAGCGAGAGGACGTCACCGGGGAGGTCGAGCGTCGGGTCGTAGCCCAACTCCTGACTCTCCTCGATGGTATGGAGGGGCGCGACAACGTCGTTGTGATCGGCGCAACCAACCGCCGTGACGCCATCGACCCGGCTCTGCGCCGACCCGGCCGCTTTGACCGTGAGTTGGAGATCGGCGTTCCCGACAAGAACGGCCGCGAAGAGATCATCAATATCCACACCCGTGGAATGCCGATTAGCGACGACTTCGACATCGATTGGCTGCTCGATAACTCGTACGGCTTTGTCGGCGCCGACATCTCGGCCCTTGTCCGCGAGTCGGCGATGAAGGCGCTGCGCCGATACCTCCCTGAGATTGACCTCGACGAGGAGCAGATTCCTCCCGAGGTTCTCGAGAAGATGGAGGTCACCATGTCTGACTTCCGTCAGGCCATCAAGGAGATAGAGCCGAGCGCTCTGCGCGAGATATATCTCGAGGTCCCTGAGGTCTCTTGGGACGAGGTCGGTGGTTTGGAAGAGGTCAAGGAGAGGCTCAAGGAAAGCATCGAGTGGCCTCTGACCAAGCCCGAATTGTTCGAGCATTTTGGAATCAGCCCTCCGAGGGGAATCATCCTGTTCGGAGCCCCCGGGACTGGCAAGACCCTGATTGCCAAGGCGATAGCCAACGAGGCCAAGGCCAATTTCATCACCATCAAAGGGCCGGAATTAATCTCTAAGTGGGTAGGTGAATCGGAGAAGGCCGTCCGCGAGGTTTTCAAGAAGGCCAAGCAGTCCAGCCCCTCCATCGTCTTCCTCGACGAGTTCGAGAGCATTGCAGGCATGCGGCGATCCTCTTCAGGTGATGGCTCCGACGTCATGAACCGCGTCGTGAACCAACTACTGAGCAGCATGGACGGCGTCGAGAGCATGGAAGGCGTCATAGTGGTCGCCGCGACAAACCGTCCAGAGATGATCGACCCCGCACTCCTGCGGAGCGGCAGGTTCGAGCGCGTCCTACACATCCCACCGCCCGACGCTGCCGCGATGGAAGAGATCCTCAAGATTCACACCGCGGACATGCCGCTTGGCAGGTTCAAGCTCAACAGCCTTGCTTCAAGTCTGCAGAATTACACCGGCGCCGACATTGAGGCTATTTGTCGCGAGGCCGCTTTGATAGCGATGAGGGCTGAGCGAAAGACAGTCTCGAAGAAGCACTTTGAGCAGGCAATCGGGCGAGTACGCCCAACCGTTACCGATGAGATGATGCAGTACTACGGTCGCATGGAAGCGATGCTCACCAGTGGCCTCGAGTCGGTCCGCCGGCGTCCTGATGGCCTCTCGGGTATCGAATCTGTATGAGGTAGAAGAATGCCTACGACCTTCGGCCGGGAGATCCTAGGCAGAGAAGTCGTTGACGAATCCGGCGACAAACTGGGCCACATGGCAGACTTCAGGCTCGACACCGACACCGGTAGTATCGTGGCTTTGCTGGTCTCGATCAAGTCCGACATAGATCCCACTATGCTGCCTTGGCCCACCGTTGACGGGCTTCTCTCGGTCCCCGTTGAGGAAGTCGCCGGGGTCGGTGCGACGGTTCAACTAGCACGTTGACTAGTGATGCACGGTCCGTTCATCGCCACATAATGGTCTTAAGACGAAGTTGAGGCTCGTAGCCCGTTCCTACGGAACGGAGGCTCCCAGCATGGCGGATTGGCGCGTTTTGTCAAAGCAATTGACGACGCACCGTGCTCGCCGCGGAGCTCTCATTTTCGCTTTCTGGGCGCTTCTGCTGATTCTGGTCTCGTCAGTGCTCCAGACCTACATCATCGACGGGCAGACCCACCAGTCGGCCTATGGCGATGACTGGAATGATCTGGGGGCATTCAGGGCGGACATCAACAGCATGGGGATCGAGACCACGGCTCTGGTATCGAGCCCTCTACTGCTGAGCGAGATTGACCACCCAGAGGAGGCAATTTTCATCGTCTCGGGGGTCGAGCGTGACACCATTTCACTTCCTCGCTTCACTGGAGATGAGAATGTCATCGAGTTCTCCGAGGGCGAGGGATACACCACATCCGAGATACTGGCAATCGAGGCCTTCGTCGAGAGCGGCGGGACTGTCCTGCTGATGGACGACTTCGGCTACTCGAGCAACCTCGCTGATCAGTTCGGCCTTGACTACTCGGGCCACAGATTGTACGACGAAGGCTCGTATGCTGTGGAACTCGGGGCTGATTACGTGTGGATCAACACCGGATCTGCATTCAACTTCACTACAAACTCTGGATCTCTAGCTTCGATCCACCCCTGCCTGAAGGACCTCGACAACGACGGGGTCATTGACATCCTCGACCCGGAGCCCCTAGATCCTTCTATCTCCTCTTTTGTAACTGAGTCCGACGCAGGACTGTGCGCACACCGCTATTCATCCACCGGAGAGTGGGACTTCACGGAGGGCTACCGCCTCCTGACCAACGCACCCTCCGCCTTCGAGAAGGCAACATCGTACAACCCCGTCGAGAACCGCTATGCGATTGGCAAGTCCTCCCTCGACTCGTACCTCGATACCAACGACGACGGCAACCTTACCGTCGGCTTTGAGTCATTGGGAATCGAAGGTGACGAGCAGGGCCCCTTCGCAGTCTACGTTCGATACTGTCAGGACAGGCTGTGCATCGATGCCGATTCGGGCAGAGTGCATTTCGTAGCCGACGGCTCGCTGCTGATCAACGCACTATACGACCCGACCTCGGTCGGGCAGTTCGCAGCCGGTGGAGGTTCGACCGCTTCGATCTCCATGCCGGAAACTGACAACCGCAAGTGGGCTCTGGATATCATCGCGGAGGCCCTTCTAGTGAGCCCCAACTCGACCGAGGCCAGCTCTAACGCCATAGTCATCTTCGACGAGAGCCGCCACCAGCAACCGACGCTGTTCGGAGATACCTACAACCTGCTGTACTATCTCCTGATTTACTTCACCAACGACTGGATGGCGATGCTACTGCTCTTCCTCACACTGTTCATCGTTCTCGAAGCCGTCCTCATCCGCAAGGAGGACCCTGAGGACTGGCGCCACGTGTTCCGAATCATCTACTACGGATTCGGCGATGCCAGACGCTACGAGTACTACCAGCGCCCCGAGAAGATACGACAGGTCCTGCTGTCTCGAATAAGGAACCTGAACACGTTATCCCGTGAGGAATTCGACGCGCTGCCGGCTGTGGAGTTGCAGCGAATGGTCGATGACCCGGTCCTCGTAAACTTCATCTTCGAAGACAGGAGATACAAGCCGGACGAGCTGGTCGGCGTCATCAAACGGATCAAGGAATGGGGTCGCACCGATTCGGGAGTGGAGGCGTAGTCATGTGGACGCGCAAGGCGGCCCTGATGCTGACCAGCGGAATCAGCCTGATTTTGGTCGGAATGATGATTTCGAACTTCCAACTGATGATAGCCGGTCTGACATTCATCTCGTTCCTAGCCATCAACGGTTGGGTTTCAGGCCATTCCGATCTGGAGATCACGCGAACCATCAACGGCACGGAGACCACGATGGCCAACGTCTACAAGGGGGACGACGTGATAGTCGAACTCACCATTTCCAACAACTCGTACCGCAGGACCCAGCAACTGGAGGTCTTCGACAACGTCCCGCACGAGATGAAGATGAGACAAGGCATCAACCAGATGCGCATGAACCTCGGACCGGGACAGTCCACGCGGATCAAGTACAGGGTTAGATGCCCGCTCCGTGGACACTACACCTTAGGTCCCGTTTCAGTGCGATACCGCAACGCGTTCAACCTCTTTGCGAACGAGTCCAAAGTGCAGGACAGGACCGACATCACCGTGTTTCCCCAGGTCAGGGAGATCGAGGAGGCCCTGCTACGCTCTGACGTTCCCAAGATGTACACCGGGGCAACCACCCTCAAGACCCCCGGGCCGGGGATGGAATTCTACTCCCTCCGCGAGTATCTGCCCGGAGATGCCTTCCGCTCGATCAACTGGAAGGCGTTCGCCAGAACCGGCGAGCTGATGGTCAACGAGAAGACGAGGGACGCCGTAACGGACGTCTTCATCATTCTCGATACCAGAGATGTCTCCAGGATCGGGACCGTCCTCAAGAACCCGCTGGAGATGGGAACGATAGCCGCTGCGTCGGTATCAAACTACTTCATCCGCAGACGTGACTCGGTCGCTCTGGTCACCTACGGTGACAAGATGGACTACCTGCCGCCGGAGACCGGTGACAAGCAGGGCTACAAGGTCCTGAGCAATTTGGCTGCGGTCCGAGCAAAAGGCTCCATGCCTCTGCAGGCCGTCACCAACGCGATGTCGTCGAGGATGAGTCGCGGCTCCCCAGTCTTCATCATCAGCAGCCTTGAGGGGGACGGCACGACGCTGCCCGCTATCCGCAACCTCGCAGGCAGGGGGCACGAAGTCATCGTGCTGTCTCCGAGCAGCATAGACCTCGAGAGGCTGATCAGCAGGATCCCACGCATGTCCTACGAGGTCCTCAAACTGGAGAGGCAGAACCGACTGACGGCAATCTCCGGCTACGGCGCCAAGGTGATCGACTGGATGCCCGATGTAGAGCTCTCTCAGGCTCTGTTGCAAGTGAGAACAGTCTAGGGGATGAGGTGATGGCAATGGAAGCGGTACCGGACTCGCAGACCCTGCATATTCCGAAACTGCGTCGGCGCTGGCAGGTACTCTTACTCCAGATTATCTCGACGGCCTCCCTCCTCATGGTGATGAAGCGTATGAGCGTCGTCTTCGGCTCCTGCACCGAGCAGTTCATTGAGGACTCAGGAGGGATCGAATCCACTTACTGGTGCCCCGCATACGAGCACACCAGAGGCCTGAACTACTGGCAGAGCTCGGGCTCAATTGAACTGATCCTGCCGGATTTCCTGCATGGACTCACCGATATGTCTGGAGAGCCGCTCACAGGGGATGCCACCTTCGTGGCTCCTCTGGCGCTGTGCATCGCCGTCACAGTGGCCTGGGTCTTCCTGCTTCATCAGAGCGAGAAGATCCAGACCTTGGTCAACAGGGCGGTCTCCATCGGCTTCGTCGCATGGATGCTCCTGCCGTTCCTGATGTCTTGGATATACGCGATGGTGGTCAACGGGCCCCACGTCCCATGGCATCCCGCGGCCAACCATCTGGATCTCCTTTGGACTCCGTTTATGTTCATCTTTGAGATAGTGTTCCTGGGCATCGTCTTCGCACCAGTGCTGGCTGGTTTGATGGGTATCTGGGGACTGTCTCGCAGGATGATAACTTGGGCTGTTGGCTACTTCCTGATGGTGGTCGGCATCCATGCCATGCTGACCTTCGAGGGAATCACCGAGGCGGTCGATGTGGGCCTGCAGCCTCTGCCAGCGCAGATCGGCGATGCCACTCTGTACGGCGGCTTAGTGTCGCCTCTGGCGCTGATACTACTCCAGATAGCGCTACTCATCTTGGTGTTCATGGAATCAGGTCAGGCCGTCATCACCCATCTCGAGTACGCATCCCTGCTCCCGGAGGACGCGAAGAGGAACCCCGAGTATGTCACCCAGTTCAGGAACGTTCTCAACTCTCACATTGTGCACCTAGTCGGCATCATGACCGTGGTCGGGCTGACCACCGCGATAGCGCTCGAGTTCGACGACTTCCTCATCTCCCTAGTAGGCTTCCTCGAGCAGGGGCAGTGGTCCGGCCAGGTCCGTGAGTCGCTCGAGCTGCAGCTCACCTACGGCAAGGTGATCTCCGCCGGACTGTTCCTGCTGGTGGTCGCTGGCATGCGCTTCGTCCTGCCCTGGCAGAGGGTGACCGGGATCATCGAGACCGGGATGAGCAGGTTCCGCTCGACCGATTGAGCCCCGTCGTGCGGCGATATGCGCCGCAAACCAAGATGACCGGGGCCATGAGTGGGTTCAAGCCCGGTTCCATCGAGCGCAGCCCATGACGGAGGGACTCGCGGTCGAGAGGTGCAGTCGGTGCGGCTCGGACTCGGTCATCCACCAGGCCTACAGCGGCCAGCACTTCTGCGGCAAGCACCTGTCATCCTCCATACGCAAGCGCACCTCCAAGGAGCTCAGGCAGCAACTGGTCCTGCCCAAGGACGCGAGGCACGGGGACGGCTCGCCCTACCGCATCCTAGTGGCGGTATCGGGCGGCAAGGACTCGGCGGTCCTTCTGACGATGATGGTCGACATCCTCGGCCGACGCCGAGACATCGAGATGATCGCAGGCTGCATAGACGAGGGCATAGACGGCTACCGCGCGCCCTCGTTGGAGTGCGCGAAGCAACTGGCCGAGAGCCTCGACGTGCGGTTCGAGACCCTGAGCTACGAGGAGATGGGCTACGAGCGCATGGACGAGGTTGTCACGAGGATGCCGGCGATGGGGGAGAACCACGACGAGGCCAAGGGGCTGATGCCGTGCTCTTACTGCGGCGTGTTCCGCCGTCAGGGACTGAACGCACTCGCGCGCAAGGTCAACGCCGATGTGATGGCGCTCGGCCACAACCTCGACGACATGGCGCAATCCATCCTCATGAATCTCCAGAAAGGCGAGATCGACCGCTCGGTCAGATTGGCCCCGCACACGGATGATCCGATTGACGGAATAGCGCCTCGAATAGTACCGCTCCGCTGGATACCGGAGCAGGAGATACACGCGCACGCGATATGCCAGGGCCTACCGATGTACCACGGCGACTGCCCACACGCGCCAGGAGCGATGCGACAGCAGAGCCGCGGCATCGTGGCCGAGATGGAGTCGATTACCCCAGGCGCCCGGCACGGCCTGCTGCACTCGCTCGACGAGATTCGCAGGCTACACCGGGAGTCCAACCAGGACTCGAAGTCTGAGGTGAACAGCTGCAGGGAGTGCGGCGAGATCACCAGTCGCGAGGTCTGCCAGGCCTGCACAATGAAGCAGTGGCTGACGGAAACAGCCTGAATCACTCCCTACTCTTTGTCTCGAACACAGGGTCAAATAGTAATAGATAGGTTTATATATTAGAAATGAAATATATTTGGTATGAAATATTGCGTAGTTGTAGCAGAAAAAATGCACAAGAAAGAGAAGCTTGGAGTTATGAATTGGTCCGATGAATGGGATAAGCCCTGCTTGATTGAACAAGTCCAGATGAGAATCGATACTGGCTGGATTCCCATCGGAGGCGTGTCTTATGGAGAACACGAAGCGTTTTCAGAAAAGGTCTGGGCACAGTCAATGAGTAAGGAAGAAGACTCAGAGGAAGAATAGATCGATGCCGAACACTCCCTACGGACTTTTTCACTGATTTACGCAGTATGGGCAGTGCTCGCCGATGGCGTAGTGCTTCGATTGCTGCTCCTCGATGGATAGCGGCTCTCTGCACCTGAAGCACATCACGATCTCGGACTCTTCTAGCTGATGGTCGAGCGCGACCCTCTGGGCGAACACGAAG
>JAKUUP010000050.1 GCA_022447095.1 Candidatus Thalassarchaeum betae
GACTTCGGTGCACAGGCTCCCTGTGACGGTATTTCTGGGGCTCTTCGCCTATCTGGTCGTACTGTACCTCCCGTTGGACCCACGCGGCGTTCTTCTGGTGAGTGTCGCGGTCTACATCTTGCTGGTTTCAATCACTTCCGTTATTAGAGCGGCGACGGCCAACGCGCTTGTGTTCGCTGACCCTACAAAACGAAGGCTGATTCCGATGGACACAATGGTGGAGGACGCACTAGGTCCCTTGGTCGGGGTAGGGCTCGTCTTCCTAATCTCGCGACAACTGCTTTATGGCAGCCAGCTCAGGTCGGACGAACTCTTCGGGGACCCGGTAATATTCTCACTCAGCGTGCTATTGGTACTCTACACCGCCACGATTATCGGGGTGACAGTTGAGCTCAGTTTCTTCCGCTCTAGGGGAACTCAGGTAAGAAGGACCTTCCAGCAACAGATGGTCGACGAGTACGACCCTACGGTCTACTTGTTCACCAGAAACATGGGCACGCTACGACTCTCCCCTCTGATGCCCCTATCAGAGTGGTTGGACAATGGTGAGGTGTTCGAGTTCGACAATCCCGATCAAAGCGACTGAACCTCTGCCACCAATCCGCCACCGAGATCTACCGTCCCATCCTCGATTAGACGGAGTGGCACCACTGCGAGTGCGACCGTGCCCTGTAGAGTCGATGCCGATGCAGTCACAACGAGGCTCCCACCCCCGGGCAGTTTGATTCTGCCTGCTCCAATTTCGGAGGCCAGACGCAACCTGGCGATACATCGGGTCGGGCTACCTCTGCTATCCAGTCGGGCATGAATCTCCTGCCCGGGGTAGCACCCCTTAGAGAGATCCACCAATTTCTCCAGTCCGAGATCCATCGGCAGGAACCCCTCGTTCATCTCTCGGTGATCCAACATCCCGAGCTCTATCCTCACGAGCTCGCTCCGACCTGCATCGGGCACCACGGCACCATTCTCCTCTAGGAAGGCGATGAATGCAGCACGATCTGAGGTTGGGACCAGTATGTCGATCGCATCCACTCCATGGAAGCCCGCTCGAGACAGCAGGGCGGTCCCGTACTCAGTCCAGTGGTCGGCAACCACCTCATCCGGGTCTATTCCCAAGCCCGCTAAGCACCTGTTTGGAGCGTCTCCTACCAGTCTGAGATGGGCAATCGCACCATCCCCCTCCATCACCGTGATTTCTTCGTCCCATGCTACGCCTCGAATCAGCATCTCGCGTGTCGCCTCACCAGCCGCAATGTTACCGACTAGGACGATCTCCTCATCCAGCATGCACATCATCAGCCTATCCAGTATCCTGCCGTTGGCGTTGCATAGGAACCCATCCAACCTGCTCTTGTCCAGCATCCCAGTGGTGTCCACGGTCAGCGAGCGATTCAGATGCTCGAGAGATGATCTCCCCTTCAGCACGCTTACGCTGCAGGGCAGGCTCATCACTTCGGCGATGCCGTGCAAGTCTGTCCGGGACATTCGCTCAACCGAAGGACTGGCCACATCCGCATGATCGATCCGCGTTGGGGTTCTCAATCTGGAACCCCCCACCCATTAGGGTGTCCTTGAAATCGATTCGTATACCATTCAGCATGGCACTGTCCTTATCGTGCACGAGGACAGTCACCCCGTCGACGTCCATGCGCTGAAATCCTTCGACACCAGGGTCCTTCGATACCTCCATGTCGTACAGATATCCCGAGCATCCCCCAGACTGTGCACTGACTATCAGCACATGGGTCTCCTCATCGCCGCCCATGCTCGATTTCAATGCCCGCCTCGCAGAATCTGTGAACTCAATCTCGACCTCAACGACCTCAACCGAACTCACCACCGGTAGGGTGAAGCCATCTCCTCCTAGTATTCCCACGACCTCCCCTGTCAGCAGGAGGTATTTCAACGGTTGCGGAAACCATCTCGCACAAGCCATAACCCAATACGAGGAGTGCCATACGCCAGCCGTGGAAGGGACCGAGAGGAGACCTGTAGTCAGAATCGTTTCCGGTCATGGAACGCGTGGGCCCGATACGGTAGCTGTCGAGGCCGCTCTGTCCATGTCGGTGAGATCCTCCGGTAGCGAGGAGCAGCGCCTTGGCCTCACGATGAGGACACCTGGCAACGATGAGGAACTGGTGCTGGGGTTCCTGCACTCCGAGGGCATTATCGACTCTATGGACGATGTCTCTGGATTAGAGGGCGATGGAGACGCAATAGTCGTGAACCTCTCGGAATCCTGTGAGTTCCTGCCGAGCGATCACGTTAGGAGGTCAACCATGACGTCGTCGTGCGGAATCTGCGGCAGGGACTCAATCTCGAGCCTATTGCACATGCATGGCCCTCCTTTGAGCTCTACATTCACGGTCGGTCATGAGGACGTAGCCAAGGCACTGGCATCCCTCAGGGAGAGCCAGAAGGCATTCGACCTCACTGGTGGTTCGCACGCCTGCGCGAGAGTACTACCGGGAGGCGATGTCGTAGCAGCATACGAAGACGTGGGTCGTCACAATGCAATGGACAAGCTTGTGGGAAATGCGCTCGGACTGGGAAATGTTCCCGTCGGGGACGAGATCGTGGTGGTGTCCGGCCGGGCTTCGTTCGAGCTGGTCCAGAAGGCTTTGCGAGTCGGATTTCCCGTCTTCGTCTCGGTAGGCGCACCCAGCAGCCTAGCGGTCGATTTAGCGAATGAGCACGGGATGACTCTAATCTGCTTCGCGGCCGAGAGTAGGATGACCGTGTTCAGCGGCAGTGGAAGAGTAATCACACATCCCTAGGTTGGCCCTAGCGTGACCCTGATGTAATCGACCAACGTCCGGAGTGCGTGAGCAGGGAGGTCGAGGCCAACACCCCGGTGAAGTCTGGGGCACCAAAGGTCTCCCCTCCCAAGCGCGTGGCTGCTGGTATTCCCGCTGTAATTTCCACCATGTCGCACGGTCTGAGCAGAATGGGCGCGCTGAAGTCTGTCTCCACCCTGTCTAATGTGAATCGGTTCGACGGCTTCGACTGTCCCGGATGCGCATGGCCGGACCCTGACGACCATCGCACTGCTTTCGAATTCTGCGAGAACGGGGCCAAGGCGGGCGCGGACGAAGGCACCAAGGAGCGAGCGGGGCCCGAGTTCTGGTCGCGCTGGTCCGTATCTAACCTATCTAGAAGGTCCGAT
>JAKUUP010000051.1 GCA_022447095.1 Candidatus Thalassarchaeum betae
AGTGAGGAAACTGCTCAGGCTGCGCAAGTCATGCTAGTAGAGTGTCGACGACGCTCGAGTCGCGTGTGACGGAACGGTCCTCAACATAGAGGAGTTCGATGCCGCTGTCGACCACGGGGTGTTCAACCAGCCTGAGTCAGGCACGGTCGTGCGAGCCTCGGTCTCTCCGTTCGGCGATTCCATCCTGATAATCCTGCTATCACTTTGGGGAGTCGTATGGAGCCTGTACTGGGCAGGAGGTCTGGCCTATGGACTGTTCAACGGATGGGACCAGCAACTGCTCTCGTTCAACTTCGGCATGCTCATGCTGACGATAATAATCCTAGGCATGGTGTACCTGAAGTTCGTGATGCCGGATGTTGTTATCGTCAAGCACAGAGGGAACAAGTACATCACTTCCAATGATCCAGACGGATGGAGACAGTACGAGGTGTGATGATGTCTAGGAGATTCAGACTCAGAACCATCTCGGGCGATTCCGATTACTCCCCCGAGGCGCCCAATCTAATCGACCGCAGGGAGTTCATGCGTCACTCATTCAACACCGCCGCCGGAGTAATCACGATGGCGAGCCTAGGAGCAGTTGGCTTCGCCTCGCTGCTGATGGGTCAATCGAGTTCCGACGAGGGCGACTCGTCGGTGAGGTTCTGGGTCCCAACCGGTGCTGAGGACTCGGCCTGGTACGGCGACATGCACCTAGAGCAGATGCCGTATCAGTCCTTCGTGGACGCCGCTGCGACCTCGGCGACTGGGATGGCGGGGGCATCAGGGGTCTGGTCGGGCCTTCCCGTCCTGGTGATTTACGTCCCCCACGATGAGAACTCCCAGGCCCCGTTGGAGGAGGACAAGCCGCGATTCCAGTTAATGGACGGCTACGACGAGAGCGGTGGGTACGTGGGCTCCGGCTACGAGGTCGAAGAGGAGCCCGAGTACGAGGCGCTATCAATCCATGACAACATGATCATAATCTTCGCCAGGTGCCCGCACCTGTGCTGCATTCCCGGATGGCAGTTGGTGAGCAATGACTTCACCAGCGACCAATGGATGCCCGGAGGGGTCGATGCAGGCGGCAACAAGCTGTTCTGCATCTGCCACTCCAGCAGGTACGACCCGACTGTAATCGAGAAGAACCGGAGCAGGAACAGGACCAATGGAACGGAGTTCGAGTTCATCGGCGTCAAGCGAACCGGTGGTCCTGCACCGGTCGGAATGCCGCTGATTCCATTCGAGGTCAACGGGGCGGGAATCATCGAGGCCCTCGACGACTTCGTTGACTGGTACACGTTTTGTGATTAGGTGATTTGATGATTCAATTCTGGTTCCTCTGGCTTTTCATCGCCATCGTGGTCGTCCTAGTTGCCTTCACTCTTCGAAAAGAGCGGGACGACATGCCTAGGACTGACATACTCAGGGCTGTCGAGACCAGTGCTGGCAGCATGGGCCTAGCGGAGAAGGGTTTCCTTTGGGCATTCTCTTGGCTCGACACCAGATTCAGGATTCAAGACTACTGGGGCATGAGCAAGGACGCATACCACCACATGCACAGGCAGATGCCGTTGACGCACGCTGAGAAGTACAAGCTGCGGATCATATGGTACTGGTACCCTCTGTACTGCCTCGGGGGAATCTCGTTCCTCGCCTTCGTGATACTAGTGATCTCTGGTACCGTGTTGGGGCTGTACTACGTCCCTGGAGGGGAGGGTACCCCATCACCAGCCTACCTCAGCATGGAGTTCATCATGGTGGAGTTGCCCTTTGGGTACATTCTGAGGTCGATACACCACTGGACGACGCACTTCATGGTGGCATCGGTCTTCCTGCACATGTGCAGAGTGTACTTCACAGGGGCGTACCGCAACCCACGCGAGTTGAACTGGCTGATTGGCGTGGCGTTGATGTTCTTCACCATCTTCTTCGGATACTCGGGCTACCTGCTGCCATGGGACAGTCTGGCCTTCGGCGCAGCTACCATAGGCATCAACATGGCCAACTCGACCCCATTGGTAGGCGGTTGGATGGCCAAGGCACTATTCGCGGGAACCACCCTTTCCGGCCAGACGGTCACTAGAATGTACTTCTTGCATGTCTTCATTCTCCCTGTAGTGGTGACCGGTCTGATTCTGGCTCACTTGTTCATTGTCTGGGTACAGGGCATCGCGGAGCCGCATTGAGGTAATCACATGGGAATGATCGACAGATTCGGAAGGATTGCTGACACCTACATGAGGGAAAGGGACCAGTTACTAGAGGCCGATGAGGAGAGGCGTCGAGTCTTCGTCGGTCACGCCTTCTGGCCGACGGAAATCATCAGAGACAGTATAATTCTAGCCGCGATAATGGCGGTAATCTCGTTCTACTCTTGGATTATCCCACCGCCGCTACACAGTGCGGCAGACCCGTTCGCACAAGCCGGATTCGTGTTCCCAGACTGGTACGTCCTGTTCTCGTACGGATACCTGAGGTGGGGCGAGTACTTGCCTCAGTTCATCATCCCCGCCGGTCCGATAGGGGACTTCTTTGGCACGCCGGTAATCGCTTGGAACGCCGGATGGTGGGGAGCGGCGCTGACCGGTATACCCGTCGGCATCCTCACACTCCCGCCCTTCATAATCGGCAAGAGGGAGAAGCGGGGTGTGGAGGACCCGTGGTTCGCCACAGCGGGCGCTGTGTATCTCGCCCATGTCTGGTTCATCTCGGTGTTCTCAATCAACATCTTCCTAGAGTTATACTCCAAGGACCTCACCAACTACTGCTGGTCAGACTCCCACAACTACCTGTTCTGCGGCCGTCAGGCCCCTTGGACCGCTGACGTGTTCAATGCGATTCCGTGGGTGTTGACGGGGATTTTCTTATTCGCTGTGATCTATTTCGGCGTCAGGTGGTTCGTCCTCAATTCAATCGGCGCCAGACTCAGACCAATCATTGGGAGGCAGATTGCCATCGGCTCTCTTGCTGCCGCTGTGATTATCTCGGCGGTCACGTGGCCAATCTACGATAGTGGATTCTGGGACTATGGTGGCCTTGGTGCGATGGATGAATTGGAGGACCTCGATGCGATGCGGGGGCAGCCCTCGGACACCCTTGTGCACGAGGGCAAGGGCAA
>JAKUUP010000052.1 GCA_022447095.1 Candidatus Thalassarchaeum betae
GACCGGTCTTGATGTTCTCCGAGGGGTCAACCGACATCACCGCGGTGGGAGAGTCGTTCCCGGTTAGAGTGTCGAGGCAGCCCGCCATGGAGGAGCATAGCATGATCGCCGCGAGCATCGGGGCCAGCCTGCGCAGGTCAGTCATTGGTCCGGTCTGGAAGACCGGCCGAAATCAACCCTGCGCTGCCCGGAGCAGGGCTCGCTGCGGTTGCACAGGCTCCCAGTATCACGTTCAGAAGTCGAAAATGGACTGTTGGCGAGAGCCTGAAAGCAACTCGGTCTCGCTCCAGCCGAAGGCCTCTGTGATTCTGCCCAGAGACTTGGCTAGGCGTCTCGCGTAGTAGTCGGGGTCATACTTCGGCGCTTTCTCGCCAATTTCGTCGACCAACCAGGGCTCGACGGTCATCGGGCTCATCTTGGCGTTGGTGACGATGTATCCCACCTTCATCCCCGGCGTGAACGGCAGGCCACGCCTAATCCTCTCCTTCGCCGCGCGTACGTAGGGCAGGCCGTCGGGGTTGTCGTAGACCTTGGTGAAGTCAACGCTGCCGTCGCGCCGCAGGGTGCCCTTGCATGAACGGCTGATGACGAGGTCGGCGACGTCGGTCCTACGCGCCTTGACATCGTCAATGACTGACTTGGTCATCTCGACAGCGGCCCACTCCTCACCATCCAGTATCATCTCGAACATATCGGTCATAGTCCTCGTCAGCAGGGCGAAGGAGTCTGTCCTACGGACCTCGTAGCCGCGAATCAGCATCTCCTCACGCGGCCAGACGACCCGTCCGACGTAGCGCTTCTTGGCGCCGTGGCTGAAGAACGCAGACAGGGCGGTCTCGAACTCTAGTTCGGCGCCCTCGCGGGTGAAGCGGTCTGCCAGCCGCTCGCCGAACTGCAGGGCGTCCCTCTTTGCCCCCTCCCACTCACTTAGGCTCTCATCCTCATCTTCGGGGCGTTTGATGGGGGCCTGCTTGTCGACGGGTGAGCGTACGAAGATCGAGTCGGTGTCCGAGTAGACCACCTCGTGGCCGTCCTCCTCCACTTGGGCTATGATTCCGCGGATGTTGTGGCGGGCCCATTCGGTGATGCTGGCACCGAGGTCGGGGTGAGTGAAACGGTAGAAACTTGAAGCGAAGACCCCGTAGAACGAGTTCATCAGAATCTTGACTGCGTACTGCAGTTGGTCCTGCAGAAAGGCCTCTGCTTCGTCGCCGGCCGCTCTGGCCTCGGCGAGAGCGGCCTTATGCCGGTCACGACTCTGCATCAGCTGCTCGAGAAGATGTGGGACTAGGCCGACCCTGTTTTCTTTGGACAGGTATCTGGTCTGTGTGGTGGGAGATACACTGTAGGAGTCGTCTGTGGTATCGTCCCTAACGAGCGTGGTCGAGCAGATGTTGTTTGCTATCATTATCGAGGGGTACATCGACTTGAAGTCGAGCACGACAACCCATGGACTGATTCCGGCATCCACCTCGTGCACGTAACCGCCGGCTATCTGATCCCTCCTGCGCGGGCCGGAGATAGTCGTCGGCACCGCGACATCGCTGCGGTCGGCGAGGCGGATGACCAGTGAGTCAATCCACTGGCTGGTGGTCCCGGTCGAGGCGGTCTCGACCGTGGTCAGAGATACCGAGGCCAGCGCCTCCTTACGCGCCACCGATTGTAGGCGGTCAAGGATGTCAAGCGGTAGAATAGTGTCGCGCACGCAGTACTCGAGGACCTCCTCAGGTCGCTCGGCCCATTCTCTGTCCATCTGGCTGGCGTCGATGTCGAGCTTGTGCTTGTCCTCGTCTTCTGGCCACAACAACTTGGAGACATAGCTTAGAGACTCGCGCTGAGGTCTCAAGGTCTGACGCGCCTGCCACCAAGCGTCCAGAGGAATCCTGCCAGCAATGTCCCAAACGCGGTTCTGCCGGCGACTTGGGAACAGCCTTCTTGGTTTGGCCTCACTCTGCAGCATCGGGACCCGCCCCCAGCCGAACAGAGTGGTTGCCTCCATCTTAGAGCGACCTGCAAGGACATCAGCCCTCTCTTCCATCCGAGGCAGGTCGAAGTTGTCGATATTGTAGCCGGTGATGATGTCTGGATCCTCCGAGTGCACAAGACTGGTTAGACCCTCCATGATATCGCCCTCATCACCTTGGAAAGTGTGCTCACTGCGCTCGCCGCCTCTGTCGATGACAGCCGCGGCACATAGAATCCTGTTCGACTGGATACTGGTCTCGAGATCGAATGAGAAAGAAACGAAGGGGGTGCGGAAGGGATCTACCTTAGCGAGGTCTTCTAGGGTGCACGAGACGACCATGTCAGTGGGATACAGGCCCGAGCCACCGGCTTCTGCAATTCGTCCCGCAGCGACGGTGCGGTCGCCAGTGTCGTCGTCGCGGACCTCGATCGGCGCACGCTCGCCGGCCCAGAGTACCTCACCGCAGGCAGAGATGTGAGGTCCGAGGTCGTAGTCCAATAGCAATCTGCGCTCGAACAGTATGTCGGCGCTGCTAACCTCCCAACTCTCCTTCAATATCTTCCTAATATTAGGGCCACTAGTAATCATCCAGGGTTGTGGCACCTCTACCTTCCAGTGTGGCTTGATACCGTCTTGGGTCCACTTGTCACCAATTGGGGAGACGTTGACCGCCCAGTCCCTGCTCCGTAAATAATCCAGTGCCGAATTAGCCTCGGAAGCTGGTCTTGGTTTGCCGGGCAGAGCGATTACGACATATGGTCGGAGCCCATTTACCAGCAGGGTGACCGAGTGCCCGGAGCGAGCCCGGCACCACAGTTCCACGGTGGTCCGAGGAGGCTTGCCCTCACCCGACCGGTAGGAGCCTGATATGATGCACATCTCCTCCTCCCACTGCATGCTCGTCCCTCGGGCTCAGGCTATGCTCAGACGCCTTCAATCTATGTAATCGTGAGAGCTCAAAACGATAGTGGAAGAGGTGCGAGCGGAACCGTTGAAAACCGACCCCCTCACCTGCGACATAATCGGGGTGCATTGGTGTTGGATAATGACGGCCCAG
>JAKUUP010000053.1 GCA_022447095.1 Candidatus Thalassarchaeum betae
GGTATGCCCTGTCGAATGACGAGTTACCCAGTCGGGTCACTGTGGTGTGTACGGTGATGGTGTCCGGGAACTGCACCGGGGCACTGTAATCCACCTTTAGGCCCGCTAGTATCGGCCCGATGCCTTCCGATTCGTGCAAATCGATGAAGCCGCAGGCGATGAAGTAGTGCATACGAACGGTTTCCATCCATCTGATGAACATGGTGTGATTGACATGGTTGAGGGCGTCCAAATCGCCCCATTGGACGGGAATCTCGCAACTAATCGGCCAGCGGCCCAGCTCACTCATCGCCGGGACCCCCTGGTATGTTTCGGGCAACTATCCAGTAGAGAACCAACCCAGTGAGAACGGCGAGGAACCCTTTCCACGCGCCAAGCTCGTCAGCAGGAGGCAGTATCCCTGACTCCTGCATCCATGACAGTACGGCGAACATTATTCCGAAGGCCGAGGCGACCAGCCAAATCACGAGTAGTCTCTGCCTTTGCTCTGTAGTCCTAGTATTCATGCCATGCCCTCAGATTAATCCCAATTCCCTTCCACAGGCTTCGAACTTGCCTAAGACCTCCTGTAGATCCTCGCGGGTCAGTCCGGCTGACATCTGCGTCCTCACCCTCGCCTTGTCACGCGACACCATTGGGAACACAATCGCGCCCACCATGACTCCGGCCTGCCTCAATGCGGCCGAGAGTTCCTGCGCCAATCGGCTCTCTCCGCACATCACCGGGATGATCGGGGTCTCGCTCGCGCCCGTGTCGAAGCCGAGCGAATCGAGCTCGCTGCGGAAGTAATCGGTGTTATCCCAGAGTCTCCGTACGTGCTCCGGCTCCGACATCAGGACCTCTATAGCCGCCTTCTGGGCGGCGGCGACGCCTGGTGGCTGGCTGCCGGAGAGCAGCCACGAGCGGCTGTGGTTGAGAGCGTGCCTCCGGACGTCCTCGGAGCCAGCGACGATGCCCCCTTGGACGCCCAGTGCCTTGGAGTAGGAGCCTATCTCGAAGGTGACTCTTCCCTGTAGTCCGAAGTGAGCGACTATGCCCCGGCCGTCGCCGAGTACCCCCTCACCGTGGCAGTCGTCGACCAGAACCATGGCATCATGCTGCTCAGCGAGTTCGGTGATTTGGTCCAGCGGCGCGATGTCACCGTCCATGCTGAACACGCCGTCGGTGATAATCAGCTTCCTCTCGCTCCCCGAGTGCTCCCGGAGTATCTGCTCGAGTGCGGCCATGTCGTTGTGCTGGTACACGGCCCTGGACGCCTTGGTCAGCCTCACGCCGTCGATTATCGAGCCGTGGTTCAGTTCGTCGGAGATGATTACGTCCTCGGAGCCGCGCACGAGGGTGGGGATGAGGCCTACGTTGGCGGCGTATCCCGAGGAGTAAACGAGTGTCGCTTCGACCTCCTTGAAGCGAGCACACACGCGCTCGGCTTCGAGGTGGAGGTTCAGAGTGCCGGCTATAGCGCGCACCGAGCCCGAGCCGGCGCCGTACTTCCGAGTGGCCTCCACGGCTGCCCCGACGACCTTGGGGTGGGTGGCTAGGTTGAGGTAGTTGTTAGCAGAGAGCATGACCATCTCCCTGCCGTCGATCACGCAGCGCGGCTCGCTAGCCGATTCTAGGGTCGGAGGGGCCCAATCGAGGCCCTGCGAGCGCAGCTGCTCGTAGCGCTCGCGCATCCACGACAGGTCGGCCGCCATGCCCCGCAAATCCCGGTGAGGTTCATGGCTCCATCGGAGCGACCGCCTCGGTTTTGCATCGAGTGCTTCATTTCCGATGGCGCAACCGCGAATCATGGAAGCGACCCTGACCATCCTCGGGATCGCCCAGGACGGGGGGGTCCCGCACGCAGGTTGCTCGTGCGCGCGATGCATGTCGGCACATGCGGACCCATCGCTGCGCCGCCACCCGGTGGCATGCGGAGTCCGCGGCGGCGACGGCAGTATGCACCTGATTGAGGCGAGCCGCTCGTTACCCGACCAGATGCGGCTGTGGGCCGAAGCCCTTGGCGCTGAAGGCGTGGCGCGCCCCGACAGCGTCAGCCTGACTCACATCCATCTCGGGCACATAGACGGGCTGGGTCAGTTCGGGAAGGAGGTCATGGGGTGCTCAGAGGTGCCCCTGTTCGCTAGCGAATCCGTACTGGATGAACTGTCCGGAAGGAGCGTGTTGGGGCCATTCAGCGCTGCGACGGTGCAGCCGATGGAGCGTTTTTCCCCAAGCGAGGGCTGCGGCTTTGAGATGGAGTTCGTGCCTGTCCCGCACAGGGACGAGCACGCGGACACTCACGCAGTGGTGATTAGGGGGGGCAATCGCTCCGTGCTCTTCCTGCCAGACCATGACGACTGGAATCAGACCCTCCACAGGCATGGAGCCGTCTCGATTCGCCAGTGGCTGACGGACCTCGAGGTGGACATCGCCCTTCTCGACGGTTCCTTCTGGGACGCCAGCGAGCTACCTGGGAGGGACATGTCTGAGATACCCCACCCTCCCGTGAGCGAGACCCTAGCGAGGCTGGGTGAGCGTGTCGAGGGGGATGCCGAGGTGCATTTTATCCACCTGAATCACAGCAACCCCTTGCTGGGTCCCGGGCCACAGGCCGACGAGCTGTCGGACCTAGGCTGGGGGGTAGTGGTCCAAGGGCAACAGTTTGCCCTCTGATTCACAATCAGGAACATTATGAGCGGTCGCCTCGGGGCAGGGCCGTGCAGTTGCATGGGATCGTGTCTAGTGGGCTGGGCAGGGCTCACGTCTTCATGTCGCAGACCCATTACCAAAACCAGTTCAAGGACATCTTGGGCTCCGGTGCTTGGCCCGGCACCCTGAACGTCGACCTATATGGGGACAACCTGTCGAACTACAGGGGACTGAGAGTCCTAGCCGGCCTTGAGGAGGGCGAGGGCGTCGAGGGGGCCGTTCCCATCAGGATACAGGGTTTCGAGAGGGC
>JAKUUP010000054.1 GCA_022447095.1 Candidatus Thalassarchaeum betae
TCCTTTGTGGCCAATTGCCAGGTCTCCTCTGGAACTAGAACCCGCGCATTCCAATGGTCGTGTTTCTAGACCAGACTCGCAGTCTTCGCCTCGGCTCGCATGTCCAATGAGTTGTTGCTGGCTGAGCCATCGGTTCCCAAGCGCACATCGACATTCGCCTCCTTCATCGCGGGGTACGACATGGTCCCGCCGCAGGCGAGCTACTGGTTGGAGGTGGGACAGTGAACCGCGTGAGCCCCGTGGCCGGACAGTATGCGCATCTCCCTCTTGGTGACCCAGCCACAGTGGGCACACACCGTACCTCCGTCCTCGGCGCTCTGGAAGTAGCCTAGGGAGTCGAGGTACTCGACTGGGTACATGCCGTGTTCGGCATGGCAGTCGGCGACCTCCTTGCGAGTCTCGCTGGTGTGGATGTGGAGTATGCTGCCGTGCTCGGCAGCCATCTCGGAGGCCTTCAGCAAGGTCTCTTCGCTGCAGGAGTATACTGAGTGGGTGCCGATACCATACTCGACCCTCTCAGAGGGGGCACCTCCCCTGAGTAGGCCATCCATCATCTGCAGTGCCTCGGCCCCTCCTGAGGGGTAGGAGGGGGTCGGGAAGTCTGTGATTGGGCCGCATGAGATGCCCCTCACTCCCGATTCGACCAAGACTCCTGCCACCACGTCAGGGTGGTAGTACATGTCGCATGCGAAGGTGGTCCCAGTGGATATCATCTCTGCAACAGCCGCTCTAGTGCCCACTTCGACGAACTCCGCGGTCAAACCCTTCTCGACAGGAAAGATCGAGGTCTCGAGCCACTCCATCAGAGGCAGCCCCTCGCCCATCGAGCGATTGAGTATCATCGCGAGGTGGGTGTGCCAGTTCTGCAGCGAGCGCGTGACCAGCCGAGTCGAGCCGTCGATGTTCTCAACAACGTCCTCGTCGCCCTTGCTCTTCGAGTACGAACCATCGGGATGCAGCAGGAAGTTGCCGTCCTGAACCACACCGTCGTGGTCTATCAGTCGAGCGCCGGTGATTCGGCGCACTCCCTCTTCCATGGAATCGCCAACGGCTAGCCCATCTCAAGGTTCTCTATGCGAGAACTGCTCAGTTACTTGGTTTAGGTAGGAAAGGCATCAACTTGTTAGCAAGAGCCTCAAAGTTTCGAGTCTGTATCCAAGCCTTACCAGATCCTGATAATTTCAAGACAACACCCTCTCCTCCGAAAATGGTAGTCTTCCAAGATCCTGCCTTTTGCGCCTCATAGGATACTCCATCGGTGAATGCCACGAGATGCCCGTTGTCGACAATTATTGGTGCATCAGGAGTCACTTCGACCTCTTTGATGGCCCCATATGAACAGTAGAAGACCTGTCCTGGACCACCTTCTGAGAAAGCCCTCAGGAAGAAGGCACCCTCTCTGGAAAATAGTGCCTTGGCGCCTTGGAATTTTGTATCATACTGAATATTAGGCGAGCAGGCCATGAAGGCCCCTCCTTGCATGTACATGTTTTGACCGGGCTCCAAGTCGAATGTGCAGATATCTCCAGGAGACGAAGGAGCCATCGAAATCCATCCGCCAGAAGATCCTGCCGTGTATGTATTGATGAAGAAAGATTCTCCCCCCATAGCGGACTTAATGAGCCCACCAATCAGACCTCCTTTCGAAGCTCTGCCTGTTTCGACATTCAAACCAGAAGACTGGGCCACCATTGCACCAGGCTCGACTTTAATCGACTCTCCTGGGCCGAGGTTGGCAGTCATCAGTGTAAAGGCAGGTTGGAACTCGTAATCTACATCCATGAGTGCGTGCTGAAGGTCCAACTTTTCAAATGAACGGTGATGTGCTAAATAATACATTTCGCGTTGAGCACACTCACCTTTTTTCCCTCCGAGTTCCGCATCCAACACTCTACTAAATCCCCTTCGTGCATCGGCCCGACACCCTCTGGGGTGCCGGTCCAGACAAGGTCTCCAGGCGAAGGCTCGTACCAATCATGCAGGTGCCCAAGAATGGTCTCCACCGAGTGCACCATCAGTTCAGTCGATGCCTGCTGCCTAACTTCGCCATTTACCGACAGACAAATCTCCACCGGCCGCGAGTCCCAAGCAGTCCAAGTTCCCAGCACCCCTGAACCAGCGAACCCCTTACCTTCGAGCCATGGCCAACCCTTCTTCTTGGCCAGTGTCTGACGAGTCCTGTTGGTGGTGTCGTTGCCAACACACATCTCCACCGGCTCGAGGTCCTCGCCGAGCCGGATGACTAGTTCCACCTCATGGTCAATGTGATCCTCGGCTGAGCTCAGCGCGACCACGTTGTTACCATGCTCATCTGCCTCCACCAATGCGGGCGGCGGCATCAGGAAGAAGCGGGGGTAGTCGGTGATGTCGCCGTAGATCTCCTTGGCATGACCAACATAGTTGCGGAACACCGCCCATCCGACCGCCATGACACTTCCAACACCCGCAATCCCATTATCGCATCGCTACCGAACTAAGCAGGTTGAAGACTCTCCCTCGGCCGAGCCGCATCGATGGCCGAGGACCCCTACCGAGTCCTAGGCGTCTCCAGCGACGCCAGTGATGCCGAGATTAAGCGGGCCTACCGCAAACTCGCTCGGCAGTACCACCCCGACAGGAACCCGGATGACGCAGCGGCCGAGGAACGCTTCAAGGCGATTCAGGCTGCCTACGAGAATGTCGGAACTGCCGAAGCCCGCAGAGAGTATGACCAGAGTCGTCGCATGGAGGACATGTTCGCCAGTGGTGGCTTCCAGGGCAACCCGTTCGGAGGGGGCTTTGGCGGCGCCGATTTGGGAGATATAATCTCGCAGTTCATGGGAGGTAGGGGCGCATCGGGAGGATTCGATACGAGGGCCTCACGTGGCTTCGGCGGCCAGACTCAAGCCCCCTCCAACGAGTCCGCCCAACCAACAAGAGG
>JAKUUP010000055.1 GCA_022447095.1 Candidatus Thalassarchaeum betae
CCTCGGACATGAAATCCCGTGGTGTTGTACTTGCCGTCATCCTAGTAGTTCTGTTCTCTCCTCTATCGGTCCAAGCGGCTGCCACAGTTCCACCAGCACCCGCTGAGGCCGGTGTCTGGGTCATTGACGCGGCTAACGTCCTTTCTCCCTCTGAGTTCGACTGGTTGAATATGGTCTGTAACGACCTGTATCTCGAGACCGGTAGACCAATCGTAGTTCTGACCATAGAATCATTTGGGGGCCAAGGGGCATATGGTTGGGGTGAGGAAGAATATGCTAATTTCGCATTCGATGAATATGGAATAATGGACGATGCGGGTCAAGACAAAGCCATCCTGGTGTTCATGTCTGAGGGTGATCGGCGCTTCTGGACGGAGCTCGGAGGCGGCTATGCTGGGGAGAATAGGGATGCTTACGTGCAGTCCGTGTTCGACAACGACGTCAAGCCACTGCTTGGCGACGACCTCTGGTACGAGGGGTTGCTTGCAGCGGTCAACGGGATGGAACCGGTGCTGAAAGGAGAGGATTTCAACTGGATTTCTTGGATGTGGATGGGTGCATTACCAATTCTCTTGGTGATGGTATTGAGTGTTCGTGCTTTCCAAGTTAAGCGAGCTCACACTCCTCACTTGAAGGCGTGGGGAGATGCTGCGCCAAGTGCTTTTCTAGACATCCGCGCGATTAATCGCGCCATCATCTCGAACATTGCCGTTTCCAAGGAGGATGGGTTGACGGAGAGGCAGGTTGAGCGGCTCAATAAATGGGAAGGGGTGATTGGGGACGAGATGGGTGACCCGATGGTCAATACCTTCAGGAAGTTAGACAAAATCCTAGGTGGCAGTGATTTCGATATGAGTCTGGAGAAGTACCAAGCCGAGATGGAGAACGTCAGAAACGCGAAAAAACTTGAGCAGGCCTTTGGAAAATCCGCTGGGAGACTGAAAACCCTTGCGATTATTATTTCTGTAGTTACTTTCCTGATTCTGTATTCTCTTGGTATCTCCCTTTGGCATAACGGGAATTACAACATTTTCGGTGCAATTTTGTATGTGGTAAACACTTTCTGGTACATAGAGGATACAGCCTTGGTGGGGTGTTGTTGCGGTTTGCCTCTCGTACTGCTGGTCGGCACATACATCTGGACCCATGACTCCTACAGGACCGCAGAGGTGTCGATACCGGAAGATGACCTCGATGAGGAGATGCAGCTTGTTGAAGGGATGGATTTCTTCTCAATGGACGATGAGGACTGGGGTTCAGGGGATTACAGCCACGACCATTCGCACTATCATTGGAGTTACTCCGGCAGTAGTGTGAGTTTCAGGGATACTGCAGGATCCACTAGTGCAGAACGAGCGGCGGCTGCCAGTTCTAGCAGCGGTGGTGGTGGTGGTGGCGGCTTCGGCGGCGGTGGTGGCGGCGGCGGTGGCGGTGGCGGCGGCGGCTTCTGAGGAGAAGTGAGCCTACTCGCTCGTCTTGTCGTATCTCTCGCGCTCGACACCTAGTTTGGCTGCAGCATCGTCAACGGTACCGGCCGGCATAGCGCCGTCTTGCTCTAGGGCCGAAAGTGCAGCCAGCACAATGCTGTTGGTGTCTATCTCGAAGAACGAGCGCAGCGCCTCACGGGAGTCAGAGCGTCCGAAGCCATCGGTGCCGAGCACCACGTAGCGACCGCCGACCCAGCGCTGGATCATCTCAGGGATGGCTGCGATGTGGTCAGAGGATGCCACAGTGGGCATGTCATCGCCGAAGCACTGGGCTGCATAGGGAGTCTGGGCGTCCTGCGGGTGCATACGCGTGTGTCGCTCTGCTGTCAGGCCGTCTCGGCGCATCTCGCCATAGGATGTGACTGACCAGACCTCGGGGGAGGCCCCGTACTCATCACTCAGGATCCCGGCTGCCTCCCTGACGTGCTGCAGGATTGGTCCCGAGCCGAGAAGTCTGATTTTAGCTCCCTTGCCTTTGGCCTCGTCGAGCAGGTATGCGCCGCTCACTATGCCCTCATCTGCACCCTCAGGCTTGGGCATCTGCTGCTGGTTCTCGTTGTACAGCATGACATAGTGGAAGACATCGAGATTCTGTCCCCACATCTCGTCGATGCCGTGTCGGATGATGGTCGCGACCTCGTAGGCATAGGCCGGGTCCCATGCTCTGCAGTATGGCACCGCCGAAGCCATGAGTAGGCTGTGGCCGTCCTGGTGCTGCAAACCCTCACCGTTGAGCGTGGTGCGTCCGGCGGTCGCTCCCATCAGGAAACCACGCGCACGCGCGTCGGCAGCGCTCCAGATCTGGTCACCCACGCGCTGGAAGCCGAACATCGAGTAGAAGGTGTAGAACGGAAGAGTGGGGGACTGGGCGTGGGAGTAGGAGGTAGCGCTGGCTATCCACGATGCTATAGCTCCGGCCTCGGAGATCCCCTCCTGTAGCACCTGCCCGGACTCTGACTCCTTGTAATTCAGCAGCATAGCGTGGTCCACTGGGGTGTATCTCTGCCCTTGCGACGAGAAGATTCCGAACTCGCTGAACAGCGGGTCCATCCCGAACGTCCTGCCCTCATCAGGTATGATTGGTACAATTCTCTCACCGATGTCAGACTTCATCAGGTTGCGGAGCAACCTGACGAACGCCATGGTGGTGGATACCTTCTGGCCCTCCGGTGTGCCCTCGTCGAAAGCGGCGTAGGCTCCTTCGCCCGGGAGGTCCAATTCTATGGCAGAGGGATCTCGCGACGGCAGTGGGCCACCCATCGCGGATGTCCTCTGCATCATGTACTCCGCCTCGTCGGACTCTTCGTCGAGAGTGTAGAAGGGGCTGTCCTCGAGGTC
>JAKUUP010000056.1 GCA_022447095.1 Candidatus Thalassarchaeum betae
GTTATCGAGAGGTAGTTCCATCCTCCGTCCGACTGCATTGGATGCAACCAGGTCTTACCTACCCCGGATGCGCGCCTCGAGGCAAGGCAGGCACCCCCCCAGTCGCTAGGAGCCTCAGCGGGGTGTACTACCAACCACGGCGCGTGACCATCGCCCAGAGGCCGGTCGTAACACCTCCATCTCGTTCCGTACTTGAAACCGGGGCGGGGGTGAAGCCCCCTGTCCAACAGGTCACGAAGTATCTCAGCGCCCATCGTGCTAGGCTCCGAGGCATCAAGCGAATCCAACATCTGGCTGGTGCATGGGTCCAGAACCCTTCCCTCTGGATGTGGCACCCCGATTCTGTCTTCAGGCCACTCCTCGAACCTCACGATGAGTTTCCCTCCGCTGTCCAAGTGCGTTCCGTCAAAATTCGCGATGCTCCGTAATTCAGCAACGGAAGGCGCCCCCATACTTCCTTCTGGCTCGACTCTTCCGACCCTGTAGGTCACCACAGCATGCTCATCGTCTACTACCAGAATCTCGGGAATCCTGCCTCCGCCCGAAACCAGTTCCGACCAAGCGAAGAGGTCCTCGACGTCGAGCTGCTCACTGGCATGGTACCATCGGATTTCGGCGACCGGTTCGTCGGATCGGGGGTGCGCATCAGAAGGCCATCTGAGCCCCCAGGTCGAGCCTGCGCAGGACAATCCCAGTGAGTTGAAGTTCTGGTATGTGACCAGCCTGTTTCCTGGGACCATTAGCGACTCTACGACGACAGCCTCGTCCAGCAATCTCGGCGAGTCCCCGACCGCTTCCTGTAACCAGTTGTCGAAGGGCCAGTCCAAGTGCCTGTGCTCGTGGCAGAAGATTACCTCAGCCGGAGTCAACAGAATTTCCTTCCCCAAGGGCCTTCCTATGGCTGACTTATTCCAGAGCCTTTCGCAGGCCTGCCCATCATACAACCATCCTCCTTCGTGCCTTTCCACGTCCCGACGACAAGGTCCAAGACTTGAGTTCGCCGGTTAGCAAACATCATCCGAGAGCATCCTCACGCATGGATGATGGATGAGACTGAGGAGCGTGCCGCCTCCCTCGAGAGGCTGAGGGGGCTGCTGGATGACATAGGGTCATCGAAGGTGACTCTGATAGGCGATGTGATGCTGGACAGGTTTCACCAGGGTTACGCCAACAACCTCGATTCCACCGCCCCGGTACCGGTCCTCAAGATACTCAGCTCAGAGGAGACTCCTGGAGCAGCAGCCCACATAGCTATGGGACTGAACTCTTTGGGCCTGCAGATAGATCTCCACTGCTGTGTCGGTGACGACAGAGAGGGGATGGTCATCATCGAGAAACTGTCGGACAAGGGGATTGACACGGGCGGCATCACTGTGGTGCCTGAGCGCAGCACCCTGACGAAGATTCGATTCTACGGCAGCAGGGAGAGCCTGTTGGAGAAGAGTCAGATTCTACTCCAGGCGGACAGAGGCCCGCGCGAGCCACTCCCGGAGGGAGTATGCGAGGGACTCACTGAACAAGCGTTGTCGTCATTGAGGGAAAGCTGTGCTATCGTTCTCTCCGACTATGACAAGGGGGTCCTCAACGCGGATGGCTCCAAAGCCCTGATTGAGGCCGCCAAGGAGGCCGGACTCCCGGTAATCATGGATCCCAAACTGACGGGACTGGATAGAAGCAGAGGGGCAGACGTGGTGCTGTTCGAGAAGCGCGGCCTGGACTTGCTCAGTCGCAGGCAGATGACCTCCAATCCGGCCGATGCCGCCAAGTCGCTGATTGGGGAGTACGGCTGGGGCTCCATGCTGGTCCTAGGCGGCATCCACGGGGTGACCCTGTACCAATCGGGACTTGAGGCGATGCACATTCCCTGTGCGGCCCCGGCTCCAGTCCAGCAGATAGGGTTGCACGATGCAGCCGCCACCGCACTCGCCGCTGCGCTTGGCAATGACCTATCCATGACCGATGCAGCGGCACTAGCGGCTGCCGCTTGCGAATGCGTGCTATCGGCCGAGGCCAGTCACGAGTTCGTAGACAGGACCACCCTTGGTCTGTGGTTGGACGAACTGGCATGGCAACTGCAGATCTCAGATAGATGACTTTCAATCATCTAGCCATGAGATTCATTACTCGATGGTGCGGGCGCTACTCGTGAGAGTCTCCATTTTCCTAGTCGCGATGCTATTCGCAGCCCCCCTGTCAATCGTTTCCCTGACAACGGTTGCCGACCAGCCCGACGACTCTCCGCTCATAGGGTTCGACTTTGAGAACGGGCTGTTCTCTAATGGGTCCATGGTGATATCGGGATTCATTGAGGACGAGGTCAAGCCCAGCATCGTGCACTGGGACATCGGCCCCAGTTCCAGCCTGTTTGGGGGCGAGATATCGTCGTCCCTTGAGGAGATTGATCTATCCGGGTCCAGAGCTTCGTGGGCATGGTCAATCACGCTCGAAGACTCGGAGGCCGAATCCATCTCATCGTGCACTTGCTATGTCTGGGTCACAGTGCAGTCGGAGATGGGTCAGACCTGGATGGCCAGCCGGGTGATATTCATCGGCGAGACGGCTAAGTCGGCCATAATCGTGGATTCACCTGAGTCTGGCGAGTGGGCCCACGGTTCGATTCTAGTCTCTGGCTGGAGCATGTATCCCATGAAGTGGAACCCACCGGAATTCAGGATTTTCGCGGAACCCGCAACGAGCTCCATTGACGCTTCCTCACAGGAGCCCTACTCCGATATCGCTACGCACCACTCCGTCTTAAGCCCGGAAGGTGAT
>JAKUUP010000057.1 GCA_022447095.1 Candidatus Thalassarchaeum betae
CCCCCCCCCCCCCCCCCCCCCCCCCCCCCCCCCCCCCCCCCCCCCCCCCCCCCCCCCCCCCCCGCCGGGAGTGTGTTTCACTGTCCATAGGATCCGACTTGATGGCGGTTTCGTTCTACGATGATGAATTGGGGGTCATCGTCGGGGCAAATGGAACCATCCTGTTCTCCGACGATGGAGGTGCGACTTGGGACTACCGAGAACCCCCCGAAGAGATGGGCGGAGCGGAAATCGTCGCGGTTGAGTTCTACAGCCCCGTCAGGATATACGCGATTACCGATGACGGTCAGATTCTCATGTCGATGAGCAATGTCGTATCAGGGACTGAGGTCGGTTACCTCTGGACTCTAATCGACTTCGAGAGGCACTATCCTCCAGCCAGCAATGAGTACGTCCTGAATCCCTCCAATCTTGGTGTGGAACTCACATCGATTGAGGTAGTCACTACTACCAAACTGATGATGACCGGAGAGGGAGGGTACCTCTCGATAAGCACCAACGGCGGAACCATCGTCTCGCAGCAGATCAACCCGTTGGGCAACGACTCCGACTTCAACCACATACAGATGCTGACTGGATTCATCGGAATAGCCGTGGGAGACGGTGGTGCGATACTGTGGACCGAAGATGCCGGCGTGGACGATCAAGTCGGCTTCGTAGTACCCGAGTACAGCAACTTCGGCGTTTTCGTCGATGAGACCAAGGAGATGTTCCTAGACGGATTCATGGCAACGGTGAAGATTGTCGCCTTCGGAATAATACTCGGATTCTTCCTCGGAGTGACCCTTGCGATGTGCAAGACATCTCCGACGTCCCTGAGGTACATCGTGGAGCGCTTCAATCCCAGGCACGTCAGAATCACAGGTATTCCGATACTGGCGAGCGGCCTGTATCTGATCAACTCGGCCATACCCGGTTCCAGAGGCCTTGGGCTGCAAGGTATAGAGTACATCTTCCTCCCTGTTGGTGCACCCGAGTCCTTTGCGAGGATACTCCTGGGGATTGCCCTGACATTCCTTGGGCTGCTGTTCCTCAGCAACAACGGCAGGTTCTCCAAAGTCAAGATAAGGACGATTACGATTAACCCCTGGAGGGTCAGGCCGCTGAACACCATAGCGACCGTTTACACCGACTTCTTCCGCAACACCCCGCTGATTGTGCAATTCCTGTTCATCCACTTTGGGCTCCGACTGGGCGCCCTGATACAGGAGCCGGGTTTGGAGATCTTCAGTTTCGAAAAACTGGAGCATGATCACAACTTCATCACGGACATCTTCGCCACATACGACCACTCCGAGGACAATTATGGTACGCGAATCGGCGGATTGCTTTACGACTCGGCGTTCATCAGCGCCATCTGCGCCCTCGGATTCAATTCCGGGGCGTACCAGTGTGAAACCATCAGAGGCGCCATCCAAGCTATACCTTCGGCCCAGATGGAGGCCGGCAGGAGCGTTGGCGTGACTTATCTGCAGACGATGCATTGGGTGATAATGCCGCAAGCGATTAGGATCTGCATCCCGCCGATGGGCAACGAGATGGTCAACTTGGTCCTCAACTCGTCGCTCGCGATGATTATTGGGTACGCTGAGCTCACTAGGCAAGGGAAGCTGATAGTTGCCAGTACATTCCAGTACGCATACGCTTGGGGGATGGTCCTGATATCGTACTTCGTGGTCACTTGGACGCTAGCACTGTTCCTCAGGTGGATGGAGGAGAAGACCAGGATACCGGGATTGGGGATGACAGGGGGTGATTGATTGCCGGACAAGGTGTTGGACGTAGAAGATCTGCACATGATCTACTCTGGCGGGGTCCATGCCGTCAGGGGCATATCCTTCGATGTCAACCAAGGCGAGTCGGTGGCAATCATCGGCTCTTCGGGCAGCGGTAAGTCGACTGTTCTGCGCTGCATAAACCGACTGATCGAGCCGACCGAGGGTGAGATCTACCTGAAGGGCGAGCAGATTAACACGCCTCACACGGACGTGAACAACCTGAGGTCTAGGATAGGGATGGTTTTCCAGTCCTTCGAGCTATTCGCCCACCTGAAGGTATTGGACAACGTCACGCTGGGGCTCAGGCACGTTAGGAAGATGAGCAAGGGCGAGGCCCAGGAGCGGGCAATGTCGGTGCTCGAGCGTGTCGACATGCTCGACAGGATTGATGCCTACCCGGGGAATCTCTCAGGCGGCCAGAAGCAGAGGGTCGCAATAGCGCGTGCTCTGGCGATGCGTCCCGAGGTATTGCTGTTCGACGAGCCCACCAGCGCCCTTGACCCCGAGCTAATCGGCTCGGTCCTCGAGACCATCAGAGGGCTGGCGGACGAGGGCATGACGATGCTGATTGTCACCCACGAGATCGGCTTCGCCAGAGACGTGGCTGACCGGGTGATCTACATGGACGAGGGCGTTGTGGCGGAGGAAGGGCCCTCTTCGATTATCAACAATCCAAAGAGCGAGAGGCTCAAGAAATTCCTCTCATCACTGCATGAGGACGAAGTCCCCGAACATATTCATGAAGAATTGGTCGATGAGGATACTGGATATGGGTACGTTCCCGATGGCAAGGGAGCTGGGCCACGTGTCCGCTGAAAATTTCTAGACCATTCCCTGAGCCTGCATGGCTTCGGCGACCTTGAGGAAACCAGCGATATTCGCACCGGCGACGTAGTTTCCGGGCATGCCGTACTTCTCAGCGGTCTCGAAGGCGTTCTTGTGGATGTTGATCAT
>JAKUUP010000058.1 GCA_022447095.1 Candidatus Thalassarchaeum betae
GTCGTCATCGGACTACTAATCGGTGGTGCGCTGCCATTCGTCATCGCCTCGATGACGATGACCAGCGTCGGCAAGGCGGCCGGAGACATGGTCACCGAGATTCGTCGCCAATTCCGCGAGATAGACGGTCTGCTAGAGGGTAGAGAGGGCGTCAAGCCCGACAGTGCCCGATGCGTTGAGATCTCTACTCAGGCAGCTCTGCGCGAGATGGTGGCTCCAGGACTGACTGCAATCGCTGCTCCAGTGATTGTCGGAACTGTACTCGGCGCGGCGGCCCTAGGCGGGCTTCTGGCTGGAGCACTCGTTACCGGTGTGCTGATGGCGCTATTCATGGCCAACGCTGGTGGTGCTTGGGACAATGCCAAGAAAGCCATTGAGCAAGGTCACATCGAAGGTGCGGCGAAGGGAGATGCCTCTCACGATGCAGCGATCATCGGTGACACCATCGGTGACCCGTTCAAGGATACAAGCGGGCCTTCGCTGAACATTCTGATCAAGCTGATGTCTATTGTCGCGGTCGTCATAGCCCCCGGCCTGAGCCTCACAGGAATGCTCTGAGACTGCCAGACCTGTCTGCGTCAATCTCATGACTGACGGCAAGGACGGCTTACCCATGCGCGCGGCGCTGAGTATGGCCCTGTCGACCCTTCTGGTGGCCACGGCGCTCTCCGGATGCTCGGGAATAAGCGGTATTGTCGGTGACTCCGACTCAGTTGAAGTGCCGACCTGGGAAGTCGGCGATTGGTGGCTCTACACATTCTCCACACCAGACTACACCGATGATACGGCTCGACTGGTCGTCGCATCGGTCAGCGAGGAGGGGGGGACAGCAAATATGCTGGCGATCTCCAGCCTCGCCGAGGCACGCAGGCACGCGGTGCTCAATCACAACCCGTTCCTCGGGCGGATGACGCACGAGGATCTAGCAGCGTTCGAGAACGGCGTGGCACAGACGGTGATGGACTTCCCGCTCGAAGAGGGCGACACCTGGGGTTTCACGCTGTTCTCCATAGAATGGAGTGCCGATGTCCGAGGGGTCTCAAGCAACTACATCACAATGGGTGCTTCTTCCGCTGACGGCTCGAAGCTAGATTACGTCTACGACACGGATGCTCAGTTCTTCTCCTCATTCATCTGGACCGACGCCTCGGATGTCGAGCAGCTGCGAATGATGCTCGCCGACAGCGGCGAGGGGCACTCCGGGGACGTCTACTTCGTGCGCGGCGGCGATCTGTTCTCCGACGTCTGGGAGGACACCGGGCCTGACGTCGAGATCCGTGACACGTTCTTCGTCAGCGACCACCCCAGCGATGGCGAGTGGGATGAGATGATTTACTTCCTCGATGCGGATTGCGGCTCTGGCTCCTCGAGCATTACCCTAACTCTGCGTGACCACGGCTCAATCTCTGCCTTGGAGAGGGTCTGGGGGCCGGGTGCCAGCGAGAGCGGTACCCTCGGTACGATACCATATCCTTCGGAGGAGTACACCCTGACAGCCAGTTTCACCGGAGACACATACCTGCGGCTGATGATTGCGGGGGGAATCACCAGTTCGTGGAGCCTCTAGAGATACTCCAAAAGGTGATCCGAGCCGCCAACGAACACGGGCTCATCGCCCCTGAGGTCGAATACCACCGGTACTGTCCTGTGCCTTGTCTCGGCCACAACATCCTCTCTCAGTCCCTCGTGGTGGTCAAGGTTGACCTCAGTGTAGGTGAGTCCGTGCGCATCCAGAGTCCGCTCCGCGCGCGTACAGTAGGGGCAGATGGTCTGGCTGAAGAACAGGAAGTCCGTCTCTGCGGACTTGAGGTGCTCACGAACTTGTGACAGCCGCCTCATCCTCCTCGTACCATGCCTCCGGCCTCTCACCGAAATCGCCATCGAACTCGTCCTCTCCGTCACCAAAGCGGCCCTCGAGGACCCTGTCGACCTCATCTGGGTCGATGAACCATAGCAGTACCACGGTGAACAGTGTTAGCGCCGCACCGATGTACAGGCAAGTGACATAGTCAAACCTCTGGGTCATGGTGCCTGTGAAGAGATACGCCATAACGGCTGAGAGGTTGAACATCGACATGTAGGCCGTGAACTGTGAGCCCCCGGCCTTGCTAAAGGTCAGCCTCATGGCTACGGCGATGACGCAAATCCATGCGACTCCGTTGATGACTGCGCGAATGCACAGGTAGGACACCATCAGGTTGGTGTTGGTCCAGTAGTCGCTCATCAGAGCAAGAGTTGCGTTTGAGAGAGCAAGCAGGGAGAAGCCAATCATCGAAACTTCTCTGACTCCAAACCTGTCTCCTAGCATCCCTCCTACAATCTGCCCGAACATCATGCAGGCGATGACTACGCCACCGACAATCGCGTTGTACTTGGTCTGGGACCAACCTGCCTCGTTGATGAATATGTCAACCACAATCGGGTCGGTGAACAAATACAACTCCGAGAGCAAACAGAGGAATATCAGGATGAACGAAGAGCGAGTGGAGAATCCCTTCACGATGTTGTAGGCTGTCTTGGTGGCGAGGGCGGAAGCTGGCATAGGGTTCCGAATCCCAGGGATTGATGCTCCCAGCCACTCTGCCAGCATGATTAGGGCGGAGATAAGTAACCCCAACTTCCCAATCGACTTGATCGGTGAGGCGATGTCTCCG
>JAKUUP010000059.1 GCA_022447095.1 Candidatus Thalassarchaeum betae
CTACCGTGAGTCAGAATGTCGGGGATGTGGAGTATTCTGCACTAAGAGTTGGTGTGACCTCTGCCGAATCGTCGTCCCCCACATAACCGGTCAGGACTCCAGCATGATTGAGGGCCGGCGGGCCGTCGAGAAGGTCAGACGGGAGCTAGATTATCCCGATAGTAGACCGAATAGAGTCTGGAGTGCCATACGTCGTATGGACTCGCCGGAGGCAGACTGGGTGACCAGAACTCAGCCTCACGATGTAATAGACAGGATTTCCGGCTCACCCCCTCCGTGGGAAATCGAAGAGGGGGACATTGAACTGATGGCCTCGGGATCTGTCTCCGAGGCCGACACAGATAGGTTGAGGAGACTACAGAGAGGTGGTGTTCTGCCAGACGGCAGCCACCTGTGCTGGGCAGGTGGAAGGTTCACTCTCGATGGCATCCCGGTCGAGGGCCCGTTTCGAGGGGTCAGCAAACTGCTGAAGCGCAAACGCGGGCTCGAGGATATCGATTGGAAGATACTGTTGCTTTCCGTCAGTCTGGCCAACAAGAGGTTTCGCGGCTCGGAACGCCGCAGCCGCAGCGTCGGTAGGGAGACCACCATACATCCGGTCGCCCTGATGCGTGCGGATGCCAATGAGATGAGGCTCGCCTACCGATTCGGGTACTTGGGCCTAGGCAGGAGAGGACTGGACATGGCAGCACTGGGTTACAACCAATTATGGTTCAGAGGAACCTCCTGGATGGATGCATGGAACGATATTACCCAAGGGCCCAACCATGATATCGAAGACCTAGTAGTACCTACTGCACTTTTCATCAAAAATGGGAGATTGCAGCTTCGCGTCAGGAGGTCAGGCGGCTGGAGGCGTCTCGAGGTCGGGAGCCACCCCGATATCTGGGCGAAGGTCTTGACCTGGGCCTTATCCCCTCCAAACAGCAAGTATCAGAGGAGGTTGCGCTGTGTGCAGCAGAGTCTGTTCGCGGACACCGAAATTGAGATGATATCGAGGCCGGACCGAAACGGCATCCAGATGCTCAGAGGAGTGGTCGCAGACAACCCCAACGTCAATGTGGAGACCTCACCGGGTGGCTTCCGAGTCAGGGGAAGCTCTGGTGTCATGTACCGGGTCACACCCGGTGTGGGTGGCCACAACACCAGATTCGTGGTCAGGGGAGTCGGTAACTCACAACCAGCCCGCGAAGGCATGGGCATGGCCTGGATGCATAGGGACAGGCCGCCGATATGCGTTGTCGAGACTCCGCAGCTTCGCAGACTGGTTTTAGGCGACGCACTAAGCTCGGTAATCATGGCCCTACTAGATGATCTGAATTCCCAACAGCATATCGACACGTTGCGCAGCTACATCAGAGAAGTCAGGCCGAGACAGGCTGTCGACCCGCAGGTCGCGGAGCACCGTCAGGCCGAGAACCTGAGGTTCCGCCTCAGGAACAACCTCGCCGAGCACAGGACTCGAAGGTACACGGTGCTGTTCCCCCGGTTCTGGGGGGTTTTGCTCAGGCTCCCCCTGGGAGAGCGTCTTACATTCACCGCGATCAGGCAGGGTCGTCCGAATCTGACGTTCGACGGGTGTGGCACTGAGTTCGCCACGCGTGACATGCTCGAGCGCAGGTTGATCTACGGCATGCTCGAGGCTGCAGGGTGGCAGCGCGACCCTCATGAGGAGCGGATACGCGGCCACCAGAGAATCTACATCAGGACTGGAACGGGCCCTCAGAACCTAGCCAACCTAGTAGAGGGGTTCGCGGAGATAATCGAACCGATACTGACCGTCAACGAGCGCGTTAGGCTGGTGGCCAACCCGGCTTGGTCATTCTTCGAGAGGAACAACCCCGGTATCGGGGCGCTGCTGCCAGAAACCAACGAGAGGCTGGGCTAAGCCTCTTCCTCGACGTCGTCGTTCCTGCGCGCACCGAGCCTTTCCACGAAGTAGTCCAAGTTGTAGAAGTGGGCGAGGGTGTGCAGTTCGCTAACGCACTCTCTGGGCAATCCGTGCTGCATCATCGCCTCGAAGAAGGCGCGGCCGGCAACCACTCCCGGTGGCCACTCAGTGGAGGGCTCGGGAGTGTCAGCGTGTAGTTGCACATCGCCCTCCTCGACAGGCTCACCCATCTGCCTGAGGAATTCGATGGCGGACTCATGGATAGCGAACGCAGTGACACGCCCTTCCATAGAGACTAGGTGATCGCGATAGACCGTCAGACGGATGGCGATGTCGCTGGCCCTAGCCCTGACTTCGTCCTCATCGGCATTGGTCAGCCACGAGAGCTCGCTTCGTATGAGGACCCATAGCATCTTCTTGGCCTTGATCAGATCCTGCTTGTTGAGATTCCACTATCCTATCAACGAGTGCTCCCTAGACGCTTGCCTGCGGTACTGGAACAACAGGAGCAAGGCGGCTGCGGCGTAGATTCGCTGCCGGTACAGCCTATCGTCCTCCTTCGAGGTCCCGGGGCTGCCTCGCATCTTGTGGCGCTTCCTGCTCAGAGTCTCCTTGGAATCGGCTGCCTCGATAATCTCGCCGGCTGCTGCGAAGGCGATTCGCCCGACCCCTGAGTCCCTGAGCTCGCTGACGATTCCGTCGATGAAGTTGGGTACCTCTCG
>JAKUUP010000006.1 GCA_022447095.1 Candidatus Thalassarchaeum betae
CGTCGATTGCCAGAAAGGAAACTCGTCGTCCCAGTGCGGAACATCCTCCTCGCAGAGTGCGACCGCGCCGTCCTCTGACTTCGCTCCGGCCTCGAAGGACTGCATTTGCGGTGTGACTAGAAGCAACTCTACATCACCTCGCGCCGCGAATGGCCTGATGACCTCCTGATTACCCCCATGCCCGAACGCGGCACGCTCGACCAGCAGGTCGACCAGCAGTACCCGAGTGTCCGCGCCCATGACCCCTCGAAGCGGCAATTGGTTGAAAGCCCCCCGCATGGACTGGAAGGCCGGAGGAAGGTTCCGAATGGTGGACAAGCAGACGATTCTCGACTCTGTAGGCCCCGTTCAGGCAGTTCTCGATGCACATGACGGCGTCGTCAACGTGGTGGACACCGCTGACGGGATAATCATGATCTCCCTTGAGGGCGGTTGCACCGGATGCAGCGCCACTCCTATGACTGCGATGCAGATTTATTATTCGCTAATGAAACTCGAAGACGTCAATGACGTCGTCTTCGTCAACGGCGAGCTGCCCGCGTATATGCGCGCCTTCATCGACGACAAGCTCCAAGGCGAGTAGATTACTCCTCTTCCTGTCGCATCTTGGCGATTTTGTGTGGATTGGTTTCCCCTTGGATATCCTTGCCCTTGATATTCAACATTCCCGCTAAGGCCACGATGACGGCTATGACTGCCATAGGACGCGCCACGTTCCTTGAGCCCCAGAGCTCCCCTCCCATTTGGTGGAGGGCGAACAGGAGTACAGCCGAGGTGACGCATAGGGCGGCTATGACCTGCTGTGCCAGTAACTCTCGGGCCTCGCTCCGCGAGAAACTCCCAATCGACATCCAAAGTAGCACAGCCAAGCCACACAGTCCCACAGAAGCCGTCTCGGCTAGGCTGATTGCATCCACACCCTTTCGTGTACGAGCCTGCTTGAGTAAGTTGGGGAGGGGACCTCCAGCCATTGAGGGACAGAGTCAAGGCGGGAGACCATTGGTTAGAGCCGTGGCCAAGTCATCCGGCTGGAGTCTACCTAAGGCGAGGTCAGAGGGTCCACCGTTCATCACCAAGTCGCAGATAGTGGCCGTTTTGGAGCAAGTAGGAGTTCTATTGGAACTAGACGGGGCCAACCGCTTCCGCGTCATCGCCTACCAGAACGCCAGCCGTGCTCTAGCCTCGCTCGAGGAAGAACTCCTCACCGTAGTCCAAGAGGAGAGGATCACCGATGTCAAGGGCATCGGCAAGGGTCTTGGCGGGCTGATATCAGAAGCCGTTCTAGAGGGAACCTGGGGAGATTTGACGACGCTCTACGGGCGCATCCCCCCTGGCCTCATGGAGATAGTCGGAATCCCCGGGCTCGGCCCCAAGCGAGCCCGAATCCTCCACGAGGAACTTGGTGTCGACTCTATCGAATCGCTGAAAGTTGCCTGCGAGATGGGGCATGTCGCTCCGCTGTCCGGATTCGGCGAGAAGAGCCAGCAGAAGTATCTCGAGGGAATCGATTTACTGCGCCGCTATCAGGGGCGTAGCAGGATGGATGTTGGACTGCTCTACGGACAGGCGCTTGAGGAACGTGTCTCTGCCATATCTGGAGTCACTAGGGCCGAGCTAGCAGGCAGTGCTCGCAGGCGCAGGGAGACCATAGGCGACATCGACATCGTCGTCGGGGCGGAGCCGGAGAACCATGACTCGGTCATCGAGTCGATACTCGCCTTCCCTGGTATCGCCGAGGTCAAGGGATACGGCGAGTCGAAGGTCAGCCTCATTCTCGAGGCAGACATGCTCGGAGGGGCCGTAGGAGGGGGCAGCGTCGATGTTCAACTGGCTGAGACTTTGAAGGAGCGCAGTAGTGATGCGACAATCGACGCCCAGGTAAGAATCGTCGCGCCCGCCACCTTCCCGTTCACTCTTGCATACTTCACCGGCTCGAAGGAGCACAACATTCGGATGAGACAGGCCGCTATCGACCGTGGACTGCGACTCAACGAATTCGGACTCTTCTCTGAGGAGGCCGCTGGAGACAGTATCGGAATGGAGGCTGCCCAGCATACTCTCGACTGCGCCGATGAGTCGGATATCTACCGTCATCTCGGAATGGCTTGGGTCCCGCCAGAGATGCGTGAGGACAGGGGGGAGATCGAGGCAGCAAGCAAAGGAGCAACCGGCCTGCCTGATTTGATCGAGCCGGAAGAAATCAAGGGCGCACTGCACAATCACACAGTGGCTTCGGATGGCACGGCGACACTCGAGGAGATGGCAGCCGCGGCAATGGAACTAGGATGGGAGTACCTCGGTATCGCGGACCACTCTGAGGCCCTGAATATCGGAGGGCGGCAGATAGGAGTCCCCGGGTCTGAGGTAGCAGCACAGTCTGACGCCATACGCGTCCTGAACGACCAGTGGCGTGATGAGGGAGTAGACTTCCGACTGCTACACGGCAGTGAATGCGATATCCTCGTAGACGGCAGCCTGGACTACACCGACAAGATTCGTCGGTCCCTGACCCACGTGGTTGGCAGCGTCCATGCTCTCGGAAGCTGGCGCGGCCGGGACGAGATAGCCAACACCGAGGCACTGACCAAGGCCGTCGAAAACCCGACTTTCACAATCCTAGGTCACCCGACTGGACGCATCCTTCAGGGTAGGGAGGGCTTTCCCGTCGACATGCATGCTGTGCTCCGCCGGATGGGAGAGCTGAATGCCGAGGGTGAGTTGAAGGCCGTGGAAATCAACGCCTCTCCATATCGCCTCGACCTCGACTGGAGGCTGTGCAAGTACGCCAAGGAGCAAGGAGTCCCAGTGTGCATCAACCCCGACGCACATGATACCGACGGACTGCAGGACGTGTGGTTCGGCGTCCAAATGGCCCGCAAGGGCTGGCTCAGTGCTGCAGACGTGCTCAACACCCGCAGTGGAGCCGAGATTGAACAGTTGTTCGGACTGTGACGAACCTTCATCAGATGACTAGGGGAGGATGGTGCATGCGACTGATGCGCGCCACCGTCTTCGCTGCTGTCGCAGTCATCCCCAGTATCTTACTGGCACTAGCGGCATATCTGATGCTCGGAGGGCCATCCCAATCGACCGAATGGGAGGCCTGGATGTACGGCCCGTGCTACGGGGTTCCCGGACTATGCATCGCCGCCGCTTTCGTATTGGGCCTCAGAGGGGACACGGAGGAGTAGCGATGCGCCGAGCTGAGAAGGCGCGCAGGGCCGGCGAGATACTCGATGAACTCTACCCCGAGCAACCAATCCCGCTCCACCATGCCGATCCTTACACTCTGCTAGTTGCAGTGATGCTGTCAGCGCAGACCACAGACAAGAAGGTCAACGAGGTCACTCCGGCCCTTTTTGCGGTTGCCGACACACCCGAGCAGATGGCTGAACTACAGGTCGACGAGATACACGGCATCATCCGCGAAATCGGCCTCGCGCCGACCAAGGCGAGGAACCTCCGCAGGATGGCCGAGCAGATAGTCGCTGACGGCGGCGGCGTGCGCCCAGACTGGGAATTCCTTGAATCGCTCGCCGGCGTCGGCCACAAGACCGCCAGTGTGCTGATGGCTCAGGCATTTGGAGTGCCAGCCTTCCCTGTAGACACCCATATTCACCGGCTGGCTGCACGCTGGGGCTTGTCTAACGGACGCAACGTAGTCCAGACAGAACGTGACCTGAAGTCGTTGTTCTCGAAAGACTCCTGGATACGCCGTCACCTGCAAATCATATACTTCGGTAGGGAGCACTGCCCAGCCCTCCGTCACGACCTCACCGAGTGTCCGATATGCTCGTGGGCGGCTACTAAGAAGCGCATCCGCGAGGAAATGGGCGGCTGAGCCCCACCGTCGGCTTTGTATTCACGAGAGTATTCGCAACGGCATGGCGAACCCCGTGGAACTGGCCGTGGGTGAAAACGCGCCCAACTTCGAGGCTACCGTGACCGATGGAAACACCATCGGACTATCTGAGATGTTAAGTTCGGGAGACGGTGTGATACTGTACTTCTATCCACGCGACAACACCTCTGGATGCACCGTCCAAGCCTGCGACTTCCGCGACAACTTCGGAAGGTTCAATGAATCTGGATGGAAAGTCATCGGTGTCTCTACCGATTCTGCGAAAAGTCATCAGAAGTTCACCGACAAGAACAACCTGCCTTTCGAGTTGATAGTCGACGAGGATGCCTCACTGCACGAGGCCTACGGCACTTGGAGGGAGAAGAACATGTACGGCAAGACGTACATGGGAACTCTGCGCTCGACTTTCGTAATCAGCCCCGATGGAACACTGCGCTGGGTGCGCTACAAGGTCAGCCCAAAGGGGCACGTAGAGCAGTTGATGTCGGATCTGAATGTGGCGTGATAGTATGGATGTGGATGAGCGCCGTGAGTTGATCGAACTATTCCTACGGCGTTGCGTTACCTACGCTGACGCCTCCATCGACCGCAAGAAGCAGCGTGGCGAGGACGAGGGGATCATCGCCCAGTGGCTCGCATACCGCGACTTCACCGAGCACGCCGCCGCAGAAGTCGCTTCTGGTGTCTTGGACACTTGGCTGGAGGACGGCCCGATGCCTGGCGAGGACGACTCTCAGACCTCGGATTCAGGCAACTGATTCCAGATGGCCATGCCGAGTTTGTGCCGAACGGTGTCTACTCTCATCCGGGCCCCTGCCACCATGAGCAACGTATCTGATTCGTTCAGGGAGAACACCGGATAACCGATACTCTCGCCCATGTCCTGGATTCGCCTCTTGCACACGTCCTGCTGGCTCGGCATGTGAGTCAGTGATCCGAGGTCGACTAGAAGCATGTCGCCCTCGGCTAGGTTCTGCTCGACTCCGTTCAAGGGGAGTCGATGCAGGTCATCGGGTTTCATGTAGACAACTTGGCGGTTGGGTCGGGGCGTAATCCTGCTGGTACGCTCGGACCACACGTCTTCCCCAAGGTCGTGGAACTTGTCATCAGCTTGGGGTCCGGGGTCCACAGACACCACCTTGGCCTTCGATGGGTGATTCTGAACCTTGGAGGGATCAGGCAATCCCAGCAGTCTGAACAGGTTGACCATGGGCCCGGCTGCATCTAATCCTCAAAGAGTGCTTCGATGTCTTCATCGTCAAGAGCCTCATCTAGCGATGCCGGTGCTAATTCCGACTCCTCTTCTTCCAGCTCGTCTTGGTGCGGCGCCTCACCGGTCAATTCCTCGAATGCATGGGCGATATCTGCCTCCATCTTCTGCGGATCCTTCGGTTCCATTGGCTCCGGGATAATCGGCCCGACCCCCCTCCCGGACTTCTTCGGTCCTGACTCTCCCTTCTCGGCGTCGAAAGGGTCGTACTCAGGGTCGTCGAAGGCATCGTCCATCGAGATGCGCTTACCCTTGCGACGCGACCTATCTTCGAACACTGGAGCCTCGATGACGATTTCAGGCGGACGCAGTCTCTGCATCAGCAGTGCACCGAGTATCGCTATCAAACCGAGCAGTCCGATGTATATCCCGTAGGCTGAGACTAAACCGCTAAGGCTGAATGGTGCTTTCTGGACTTGGATGACTAGGGTGATCGAAGACCCATGGCCCTCATCGAAGGCAGTCATCTGCACCGTCCTAGTGCCCTCGCCGTCGAAACTGACCTCTACCCACATGCCGGACCTGTCGTGGTCGTTTGCGGGGTCTCCGTCCCCATCACTATCCTCGTGTATATCGAGATCCCAGATGTAGATCATGTTCTCCATGTCGTACTCGGAGTCCGTGGTTCCATTGGCTGAGAGGAATATTACATCGCCTTCGGTTGGGTTGTCATCACTAGTAGTGGCGCGTGCCACTGGATCGAGGTTGTTTACATCTAACGAGATGGCGATGTAGTCCCGGGCACCGTCATCATCGGTGACGTGGAACACGATGTAGTCGGGGGCGGTGGTCGCATCTGCCCACGCATGAGCGAGGTGCCGCGACTCCACATCGCAATCATCGCTCTCATTGCCTTCGGAATCGGAGTCGGTGTACGGGTCTAGATCGAAGCAGTGTATGAGGTTCGGCAGGTCTCCCATGGTGTCGGTGACTTCGACAGACAACTGGACCAACTGGTCTTCTGCGACGGGAAGCAGCGTCGCTATAGGGGCAATAGACGGGGCCACGTTGTTGACCGTGATTGGCACAATCATCGTTTCTGTGCTCGCACCGTCGTCATCGACTATCTGTAGGGTGGCTAGATGCTGGCCTGAGGTTTGGTAGGTGTGTTCGATGGTGCTGTAGTGGCCGACACTGCTGATCACCAGTTCGGGATCAAGCTCCGCATCGGGCGACCAGTGATGCTGGTGGCCGTCAAGATCGTTCTCCGAGTCATCTGCCCAGCCCCTCAGAATCAGGATATCTCCCTCGTTGACGAAGTACCTGCCTACACTGTCGGGGATTAGTCGGTTCGGACCTATCCATATCTCGTTTTGAGGATTGGTTGGGGCGATGTTGGTCACATCGAGGGTGAGGGAGACCTCAGTTGTCGCCCCATCATCGTCCATGGCCGTGACCGAGATTGTGTAGGTTCCTTCTGCATCTGGTGTAATGGTGCATCTAACGCCGACTTGCCCCTCTTCACAGGGCGAGTGCCACTGAATGTCGACGGGAGCATCGGGATTCTGAGTGTCGAGATCACCGCTCTCTATGACGTCGAAGGTCACGGGAGACAATACTGGGACGGAGTCCAGATTGGAGCCGATAGCAACATCAGGTGGTCGGTTAAGGATGGTGATGGGTGCCTCTGCGTAAGCCTGATCGCTCTCATCGTCTGTGATGGTCACAGTCACGAGGAAGGTACCGTCGTCGTCCCAGGTGTACTCGTGAATGCAGTCCTCCTCTGATGAGGTCGAGACGCCCCCATCCAATTCTTCAACACTGAATTCGCATGTAACGACGCCTCCGTCGGGGTCGTACGATGAAAGCCCATTGAACGTGACCTCGGCAAGTGTGAGCGCCTCGGACACTATCGACAGTGACGCGGTTGGCATGCTCCCGACGAACAGGGAGAACGAACCTTCGTTGTTCGAGCGGTTGCCGTCGGTCGTAATCTGCTCGTCGGGATCGACGACGAAGGATAGGCTGATGTCGCCGTAGAGGTGGTTCTCGGGAACCGTCCAACTCACGTTCACCCTAGATTCCTCAAGACTCGACAGGCTAGGCACGGAGGTCGAGGAGGTTGAGCCATCGGGGGCCTCTACCCTCAGAGTGGTCACAGGCGAGTTGATAATTCCTCTATTGAGGACCGGTACGCTGAATATCAGTTGGTCGCCGGAAATTGCGTTGAATCCTATGTTCGAATCGAGCGTCACCGTCCTGTTGCCCCTCGTCCGCTCAACAGTGACGCCCTCGGAGCGTGCCACCAGATCCACCTGATGAACATCCGGATCGATAGTAATCGTGGCAGCACCTATGATTTTCTCACCGGTTATCCAAGCCAGCACGCCGTGACTGCCGAGATCCGACTCGCTCTCGGTATCGTCAGCCAAGTGTCCTGTGTCGAAGGTGACGAATGCCGAGCCGTTGCTGGCTGTGGTCACGTTCTGAACATCTCCTCCGATCTCGTACCGAAACTCTAGGCTCTGCCCTGCCAGTGGCAGGCTCGCACCCCCAGTTCCGCTGAAACTAGTTGCATTGACCCATGCGGACATCTCGAAGTCCACCGGTGAGAGGGGGTGGGCGACTTCGACGGAGATCTGCTTATAGCGCCCTGCCGGCTGATAAGACGTGAGCTCGTGGTCGGCGTAGATCCCTACTCCTGCAATGGCCGTAGAGGTGCGAATATCACCACGAATTGCAGGGCAGAACCACTTGTAACCGGTCTGGTGCTTGATAGTATTGACGTGGTCGTAGTTGGTGATGTTGTACGATTGCGCACAGCCGCTATAGAAGGTTCCAGGATAGCCCCTGCTGACGACCTCCCAACTGGTGGTGTTGCTACTGCTACTGTCCGATGGGATGGTTACGTAGTCGCTTGTGCCACTGAAGTCGTTAACTTGGGCGTAGTCGGTTTCCCACTCCTCTCCGACGCTGATCGGGAAGTCGTAGCCCTCCAGGGGTGGCGAGTAACTGGTATCGGCGACCATGTCGGCAACGTGGATAGTTGTGGTCCACCACAGTATCTGGACGATGAAGTCGATATCGAAAGCAGCAGTGTATTGAATAGACGCTAGGTCGGAGGCACGAAATATCTCCTCGGTATCCATCCAGACTGCTAGGTCGCCATTGTTCCCGTCGAGATTTACGTTCTCGGCCTCGTAGTAGCCATTAGACTCCACTCTGTAGACTAAGGTGTCCACGCCAGCTACGTCCATTTCGTAGATGCCCGCGACTCTCTGGGTCAGAGTACCATCGAGGAACTCGATATTTGTAGTGACTCCAGAACTGGCGACAAAATCACGAACATCTAGGTATCCGTCGTAGTTCCAAATGTCGTTTATCTTCCAAGAGGGGACATCGACCAGATTAGTGGTTCTGACGGACGATTCCATCATACGGAAGTCGTAGAGCTCCTCAGACTCTGCATCTTGAGCCATGAAAACGCCGGACTGAGCCGACATCAGCATCAGTATCGCAAGCCCAAGAGCGAGACTCGCACGCGTGCGCATGCCTCGCCGGAACGGCGAGGGACGCATCAATTTCACCCCTACGGGCCTCAACTAGTACAGCAGGTCCGCCAACTCATCCTGGATGAATTGGACCGCTTCTAGGATCTCGTCCTTGTGCCGAGCACCGGTGATGACCATCTTGCCGCTGCCGAAGATCAGGCAGACGACCTTGGGGTAGTCCAGGCGGTAGATGAGACCAGGAAACTGCTCAGGCTCGTACTCGACCTTGTCGAAGGGCAGGTGGAAGGTGAGGTTGTTCAGATTCAACTTGCGGGGCAGCGCCGCCAAGGGCTCGCCCTCGCGGATACCTCGGATGCGTGGGTCTTCGTCAGCCACCTCCTCATCGGTAGCGGCGCGCATCCCCTCGGGAGCGTCGATGACACGGGTGTTGTTGTCATCCATCCTAGCCACTCCCTTGTACTCTTCAGGGTAGAACAGAGAGTAGGTGGCGACCATGTTCTGAACCTCGATCTCGACGTCCTTGAGATCCCAGGTCTCGATTCCCGCAGCCCTTAGGTCATGAGTCATCATCTCGATACCGGTCTGGATGTTATCCTCGTTCTTGCCGCCCGTGCAGACCGCTCTCCCAGAACGGAACATCAGGATAGCGAGTTTGGGCTCTTTCACTCTGTATACGACACCCGGGAATTGTTCGGGCTCGTACTCGCAGTTCAGTTGGATGGCTATGTCTGGAAGGTCGAGTTCCTCCGCCACTCTGGTGGAGGCGACCACATTGACGACAGTGAGTCGCTCTTCGTCGCTTAGCATGGGCCGCGCACTTATATGCTACTTATAAAGGCTAGCGGATGAAAAGAACCCGGGTTTTCGATTGACTGAGACGATTTAGTCCCTAATTTTCCAGTAGATGCACCCCAGGGGCCCCGAGTCTCGATATCAGAGGCCTACCGCCGGCTATCTCGATAACCTCCGCGACCCTCTTGGGATTCTTGGTAAGGGCCACCATGCAACCGCCTCCGCCGGCGCCGGTGAGTTTGGCTCCCAGAGCGTGCTGCCTTGCGGCTTCTACAAGTCCTTCAAGGGCGGGACTACTGACTCCCAAGCGCTGCAATCTCTCATGGCACGCATCCATCGCCATACCTACTGCCTCAAGGTTGCCGGCAGACAGAGCAGTAAGCCCCGCTCGGGTGATCCTGTCTATGGCACTCATCTCGGCCTCGAGTCCCGGCTCCTCCTTGAGCAGGCTCGCCACTCCAGCGACCATCTTTCCAGTGGGTGAGGTATCTCCTGTGTAGCCAATCACTAGCCAGGCCTCTTCGAGATCCTCGGGCAGGTCGACCACGTTGATCGACCACTCTCTCTCGCCCTCTGGAGTGGTCAGGCTCGCATCGAAGACGTGACGCGTCCCCTCGATTTGCTCACCCGAAACCACCACGCAGCCGCCAAGCGCGCTGGTTGCGGTATCGGTCGGACTGGCGCGCCCCTGTTGGGCCCGCGCCTCTGCCGAGTGTCCCATCCGGGCCAACTCGATGGGATCAAGGGGCCGCTCCGGTTTCAAGTGAGAGTGGAGCGCAGCGCCCATCGCATTGGATAGAGCTGCTGAGGATCCTAGGCCGGCGGACGAGAACAGGCTGCTCTTGACCTCCATCTTCAGCGACGGCCCGTCGTACTGGAACACCTCATCGATGATATGGGAGATGTGAGGGTGCCGAGAGGAGTCGAAGGGAAGCCCTTCGAGAGTCCATCTCTCGGACTCCTCTATGCTGACTTCGACTCCGTTGTCTATGGCCACGGCCACCGCTGGGTGGCCGTACACCACGGCGTGCTCCCCGAAGAGGATGCACTTCCCCGGTGCGAATGCGCGCGCCATGACGGTTGGTTGGGCCTTTGGGCCATGAGGGTTGGGTTGTCTGGAGGCGGTTGCTTCAAGGACGTACTGCGACTCCGGTGGTGCTGTCAGGCGTAGCCTGAAAAGAGGGAGTTGCCATGGACCATCCGCTGCTGCAGTCATACGGTCCACTCGATGGCTGGCACATCTTGCTGCTCATCGGTGGTCTCTCGATAGGATTCTTTCTCTATCAGGTGCAGAAGGCCACTCGCCTAGTGATGCTAGGCGCTCCCGACGACCGCTTCGGCTCTTGGCGCGCGCGTATCAGCGAGTTCATGTCGGGCTGGTTGGGGCAGAAGCGCGTCCTCAGGGACAGATTCGTCGGGTCGATGCATGTCCTGATGTTCTGGGGTTTCCTGATGTTGGCTTCCGATATGTTCGACCTCGCCACAGCGAATACATTCTCCAACAAGATCCTGCCCGACGCGCTGCTCGGACCTTGGAACGGGATGGTCGAACTCGGCTACACGATGGCATTCATCGGTTGCGTGCCGGCCCTCATACGCAGGGTGGTTTTCGCTCCTGAGAAGCTCAAGCACGAATCACAACTCGAAGGCAACATCATTCTGTTCCTGATATTCTCTATCACGACGACATCATTCATCGTCGAGTCAATTCACGACCCATCTAGCAAGTGGGAACCCATCGGGCACTGGGTCGGAGGAATGGGCCTCGCTGACGGAACCGTGATCGCGGCCTACTGGGTACACATGCTCTCGATATGCATTTTCTTCGTGCTCATACCGCTGTCCAAGCACATGCACTTGGTGATGGCCGTGCCCAACGTGTTCTTCCACGACACCGAGCCGGCGGGCAAGATGCGACCGCTCGCGGTCGGCGATGACGGCAAGGCGGTTCCGATGGAGGAGGTCTTGGAAATCGACCCTGATGACCTCGGACTCGGAGCCAGCTCCTACACTGATTACACCTGGAGACAACTCATCGACGGCTGGTCATGCACCTCCTGCGCACGATGCCAGGACGTGTGCCCGGCCTATGCATCCGGGAAGGGACTCAACCCAATGCAGGTCATCCACGACGTGCGTAACTACGCCAACGAACACGCGCCCCTGCTGCTGTCCGGCGAGCAGCCCGGGGAGACGATGATGCAGCGTATCACCGACGAGGCGGTCTGGGCGTGCACCACCTGCAACGCGTGCGTCGATGTCTGTCCACTGTACATAGAGCACGTGCCCAAGCTGACCGACCTGCGCCGCAATGCTGTGATGGAGACGATGGAGTACCCAGAACAACTCAACGTTGCGTTTGACAATATGGACTCCGCTTCAAACCCATACGGCTTCGGTTCGCACGAGCGCGCCGACTGGGCCGCAGACCTCGATGTCAAGGTCGGCGAGCCCGCAGAGTACATCTATTTCGTAGGCTGCGCTGCCAGTTTCGACGAGCGCAACCAGAAGGTGGCGCGCTCGACCATCTCCCTGCTGAAGGAGGCAGGACTGGATGTCGGCATTCTCGGCATGCAAGAGGGGTGCTCGGGCGACCCCGCCCGCAGGGCGGGCAACGAGTTCCTCTTCCAGATGCTCGCCGAGACCAACATGATGACCTTCCAGGAACTTGGAGTCAAGCGAATAGTGGCTTCCTGCCCGCACTGCTTCCACACTCTTGGAAAGGAGTACGGCGACTACGGTGGCGACGAGCTCGAGGTCTTCCATCACTCGGAGATCCTCGCCAAACTACAGGAGGAGGGCAAGTTGCCGCAGGTCGAGAAGAACGACCGCAGCATGACCTTCCACGACCCGTGCTACCTCGGACGCATCGGCGGCGTCATGGAAGAGCCGAGGAGCGTCATCGGCGGCGTCGACGTGGAGACCGAGAATCACGGACAGGACTCCTTCTGCTGCGGCGCTGGAGGCGCGCAGATGTGGATGGAGGAGGACGCCGACAAGCGCGTCAACGTCATCCGCGCCGCCGAGTTAGCTGAGACCGGTTGCGATACGGTGGCGGTCGGATGCCCGTTCTGCTCGATAATGGTCAAGGATGGATTGGATGCTGTGGGTGCCGAGATGGAAGTGATGGACGTGGCCGAGATACTGTGGGAGCAGATCGTCTCCCGGGATGCTGACATCCACAAGCAATATCAGAAGAAATCCGGTAAAGCCCGTATATGGAGTTCCAGTAAAGCCGGATTCATTTGACCCAGTATAGAGGATAGTAATTCGAATATTGGGGAAGATTACTCAATCGTGAACATCAAAAAGAAACTGCCGTTAGAGATTGTATGAGCGACGAATTCACCGCATTCGGGATGACCATACCAAGAATCGCAATACTGAATGGCGCTGTTCTTACACTCTGGGGAGTAATATCCTACTTCATGCAAAGTGCAGACCCTCCGTCAATTACCGCGCTTATTCCAGCATTCATGGGTTTTCCAATGCTTGCTCTGGGGGTGTTGTCTGAGAGGAATGGCAAGAACAGACATCATTACATGCATATTTCAATGGTTTTGGCACTAGTCATGACAATAGGTGGAGCAAGGATTGTAACGGGCTATTCAGATATGTCTACTCTGGCTATAATTTCGCATCTACTACTTCTTCAGGTCGGCATTTCCTTCATTATAGTCGGAATCAAGTCATTTAGATTTGCCAGACTACAGAGAGAAGCAATCGGTGATTGAGTGCGACCAGTAATCGGAGTCACCTGCTTCATGCGTGACACTGTCTACGGGAACTGGCACAGGCACGCAGCCATACTGCCCTCGGCATATGTCTCCGCAATAGACAGGGTCGGCGGTACGCCGCTCATCATCCCGCCAGCAGGCGACATGACCAAGATTCTCGACAGTATCGATGGTTTGGTCGTCTCAGGTGGGCCGGATCTGTACCCTGACAATTATGGAGAAGAGCCTGAGTCGATGACCGTAGAGTTCTACCCTGAACAGGATGCCACTGAGATGAGTCTAATCCGAGAGGCCATGGCCAGAGATATGCCATTCTTCGGCGTTTGCAGAGGCATGCAACTCCTCAGCGTGATGCATGGCGGGCGTCTGCACCAACACTTGGACACGACCCCAGGACACGAGGGTCACGGAGGCTTCGACGGCGTCGAGACAGAGCACGGAGTCTCAACAAGTCCAGGATCCTTGCTGGAGAGTCTAATGGGCAAATCAATCACAGTCAATTCGACGCATCATCAGGGTGTCGCCGATGCAGGTGACTTGACGGTCGCGGCCATAGCCAAGCATGACGGGCTGATTGAGGCAGTTGAGCGCCAAGATCTGAGATTTTGCCTAGGTGTACAGTGGCACCCCGAGCGCGCCGGGCATGACGTACTGTACTCGGCGCTAGTGGAAGCGGCGCGGGGTTGATGACTAGTAAGCCGCCGAGCCCGGACAGAATGACGCTCAGAGTGTATGACACGCGCTCGCGCGAGAAGCGCAAGTTGACCACTCTCGATGATGGCAAGGTGAGGATGTACGTCTGCGGCATCACGCCTTACTCTCCCAGTCACCTAGGTCACGCACGCTGCTACCTCGCTTTCGACGTAGTGCACCGCTGGCTGGAGGCGAGCGGGTTCGAAGTCGACTACGTGCAGAACTTTACCGACATCGATGACAAGATACTCGACATCTCCGACTCGGAAGGAGTCGACTACTCAGTGGTCGCGAACAGGAACATCGACGAGTACTTCGAGGTCATGGACGCGATGAACGTCCTGAGGGCCGACCACTATCCTCGAGTCACTGAGACAATCACCGAGATCATCGAGATGGTCTCCACCCTAGTGGACAAGGGCCACGCCTATGTTGGGGGCGACGGGGTTTACTTCGAGATTGACACTGCCCCGGAGAAGTACGGGCAACTGACGGGCCAGACCCTCGAGATGGTTCGAGCCGGTGCGGGCGGACGTGTTGAAAAGACCGGTTCAGGCAAGCGAGACCACCGCGACTTTGCGCTATGGAAGCTGGCCAAGCCCGGAGAGCCCTCGTGGGAAAGTCCGTGGGGTGCTGGCAGACCGGGTTGGCACATCGAATGCTCGGCGATGTCTCTCAAGCACTTCGGCGAGCATTTCGACATCCACGGCGGCGGCCACGACCTCCGATTCCCCCACCACGAAGCCGAGATATTCCAGTCCGAGTGCTGCACAGGCCGCGAGCCAGTAGTAGGCTACTGGATGCACAATGGCTTCGTCAACGTTGACGGCGAGAAAATGAGCAAGAGTCTAGGCAACTTCTGGACAGTCAGAGATACCTTCGAGCATCACGCCCCTCTCGCCTTGCGCTACGCGCTGCTCAGTGTCCCATATCGCAATCCAATCGATCTGACTCCCGAGTTCCTCGAGGACGCAACCACTCACTACGACAGGCTCGTCGAGGCGTATGGGGCCTCACTCAGCGCGGACGGCGAGTCGGGCGACGACCTTGCAGGAGCCAGCGAGCGATTCACTGCAGCGATGGATGATGACTTCAACACTCGAGCGGCAATGATCGAGGTTCAGGGAGTGGTGGCCTCCGCAGCCGGCTCCGATGTGGCCAACTGGCTGGAGCAGTATGCCGGAGACGCCCTCGGACTTCTCCCTTCATCTGACGAGGTCATGGCAGGACTGGCACAGGCCGACTTGGCTCGGGCTGAGGTCGCCGAACGGGTCGAGGCGCTGCTGGCCGAGCGTGAGGGCGCCCGAGATTCGAGCGACTGGGCACGCGCGGACGAGATCCGTGACGAACTTTCTTCAATAGGCGTCATAGTAGAGGACGGTCCGGACGGCCCGACTTGGCACTTGGCCTAATCACTCCTCTTCCACGAGCACGGACGGCTCGCGTCCTGAGAGCTCACGCAGGTTGGAGTTGACTATCCCAATCGAGCCCACAATCACGGCCAGAGCGACGAAGATAGCCACCCAGTAGAAAGGTCCGTCCATCCAGCTCTCTTCCTCCGGCTCGGGCTCTGGCTCGGGCCCAGACTCCTCCTCGGCATCTATGAAGGCGTAGCCATACCGACAGGTCACCTCATCGGGATAGGCCCCGGAATCGGAGCACAGGTGGGCCGGCACGGCAACTGCGTCGGCCACGTCGAGGTTGCAGAACGAGCCGCCGACCTCGATGCACTCCTCGGTCGGCTGCATGACGATCAGTATCGCACCGCACAGCAGGACCTTGCTGCCCGGGGTCGTGGGCACGTTGGCCTCGGAGAGAGTCGCTTCGGTAGATTCGCACTCCTCGAGGTGTATCCCCTCGTCGATGGTGGTCGGGTGCGGGATGGTGCCGCCACGCGGCCCGTAGGTCGGCCACAGGACCGGCAGCTCGGGTTCAGGGACCGGAGTTTGGTTGTTTTCGCCCCCGCACACCGTGGTGTCACTGCAGTCGAAGTCGTCGCAGTCAACGTATGGGTCGCCGTCGTTATCCACGCCGTCGCTACAAGCAGCTTCGGTGTCCTCCGAGCCGCCGTTGCTCGGAGGGGTGGTGTCAATCGGACCGGCTCCGGCAACAGTCCCGTCGACACGATGCCCATCCTCGTTCAGTTCTACGTCGTAGTAGTCCCCCCACAGGTCGATGGTCCGTCCACTCTGGAATGTCAGGGAGTTGTTCAGGACATCGAAGTAGCGCTCATCGCCGAGTGTGAACAGGTACTCCAGCGGCACGCCAGCGCCTTGGTTGCATTCCTGAAGCGCAGTGAGCATTTCGGCGTAGGTCTGCTGCGCTTCCGGCACGCCGTCGTAGGTGATATCGGTGGCTTTGGTGAAGCCAACGCCCTGGATTATCTCCACTTCTTCGTCCATCGCCTGCATGATGTCGACATCGCCGTAAATCGCCAGTCCGCCCACGACGACTAGGCGAACGTCGGGATCGATTGCGTCGACGACGTTGCGGTACGGGTCAGAGCGGAAGGTGTCGAGCACGACTAGGTCGGCGGCCAACCCCTCCTGGATGCGGCCCGTATGCTCGGACCAGCCGATGGCGTCGACGATGTTGGTGGTGATTGCTTGAACCAGTTCGTAATCGGTGAAGACATCGCCGAGGACGTTGTCATCCCACCAATCAGCGGTTTTCAACTCGTGCATCGAGCTCTTGGAGCCCGATGGCCCCCAGTCGGGCCCGATCATGATGTTCACGCCTTCCGCCTTCGCAGTCGCGATGTCCGTGGTGTCGCCGTAGAGCAGCAGGTTCGAGGTCGGCGACCAAGCTAGGCTCCCGCCCACGTCTCCAAGCGCTGAGAGCTCGGTCTGCGTCAGACCGGTGCCGTGGACAATGACGACCTCGCCGACGAGCAGGTCGTTGCCGACGAGGATGTCGAACTCGGCGCGACTCGATTCGTCGATGCCCTCGGCGAGGTGTAGGAACCAGGCGTCGAGTTCGCCTGAGGCGTTGCCGTCCTTGATGTGCTGTCCGGAGTAATCTGACTCCAGTTCGGTGACCTTGGTGTGGATGTAGTCCTTGCCGAAGTTGTAGAGTTCGATGTTGCGCGCGAGCATCGTCTCGAAAGTGTCGGTGGAGGACGTGCTGCTGCCCTGCAGCGCGGTGTTGCCACCGGCGACCGCTCGTAGTTCGGCGAATCGCATCGCGGATGAGTCGTATAGTGAGCATCCAATGTCCTTTGCATCGCTATAGCCCGAGTATGACTGCCATTGGTATCTATTATCCCATCCGTCTGTTCCGTGGTCCCAGAGCGGAATTAGGTTGTATTTTGCATGGTTGTGGGGATCTATGAATCCGGGGTATATTGTGCCACTGGTAGGAATCGACATGACCCCTGCTGCAGTTGCCGGTGCACCACCCTCAGCACTCCAAACGGCATCAATTATCCCATCACGCACGAGAACTCGACCGTCTTCTATGACGTCGTTCTCGGAAACCATCGTCACTACGCGCCCCTCGAGGATGTACTCCCCGTTGTGGACGTGGTCCTGCGGAGGGTAGCAGTTGCCCTGCAGGTGGTTGGCACCGCCCCACTCTAGGTGGTTGGCGCCTCCCGGGGTCGGGCTGCCGTCGGACAGCTTGGCCCAGTTGCCGCTTAACGAATCGTAGCCGTAGGGGATATCCCAGTCCGAATCCTCGCCCCCGTAGCTCACCGAGTCGACCTCGGTGCCCGAGCCATCGAGAAGGCGAATCGTGTCCCCGTCCCAGAAGTCGAACTCGATTCCCGTCCACGACCGGTAGAAGACGACGTAGGCACCCGCCTCGAGGACGGTGCCCCAGCCGATGCTGCACGCCGGCGAACCGCCGTCGGCGATGTCGTCGAGCCACCACCCGCCGATGTCTATTGCATCGGAAGTGGGGTTGTGCAGTTCTACGAACTGGTCGTTGTAGGTCCCCATCGAACCGTCACCGTTCCAGTCCGTGCCGTCATATTGCTCGTTGTTAGGGGAGACTAGAATTTCGTTGATGTAAATCGCATCGGTGGGAGCAGTCTGCGCAGATGTCACCATTACTGGGCCCAGACTCGTCATCAGCAGCAGTAGGATTGCGGTCATAGCAGATGCGCGCATGGCTCGCTAACGCCCTGCTTCAGGCTTTGAACCTCACCGCCCTGCGTTGCAGGGCGCATCACGTGCGAAGTGCGAAATACGGCCTTCTCACGGGGTTGGAGCATGGCCGAAGCGCGAGTGTCGCGAGCGGTGCTCGCGGTGATGATGGTCTCCAGCATGACGCTTGCAGGATGCTTCGGTGGTGGCGAGGTCGGAGATGATAGCCTGACGCCATGGGATTCTGGCTACAATTACATCGATACCCCCTCGTCCTACGAGGATCCTCGGAACTTCACCGTAGGTGCGCCGTTCAGCAACGATACCTGGGGCAACTCTACTTGGACAGTCTACGGTAATGAGCACGGCGGCAACTGCTGCGAGCACTACCTGGCCGCCACCAAGGAGGGCTGGATACTAAACTTCGGCGGCGAATACCCGACTTGGAGCGAGGATAGGGGGCTGACTTGGAAGGAGTGGCAGCCCACCATCTTCTCGCAGTTCGGCTGTTATCTGCCCAAGCCCACGATTCCGGGCCAGGAGGGGCTGGGAGAGGGCAGCATCGTTCAGGCCACCAATGGCGACCTCATCGCGATGGGCTGGTTCCCGTACCCGAGCACCAGCGGAGCCGACCAGTTCTACGCCTTCTTCTACGATGCAGAGGACGAGGACTGGAGTTGGTGCTACAACCGGCCCCCTGAGGCCTTCTACGACAGGTCGTGGCAGGTTGAAGTCACGGGCCCCATCAGCAGTATCTACGGCAGCGGGCCTTGGGCCAGCCTCGTCATCAGCAACTTCTGGCACCAAGTGGCCAACCGTGGCGGACAGATTAGCACTGACGGGTTGAACTACCAGAACTTCGACTTCCCCGATCGCGATGCAAACCTCGACGTGATGGAGGTTGACCTCGACTTCGAGGAGCTCGGTGTCGAGTGGGATTACACCAAGCCGCACAAGGAGATGCGCTCCTTCCCGGTGCCCTCGGGCGGTCTGTACTTCCCTAACTACTTCGACGGAGGAGTGGACGCATACCTAGACACCTCGCTCAGCTGGTGGGCTGCGACCAATGCCAACGGTAGCAGTCTACCTTCTCAGTACTGCTCCTTTGACTCCTCAACGGCGCTCCACTGCGTAACCGCCGCAGGCACAGTTCTCCAGCACACGCTCTCATGGGACGGCGGCCTGACTTGGACCAACCAGACCTACAACCTGTCTTCAGTCGCAACGGAATTGGAGGAGTGGGAGTTCCACGCCAACGGCGCTCAGGACCTGTTCGTGCTCAACGTCCGCTACCAGAGCGCCGAGGGTCCCGACGTCGACGTCGCATGGCACGTCAGGGAGTACTCGGAGAGCCTTGTACCCGACATGAAGACCCACCTCGGGCTCGGCGACCTCGACTCGACCTCGGGCGCGGGGAACGACATCAGGTTCGATTTCGCCAGCATGGGCATCCTTCCTGACGGCGGCGCGTTCATCGCCTACCACGACTCGACCGACCCCGATCCGCTGTTTGGCGTCGAGATGCTGCTTCCCGTCAGATACGGCCCCGCAGTTGCTTAATCACTAGCCTACGGTGAAAGTGACTCCGATGCCATCGACTTCGAACGAGTCCGCATCAGGGGGCGCCGCACCCTCGTTGAGCACTGCGCTGCCGGCACGAGTCTCGCTCTGGACATGCGACCAGTCCTCGTCTGCCAGTTCGCCACCGTCTATCCACAACGACAGTGCGATTGTATCTTCAACGGCGAGGTCCAACTCCTTGCGCTTCGACTGGATTCTGCGGATGACGTCGCGCGCGAGTCCGCGCGACATCAGCTCGTCGTCGATGGCCATGTCTAGCACCAGAGAGACATCTCCGAAGTCCTCGTCAGCCAGAGTGGCGGCCGAGTAACCCTCCTTCTCGGTGCGGCGCACCTCGATGTCGTCCATGGTTATCTGATATCCAGCGAGGGCGGCGATACCGGCCTCGACCTCCAGTAGGAGAGAGTCCGGGTCAGCGGTTTCCAGCTCGGCCAGCACCGCCGGCAGATCGGACCTGCACTTGGCGCCCAACTTCTTCCTGTTCGGCTCGAGCACAATCCTCTGGAAACGGTCGAGGTCCTCCTCGGTCATCAGGCTCTCGACATTCAACTCCTCCGCCAGAATCTCGTGGAAGTCAGAGAGGTCCGGTCCGCCTATGATCCAGCCGTTGCGGCACGGTAGCCTCTGCCGGCGCCCCTCCTCGACCCGAACGCGCCTGCCCGTTTCAGCGAGCGCGCGCACGAGAGACATCTGTTGTTCCAGACCGTAGTCACGTGGAGGTAGATCGCGCTCGACCAGCGTCGACCCGACCGGCCAGTCGGCCAGATGGACAGACGAGCCGCCGAGATCGCGATGAATCCTGTCGGACATGAACGGAGCGACCGGCGCCATCAGGCGACAGACCAGCAGCAGAGCCTCGTGTAGCGTGTGCTGGCAGGCTCGCTTGTCATTGCTGTCTGCCTCGTCCCAGAGCCTGCGGCGCGAGCGCCGTACATACCAGTTGGATAGGTCATTAGCGACGAAGTCCTCGAGTTCGCGGCCGGCCTTGTGGAAGTCCCAAGACTCGAAGTGCTCGTGGTACGACTCTGCCATCGCGCAAGCCTTCGACAGCACCCAGCGGTCAAGCGGGCTGCGCTCAGACACAGCGACGTAGCCAGACTCGTCGTCGGCATCGAAACCGTCCATTGCGGCGTAGTCGGCGTGGAAGCGGTAGACGTTCCACAATGTGAGGAACATCTTGGCGTAGGACTCTCGAACTCCATTGGGGTCGAAATTGGTGGGTGACCACGGCGCACTTTGCGTAGTCATGTACCAACGGATCGAGTCAGCCCCCTCCTTGTTGAAGTGGTCCCACGAGTCGACGACGTTGCCCTTCGACTTGCTCATCTTCTTTCCTTCCTTGTCCAGAATGTGACCTAGAGAGAGGCAGCGGTGGTAACAGGTGCTCTCGAACACGGCTGTAGAGACGGCGAGGAGCGAGTAAAACCAGCCCCGTGTCTGGTCGACGGCTTCGCAGATATAGTCCACGGGGAACGAGCCATCAAACTTGTTTTTGTTCTCAAACGGATAGTGCCACTGGGCGAACGAAGCGCAACCAGAGTCGAACCAGCAGTCCATGACGTAGGGCTCCCGTACCATCTCTCCCGAGCAACCGCTCGAGGGGCAGTGCAGCTTTACGTCGTCCACGTAAGGACGGTGCAACTCTGGGGGCACAGGCGAGCCATCGGTCTTCATCGATCCCATCTCTTCGATGCTGCCTATGCAATGCTCGTGACCGCAATCTGGGCAAATCCACACGGGGATAGGGGTGCCCCAGTAGCGCTCGCGACTGATCGCCCAGTCCTTGATGTTCGAGAGCCACTCTCCCATGCGCTTGGTGCCAGTCCACTCGGGGGCCCATTCGACTTCAGAGTTGTACTGCATTATCTCATCGCGCACCGCGGTCATACGGACGAACCAACTGTCCATCGCGTAGTACAGTAGTGGGTGGTCGGTACGCCAGCAGTGAGGGTAGTCGTGAGTATAGATGTGCTCGCGGTAGAGCAGGTCCTGGTCGGCGAGGTGGTCGATGATATCGGAATCACAGTCCTTGACGTAGCGACCATCGAGCAGATGATGGGTACCGGCGACGAAGGCGCCGTCTATGCCTACGGTGTGCTGAGCCGGGAAGCCGACCTCCATTCCGAGGTTGTAGTCCTCCTCGCCGTACATCACTGCGGTATGGACCACACCCGTTCCGTCAGTGGTGGTCACAAAGTCGGCAGCGACGACCGTCCAGGCACTCTCGGAGCCGCCTCGCTCAACCGCGTCGGGGAACAGTGGGCGGTAGGCCTTGCCGATGAGTTGCGAGCCGGGGAACTCGTCGACGACCTCGATCTGGTGGCGCAGAACGTCTGCGAGCAGGTCCTTGGCGAGAATCAACTCCTCTCCGACCTCAGCACCGCCACGGCCCTCCCACGAGCCTGCAGGTGGCTCAGTGATGCGGATGCGGCAGTAGGTGACATCAGGTCCGACGGCGAGCCCCACGTTTCCCGGCAGGGTCCATGGCGTGGTAGTCCAAGCGAGGACGGAGGCATCATCGTCGACGAGTTCGAACTTGATGTAGACAGCAGGCTCTGAGACCTCTTTGTAGCCCTGAGAGACTTCGTGGGTGGAGTAACTAGTCCCCGTCTGGGGGCAGTAGGGCAGGACTTTGTGACCGCGGAACAGTAGCCCCTTGTCGAACATCCGCTTGAGTGACCACCATGCGGATTCGATATACTCGTCGTGCAGCGTAACGTAAGGGTCATCCATGTCAATCCAGAAGCCCATGCGTTCAGTCATCTCGCGCCACGCCTCCTCGTAGGTCCAGACGCTCTCCTTGCACCTCTCGTTGAACGCCTCCATGCCATACGCCTCGATGGCCTCGTTGGACATCAGATCGAGTTTCTTCTGTACCTCTATCTCGACGGGCAGACCATGGGTGTCCCAGCCGCCCTTACGCTCGACGACGTGCCCCTCCATGGTCTTCCATCGGCATACCATGTCCTTGAACAGCCTCGAGATGACGTGGTGGATGCCCGGCCGGCCGTTGGCCGTGGGTGGCCCCTCGAGGAAGGTGAAGGGGCTGGCCCCCTCTCGGCGCGCCTCGATAGTCGCTTCGAAGGTCCCCTCTTCGCCCCATGTCTCCATCAAGGCAGTCTCTAGGGCGACCGGGTCGAGGCCGCCGGCTGGTTCGGGTACGCCCATCGGCCCGGCGACCTACGGCGCTGTATTGAAGATGCCCCGTTCGCCCATAGGGCGAATTCACCGTTTAGTAGGATTCAAGAGTGCCCGTCGGGACGGTCGAGCGTGTCTCAGACGGCGACCATCGCAGTAGGAGGAATGACCTGCACCGGATGCTCGGGCAGGGTTAGGGACGCCCTCGAAGGTCTGGAAGGGGTCCTCAGCGCCGAGGTCTCCCACGAGACCGGTCAGGCGGTCGTCTCGCATTCCGGGACCGGCCGCGACTCCATGGTAGCGGCGATCACCGGTGCGGGCTACACCGCCGACGGCGCCAGCGCCGACTTCAACTGGGGAGACGGGGATGTCTGGAGGAAGTCCGCGAACAACACGAAGTGGTGCTTAATCGGTTGCAGCATTGGCGATTTCGGAACCATAGCAGCTTTCCAGTTTGTATTCACCGACTCGGGATGGAGCCCGATGATGATTATGGCACTGGCCATGTTCAATGGAATCATGACCTCAATCGCCCTTGAGACCGTCATCCTATCAGCTCAGATGGCACTGAACGAGGCATTCCGGGTGGCAATCGGAATGTCATTGATTTCGATGCTCTCGATGGAAGCGGCGATGAACATCGTCGACCTTGTATTGACCGGGGGGGCCAAACTGACCTGGTGGGTCATTGTCCCGATGCTTGTCGCGGGCTTCCTGACACCTTGGCCCTACAACTACTGGCGACTGAAGAAGTACGATGCAGCGTGCCACTGAGGGCCCCGGCAACCTTGAATGCACACGTCGTCTACATCGGTCGATGACCGAGATTTCCCGGCAGACTCCCTGGCTCCCGATAATGATGGTCGTTCTTTTGCTAGTCGTCCTATCCAGTCAGAAATTGGCACCGACCGATCAAAGTGACACACAGGATGACGACACGCAGGTCGACTACGGGATTGCATTCCTATCTCCCTCCGAGGGAGATTGGGTAGAGGGAGATTGGGCAGAGGTCACCGTATCCACAACAGGCGACCTCGATGAGGAATCACTCGAACTTTGGGTGAACGGCCAATTGGAGGCCACCGAGCCAGTGGCCGACTCAGTCTCCTTCGATATCCACGCCTCGGGTTACTCTGATGGAACTGGGTCCCCAGCCGCCCTCGAGCTCGAGATCCGAGTGGGTACGCACAACGCTGGAAGGCTGAGCTTCACAGCAATCTTCCCCCAGAGGCTGACCGACAGCCCCGCTGAGGACATCCAGCCGGAGTGGAACACCGAGGGCGACACTCTGCTGTTCAAGTCCTCGAGAGGCCTAGAAGAGGGCGCCTATGAGATATACAGATTGTCTCCAGATGGCAGTGAACCTTCGCTGGTGACCACCGAGCAGAGGTACCACGGTTATCCGGGTTGGTCTCCTGATGGCAGCCACGTGGTGTTCAACTCCTGGGTGCGCAATAGCGAATCGGACAGCCACCAGATGGAGATCTTCACGGCGAGCATCTTGACGGGTGAGACTCACAGGGTAACCGACAACGCGGCGTTTGACGACTCGGGCCGGTGGTCGCCGGACGGCACTGAGATAATCTTCTACTCGAACAGGGATGGCACGATGGACCTCTGGAAGGTTCCAGTGAGCGAGACCGGAGAGCCGACGGGCCCACCGCTCAAACTCGTGGGCACGGATGCGAGGGAGCACTGCGGGCGCTGGTCGCCGGACGGTGATTGGATAGTCTACGAGTCGGACCAGAGCGGCAGCAACGATATTTGGGTAGTGTCCTCGGACGGAGAGGGGCCGACCCAAGTCACCTTTGACGACTACCAGGACGGCTACCCGGCATGGTCTCCGGACGGCTCACACGTCGTCTACAACTCCGTGCGTGGCATCAACGGTGACCTCTACGTCCTCTCGCTCTTTGATGGGGGGCTGCACCGCCTGACTTCCGACACGGCAATTGACGCACATCCCACTTGGTCAGCTGACGGCCGCCACATCGCCTTCCACTCGGACCGTTCTGGGGACTTCGACATCTGGATGGTCGAAATCCCCCTGATCGAGGCACCAGAGGACGTCTCAGTCGCGGGAACCATGGTTCCGGCACACGCATCTCCGCTCACACCCCTCGTGCTGCTCGCAGTGCTCCTAGGAACGGCATCCGGCAACCTTGAATGCCCCCGTTCCCCCCTGAGTACTGATGGGCGAGGTCGTAGCGCTCCTGCAACTCAATCCGACCGTCGGGGACATTGAATCCAATGCCTCTGAGATAGAGCGGGCAGCCGCTCTGGCAGCGAGCAACGGGGCTTCGGTCGCGTGGACCTGTGAGCTCGCAGTGTGCGGATATCCGCCCCGAGATCTGCTGCTTGAGGACGGCTTCGTCGAGCAGTGTCAGGCCGCTGCCAGCGCAGTGGACTCTCCGATACCCCTACTCATCGGCTCGCCCATCGATTCGGGCAGCGAGCGCACCAAGCCGGCTAACGGCGCGGTGCGTGTCGGACCTGGTGGCAGCGGTGAAGTCACCTGCCGCAAGCAGCTGCTGCCGACCTACGATGTGTTCGACGAGGCCCGCTACTTCGAGCCAAACCTCGACGCGGGCCTTGCAACCGCAGCCGGCATGCATCTCGGGGTGACCATCTGCGAGGACGCATGGCAGCATGTGGGTGATGTGCCCAGCGACTACCGCACAGACCCCATAGAGCAACTGGCGGAGTGGCAGCAGCGCGACGGGCCGCTCGAACTCACCGTCAACCTCTCAGCGAGCCCATATCACCTTGCCAAGGAGGGCGAGCGCGCAGCGCTGGCAAGAGCCGCCGCAGCCACCCTCGGCCACCCGTTTGCACTGTGCAATCAGGTCGGTGGCAACGACGACCTCATCTTCGACGGCCGCTCACTGGTCGCATGGCCCGACGGAACCGTCGTGCAGGCGCCCGGCTGGTGCATGGGTGTGATGCTCGTCGACCTCGACGACCCATCGGCGGCCGGTTGGGTTCCTTGGCCTGAGGGCGAATGCGGACCTGATTGCCGGTGCGCTGTGCAAATGGTCGCGCCGGGCGACGAGCCGACTGCACCCGACAGCGGGACTGACCTGCTGAGCGCAATCACCACGGGGCTGGGCGACTACTGCCGCAAGTCGGGCATCAAGAGCCTCGTCCTCGGTATGTCCGGGGGCATAGACTCGGCGGTGTGCACGGCGGTAGCCGCGCGCGCTGTCGGGACGGCAAGTGTGCTGGGTCTCTCAATGCCGAGCAGACACTCGAGCCAGCACTCGATCGACGATGCGGTGGCGACCGCCGAAGCCCTCGGAATCGAGATGCTATCGGTGCCGATCAACGAGCTTCACGACGAGGCCGAGGAGGCATTGGCGGGAGAGTTGGTTTCGGGCGACCCGGTGGCTGCTGAGAATCTGCAGGCGCGCATACGGGGGATGCTGGTTATGGGTGCTGCTAACGCGCGCGGCTCGATGGCGGTGGCAACGGGCAACAAGTCGGAACTGGCGGTCGGCTACTGTACCCTGTACGGCGATATGAACGGAGGCTATGCTCCTCTCGGAGACCTCTACAAGACCCAAGTCTACGAGCTGGCCCGAGCCATCAACGCCGACGCTGAATCCATAGGCAACCCGCCTCCCATCACCGAGTCCACCATCACCAAGCCACCCTCAGCCGAGCTCGCCCCCGACCAGGTCGACCAGGACAGCCTCCCCCCCTACGCCACGCTCGACGCCATCCTCTACGCTCTCATCGAAGACCTAGCCTCGTCCGAGAGCATCGCCGCTCAGGGCTATGACGAGGCCACAGTGGCGTGGGTCGAGGGCAAACTCAACACCAGCGAGCACAAGCGCTGGCAGATGCCACCAGCTCCGAGAGTCAGCGAGCGAGCGTTCGGCCAGGGCTGGAGGCAGCCTCTAGCAGCCAAGCGCTGAAATCACGATGGATGACTTGAATAGAAGGACGAGATGGGGGGGCGCATGGCAGAGGGATACGCGGACAAGGGCCACATCATGGCCGTAGAATTCGATAGGAAGATTATCGTTTACTGGTGGATAATGGCGAATTTAGGTCTTCTTGTGACAGTGGTTGGAATCATAGCAATGATTGTCTGGATTCCGTTTGGATGGATTGTGCATAAGAAGCAGTTCGAGCACATGAGCGGGGCCCTGACAGACCGCTCGATCAATATGCGCATGGGATGGCTATTCAAGAAACAGCAGAACATTCCCTTGGACAAACTCACAGATGTGTCTATTCACGAGGGCCCAATACTGAACGCATTCGGAGTTGTAAGGATGCAGTTTGAGACAGCTGGTGCTGCACCATTCATCCTCACCGGGGTGAAAAACTCCGATCAGTTCCGCGACCTCGTTCTTCAGCAAAGAGACTCATTGGTTTCCACCCCTCAACAGTCTGCACCTTCAGACGACTCCAACGACGTCCTAGTCGAGATCAGGGATATCCTTCAGCAGATCAATGCGAACCTCACGGGTGATGAAGAGTAGACTCCCGTGGGTTCAGCCTTTGTATCACAGGCCCCACCTGACTCCATGCAGAGGTGTGGAGTCGATGAAATCAACTCCGCATTCAAGGCCGGAGAGGAGATATCACTCCTACTGGTGCGCCGTGACTCCCAGAACCCAGGAGTGGCGCGCCTGAGGGCCATCGCTGAGGAGAGAGGAATTCCTGTCAGGGAAGGCTCCAGAAGTGATGTCTGGAGGATGGCGAGGGACACCCGCGACGAGACCCCCGATGTGCTCGCATTGGTCGGCCGCAACCCCGATGCAAGCCTCGAAGAAGTACTCGAACGAGGCGGATTGGTCTGGATGCTCGCCGGGGCGCGCTACCCGATCAACATCGGCTTCACCATCCGCACCGCTGAGGTCAGCGGCGCTGATGCCGTGTTCGTTGACTGCCAGTTAAGCCACAGCGAGCGCAAGGCGGCCCTTCGCGCCTCTATGAAGGCCCACCGTTTCATGCCCGTGCACTGGGTCGACGGCTCGCAAACCATCGATTCAGCCAAGGCTTCGGGGTTCAGGGTGATAGCAGTCGAGGACAGCGGCCAAGTCGGCCCGTGGGATGCCGACCTGACTGGTGATGTGATGTTAATCGTGGGTGGCGAGCATGACGGTATTCCTGACGATATGCTCGCTGCATCGGATCTCGTGGTCCGCATACCGATGAGCGGATTCGTCCCCTCTTACAACCTACAGGCGCCGATGGCCGTGGTGGCCATAGAGGCTCAACGGCAGCGTGCCGATTGTGACTAGTGCCTATATTCTCACCAATCTCGGTACAAATGCCATCCAGCAACTCGATTTGAAAAGAACCGATTCGATAATCCGATTGCGTCGTATTGAAGGGGGTCACCATCCGGGAGTCAGGCGTGGACATCCCAGATGACCTGCGCTCGATGCTCGAAGGTGGGCACGGCCCGACTAAGCAGAAGGCCGCTCGCCTAGTGGTGGATCTGGCATCTACAGCGGGAGCCAGCGAGTTCGTTCGCGTTGAGCACGCGCATGTTTCGGGGGTGAGCGTAATCACGGGAGGACATGGACTGCGACGTTTCCTCTCGGACCTCGCTGGTGACTCTGAGGGCAAGGTAGCAATCCCGACGACCCTGAACTCCGCTGGCTGCGACCACGAGCGCATGGAGGAGATGGGCATCGACCACCCAGGCTTTCTGGAGCAGCAGTTCGAGATCGTGCATGCGTATTCGAACCTCGGAATCGAGGCGATTCTGTCCTGCACGCCCTACGACAGGGGCGTGGACACAGGAGAGGGCATCGGCTCGTGGGCCGAGTCCAACGCTGTATGCTTCTCCAATTCCTACACCTCACTGGTCACCAACCGCGAGTCCGGCCTCTCGGCACTCGCCACCGCCCTAACTGGATGGGCTCCATTTTGGGGCTTGCATATCCCCTCAAACCGCGCCCCCAACATCCATGTTCACGTCGAGTGCAAGATGACCGATATCACCGACTGGAGTGTGCTTGGCGACTGGATAGGCAAGCAGGTACTCCCTGAGTGGGATTTGCCCTGGGGTCCGATGCCTCGTATCACAGGACTTCCTGAGTGGGCCAGCTTCGAGATGCGCAAAGCACTCACTTCAGCGGCTGCAAACTACGGCTGCCCGCTGCTATGGGCAGATGGACACACTGCCGTCGCCCCCACTGTCGACGACTATCAAGGTGAGCTGACATTTACCGAGGCGGACCTTGCCGAGAGATACCGCGAACTCTCTCCTAAGGGGCAGGTCGACCTCGTCGTGATAGGCTGTCCCCAGGCGAGCGTCGGTGAGGCTCGTGCGACCGCGGCGGCCGTCCGTGCACGGATGGAGTTGGGCGAGAGGATTCCCGACCAGCGGCTCTGGGTCTTCATGAGCGGCCACAACCACGACCTCATAGCCGCCGACGGCACTTTGGACGTGCTGGAGGAGGCTGGAGCACTGGTTCTGCGCGACACCTGCCCCGAGGTCACCCCCTACAATCGCTCGCACTACAACCACTTGCTGACGAACTCGCTCAAGGCCGAGCACTACCTGACGAGCGGCCTCAATCGCATGCCTACGAGTGTGACTCCAATCGATCAGTGCGTCGCTCACGCCTTCGACCCCATGCTCATAGGGGGTGAGAGACCGGTGCTCGGAGCCAGAGGGGCTAAGCCCATGGCTTCCGCCAAGTCGCACCGCAGCGGCGAGCACGAATCCTCAGGCAGAGGGATTCCGAGCCAGAGCGAGTGGAGCGTCTCGGGTAAGGCGCTCGTGACCGATGTCCCGATTACCTACCTCGGGTACGTCAACTGTGACACGGGGGTCATCGAGGAACCCGGCCACCCACTCAACGGGACGGCAATCGAGGACACCGTGCTGATCTACCCGAAGGCCTCAGGCTCGACTGTGGCACCCTTCGTGCTGATGGGGCTGATCTACACAGGCAAGGGCCCTGCAGCCATAGTCAACCGCGACGTCTGCCCACTCTCACTCCCTGCCGCCTCGCTGTTGAGTGTACCGTACGCTCATGGCTTCGAAGACGACCCGACGCTGGAGGTCAACACCGGCGACGGAGTTGAACTGACTCTGAGTGGTGGAAACGTGAATCTCAGGGTCATCACCCGCGTTAGCGAGGATTGATGGCTTCCGGTGCTTCGCACCGGTTCCATGTCTGCGCGTCCAGACCCCGAGTCGTCCCGAGAGCAGGACCTAGGCCTGTTCGAAGTGGTAACCCGTGACGGCGCTGCGAGAATCGGACGTCTGCACACCCGACACGGCGCACTCAACACACCGATGCTACTCCCAGTGGTTAACCCCAACCTGCGCACCATCGAGCCACGGGAGATGTGGGAGCGGTACGGCGTTGAGGCTCTGATAACCAACTCCTACGTGATATGGAAGCACGACGATTTGCGCGAACAGGCTCTGGCTGATGGCATTCACACTCTGCTTGACTTTCCAGGAGTCATCGTGACCGACTCCGGGACATTCCAGTCATATGTCTACGGCGACGTCGAGGTCGGAGCAGAGGAGATAGTCGCATTCCAGCGTGACATCGGCGTTGACATCGGAACCATGCTCGATGTCTTCGGCCGACCGGACATGAGTCGATCCGAACTCGAGAACTCGGTCGAGGAGACAGCGGCCAGAGCCGAGCAGTCTCTCGATACTGCCGGTCAGAAGACTCTACTAAATGGCCCGGTACAAGGAGGCCTGCATGACGATCTCAGGGCAAGGGGAGGGATTCTGATGGGCGCCGCCTCGGGACAGCACCGTGGCTTCGCAGTCCATCCCATCGGAGGCATCGTCCCGCTGATGGAGAGGCAGCGCTACCGGGAGTTATTCCGCATACTTCTCGCCGCGAGGTCAACCATCCCTCCTCATCGTCCCATCCACCTCTTTGGCTGCGGCCATCCGCTGCTGTTCCCGATGGCCATCGCACTGGGTGCTGATCTGTTCGACAGTGCGGCCTACGCAATCTTCGCTCGAGACGACCGACTGCTCACACCGACAGGCACTGTCAAACTGGCTGACATTCGCGAATGGCCGACCCATTCCGCCGCCCTGTTCGGGCACGAACCTGACACAGTCAGAGCGATGCGCCCCGATGAACGCTCGACCCTGCTCGCGCACCACAACCTCGAGGTCACTCAGGCTGAGTTGGCTCGTTGCCGCGAAGCGATTCGGAATGGCACTATCTGGCAACTCGCCGAGCAGCGCAGCCACGCCTCGCCGCAACTGCGGGATGCCTTCCTATGGGTGCTCGAGCAGCTGGACGAGTTGGCAGATGACCCGATAGGTGAATCCGTTCTGAATCTGATGGCTTCGACCAACCCGGTCAGGAGCGGCGGCGAGCATCTGAGCGACGATGTTGGCATGAGGCCCCACATACTACATCTCCACGCCCTGCTATCGATGCGCTGGAGGGTGCCGGGCTCGTGGTGGGACGGCTCCGAGGAGGACCCCAAGAGAACAGTTCTGATAGAAGGGGCAGCCCCGCCGTGGCGCGATTCCGCACTGGGTGCGGTTGTCTCAGCACTTGTCGATGAGCCGAGGAGCGTGGTACTAGTATCAACTCCGCTCGGACCCATCCCGTTCACTCTAGAAGATGTCTCTCCGTGGTGCCACCTCGACGGTCCTGACGACATGTGGATGGAGGTCTACGAAGACGATGAGATTGCAGACAGCCTTGAGGAGATTGGCCTTGATGGATTACCCCTCGTTCGCATGCCTGCATCTTCAGACTTCGAGCACGAGCGAACCGCTGCGGTACGAGCATGGCTCGACCGCTGCGCGGTGGTCGACAAACTGGCCGTGTTCTGCGGAGTCAGTCCGACAGAAGGGTGCAGGCTGACTGATGGAATGAGCAGCCGCCGCTCTCGCACCGACCGGATGGTCAACGTCCACTCGGGTGGCGAGCACATGCTTTCGCCCCGTCTCGCAGATGGCGGCATCACTCTCGCACTCGACGGTGCGCGACGCCTCAACGACCTGAACCCCAGTCCTCCCGTAGCCTTCGACGAGCCGATCGAGGACGTCGGCTCGGACCACCCTGGAATCCCTCGAGTGTGGTTGCTTGACGATGCCATTCCATTTGTCGGACGTGGCCGCAATGTAATGCATGGTTACGTGCTTGGCGCTGACCCCCATCTCATTCCGGGTCAGCCCTGCCTCGTGGTCGACGGAAACGGCGGATTGGTCGCCCATGGCACCGCAGTCACTACCGCACTGGAGATGGCGCACCTCAAGAAGGGAATAGCGGTGAGGGTTCGTGACGGAGCCCTGAAGGACTCCTGAGTCTCACTTCCTCGACCCGGTCGGGGATTAGTTCAAGTGGCGCACTTACTAGCGGAGTTCGACTCCCCTTAGGGAGTCGAGGGTAACAAATGAGCACAGAATTGAACGGTGGACCGGTCATCACAGCCCACAATCTGCGCAAGATGTACGGCCCCCACCTCGCGTTGGACGACGTCGATCTCGAGATTCCTTCTGGCGCAGTCGGCATCCTCGGTCCGAACGGCGCCGGCAAGTCGACCCTGTTCAAGTGCCTGCTAGGGCTGATTAAGACGACCTCGGGAGAAGGCACCGTACTAGGTTACGACATCAGGACCGAGGGTGACAAGATTCGCTCTAAGATTGGCTACATGCCTGAGTACGACGCTCTCGACCCAGGACTAGCCGCAGTCGACCAGGTCCGCTATTCCGGCGAGCTTCTGGGCATGAATCCGGCCCACGCTACTCAAAGGGCTCATGAGGTACTCGAGTACGTCGGGCTGAAGGACCAGCGCTACAGGAAGATCGAGACATTCAGCACCGGTATGAAGCAGGCTGCCAAACTGGCTTGCGCCCTCGTCCACGACCCTGAGATTCTGATTTGCGACGAGCCAACCAACGGTCTCGACCAGAGGGCCCGTGAGTTCATGCTCCAGACGCTCAGACGCACGGTCTCCGAAGGCGGTCGCTCAGTCTTGATGAGCAGCCACGTCATGGACGATGTCCAGAATGTATGTGATCGCATCGTGATGATCCATAAGGGAAAGATCGTAGTACAGCGTCGAATCGAGGAACTAACCAAACAGGTCGACAGGGAGATCGAGATTTCGGTCTGGGGCGGCGCCAGCCGCATGCATGCAGCACTTGTGGGACGCGGTTTCGGAGTCCGCAGACTCGGTCGGGTGCTCCGCATCGACCGCGTTGACGACAACACAACATTCGTCATCCTCGAAGCCGCCGCCGAGGCTGGTGTCCAAGTCCGGCAGATGCAGGAGTACGAGCCCGACCTAGAGGACGTATTCCTACTGATCATGGATAAGCTCGGAGCCGAGGTCAAGGGAACCTCGGAGTTGATGACTGAGAGCCACACCGGAGGTGGTCCGCCTGAGTGATGACGGGGTCGACATAGGGGGCGGCAAGACCCGAATGGAGGTTGCCTACGGATCCGGCGATGGCGACGACAAGGCTCAGGCTATAGTGGCCAAGAAGGAGGCAACGCTAGGGGCAGTATTCGATCAGTCCTACCGTCCATGGGATGGCGAACTGGGCCCGAGGTGGGTGAGGAACTACGCCATCTTCAGGCATCATGTCTACGGCCTCTTCAAAGGCACGGGGCACCGCCACTATCATCCGATGGTGAAACTGACTATCCTCATCATACTGTTGTTCTCTCTGTTGCCCGTGCTAATGCTCTTCCTCGCCTCTCTTTCAGGTGGTGGCGAGTTAGGAGATTTCACTGCAAGGATGTGGGGCATCAACCGCTACAACCTGTGGGGCCAGGTTCTAGGCTACTTCCCTCGGAACCTGTGCTGCTGGCCCCTTCTGACCGCCTTGGTGGTAGGGGGGGTGATCTCTGACGACCGCAGGAACGGAACCAGCGCCATCTACTTCTCGAGGCCCGTCACGAGGTTCGACTACACCGCGATGAAGTACCTCAGCGTAGCAGTTGTACTGGGCTTCGTCATCATCCTGTCGTACTTCGTATACTACACCACGGCCATCATCTTCAACGCCGAGGGGTGGGCATACCTCGTCGACACCCTCCCGATGTTCTTGGGCGGATTGCTGGCAGGAATCCTCTTGGTCATCACCTACACCTCTATCGGGCTCGCACTGTCGAGCATCAGCCAGAGCCGCTTCTTCGCGGCTATCGCCTTCCTCGGTCTGATTTACGGTACCAAACTGCTCGCTACGCTGATCCAGCTCCAGTTCGACTCCTCCATCCTGTTCATCCTCAGCCCCTACGACTGTCTCGCCCACATCGGTCAGTGGCTACTTGGCTTAGATCAGAACTACGAACATCCCCTGTCCTTCTCGATAGTTTCGATATTGGCGATTAACGCCGCTTGCATCGGACTGCTGACAGCACGTGTGAGCTCCTTGGAGGTGACGAGAGAATGAGTGATTCGAAGGCTCCCGCAGTCTTGGTGGACCAAGCATCGAAATGGTACGGACAGGTCATCGGCCTCAACGACGTCTCTCTTGCCATCGATGGCGGCGTGACTGGTGTACTCGGCCCCAACGGGGCCGGCAAATCGACCCTGTTCAAGCTCCTTATGGGCCGGCTGAAACCCAGCCAAGGCAGTGTCCGGCTGTTCGGCATCGACCCGTGGTCCAGCACCGCACCGTACCGCAGAATCGGATACGTGAGCGAGTCAGAGAGGATGTACGATTGGATGACCGGACTCGACTTCGTCACCACTCTGGCAAGGCTCCATGGCATGACTCGCGAGGAGGCTACGGCCAGAGCCGAGCACGTGCTGGACTTCGTAGGTCTCACCGATGTCCGGAACAAGGAACTAGGAAAATACAGCAAGGGCATGAGGCAACGCGTCAAGATAGCCCACGCACTAGTCCACGACCCCGACCTCATCATCCTCGACGAGCCGTTGCACGGCTGCGACCCAATCGCCCGAACCAGTATCATGAGCGTCATCCGCGAGCTTGGCTCGCAGGGCAAGACCGTACTGATATCGAGCCACATTCTCGAAGAGATAGAGCGCATTACCGAGCAGATCGTCATACTGCACAACGGCAGACTGCTCGCCCTAGGAAACCTGCACGCCATCAGAGGACTGCTCGACAAGCACCCCCATAGGATACTGCTGACATGCGACGACCCTCGCAGACTCGCCTCCAAGTTCATCGCCGAGGACCCGGTCCACGGTGTGAGCTTCCCTGAAGAAGGCCAGTTGGAGATCCAGACCAACGACCTCTCTGAGGCTCATTCCATCCTGCCCCGTGTCATAGTCAATTCAGGGACTAACGTGACCTCGATTGAGAACCCAGACGACAACCTCGAATCCCTGCTGGGGTACCTCGTGGGAGGTGATTCGTGATGGATGAGAAGGGCTGGGCTCTGAGTGAGACGGTGTGGACGCGCTTCGACCGTAAGGCCGGTGCGATAACAGAGCTCACCGTAAGGCAACTCAGGCACCGCATCTCGACCTGGGTGGTGCTCTCCGTCGGCGTCCTCGTGATGGCCCTGCTGCTGGCCTTCTACACCGACGGTATCAGAGAGGGATTCGAGCCCTACGACGATGATCAAGATTCTGTGGATTGGGACAACGACGGCTATCCTAGGGGCCAGGAGGATAAGTTCGGAACCAGTGACTGGGACGGCGCTGAGTACCCCGGCTCCGGCTACTATGAGGCAGACGGCGATATAGACTGGAATGACGATGCAAGATTCCACTCTGGCAACCACACTTGGTATGGAGAGGGCTACTTCGAGGCTGATTGGCTAGACACCGACTACTCCGGCGACCGATGGTCGGGCATCATTGACTGGGAGGACGTGGAGGCTTGTCCTGAAGGGCAAGTCACCGAAGACTGGTGGCCGGAGTGGGGCGAGGCCTGCATCTACGAAGACGACTCCTACTTCGTCAGTGGGAGATTCAAGGCCTCCGGGTCAGTCAACGTCCCCGATAACCTCCGCATGGAGTGGGGACACATGACCGACGAGTACTACGTCGAACCTGACCCGGCCTCGATGTACATCGACGAGGACGGTATCCTGTGGGATGGCAGGGACGTCTCCGAGATCGGCAACGAGATCGACGACGACGGAGACTGCCTCCTTGTGATGGACGACTCGAATGGAAACGGGATTCCCTGCGATGTCGTCTGGATTCTCGACGCCGACGGCGATGAGATAGTCGATATTCGTGCGGATTTCAATGTGAATGAGGACCCCGCGGAGGGAGAGTACGTCGGCGAGTCATCGCACAGGACCTTCATCATCGGGACTGGCAAGATGGCCTTCGTGATGCTGCTTGGGATATTCATCCCGCTGTTCCTCGCTCTTGGCCTAGTGAGGGACGAGACCGAGAACGGCACACTGCACTACCTTCTCTCAAAGCCGATCCACCGTGCCGAGTTCATCCTCTACCGGTTACTCGGCTATCTGCTTCTGGCAGGAACATACATCCTCGTGTTAGTACTGCTGATGGCGCTGATAACCTCGCTCATAGGGCCGGGCGAGAGCCTGATACGACTGTCTGACTTCCCCGTTTGGCTGGGAATCGGCCTAGCGACCATACTGGTGTTAGCCGCCTATGGGGCGATGTACAACACGTTGGGCCTGATATTCCCCAAGTACGGCGTCTACATGTGCATTATTCTAGGGGTCTGGGAGTTCATCATGGGCTTATTCACGATAACCATGCCCTCAGCGACGGTGCCGATGCTGTCAGTCTCCCACTGGGCCCTGCAGATGATAGATGCCATCGTACTGATTGCATGGCCCGACACCCTGCAGTACTCGCAGATGGCTGACGCCTTCGGGTTCGACTCCCCCCTCCCCTTCTTCTGGCAGCCTCCGGTCCACACGCTCGGAACTCAGAGCCCGGTGGCAGCCCTTCTGGTCAGCATCGCCGTCCTGCTAGTGATTACCCTTGGGATGATGGGCATCGGGCAGTCCAGTTTCAAGAACCGAGAGATAATGTGAGGCGGTAGCTCGATGGAGAAGTTCGTAGGCGATTTGTCCTCTCTGTGGCGCCTCGACATTATGCCGGCAATCCCACGCCTCTCATGGTGGTGGTACTGGGTCATCATGTACGTTCCCGACCCGGATATCCCGACGCGCTCACGCCAGCTGATGATCCTATGGTCGACCAAGGAGACGCCAGCGATCCGCGTCAGCGGTCACTGGTGGAAGCCAGGCTCGCGAATGTCCGTGGATGAGCACGGAGGGCACGTCATACCCGGGATGGTATGCGCCTGGTGGTATGATGGCAAGCGCATGTTCGAACCGTTGGTTATCAGAGAGTGCAGGATGGCTGTTGTCGACGATAAACACCCACTCTGGCCCGGCCGGGGGACAGGAGAGGGCGCGGGCGCGGTAGTCCCGATACTCGATCAGGACTTCTCGTTGGGGATGCGCCCCGGGAACGAAAGCATCTGGCTTTGCCTAACCAGTGATGCCGAGGCACGGGCCAAGGGCTCCCCTACGTCATTCGAGGCTGAACTTGAGCCTTGGTGGGGCCCGCCTAGCACCCTGACCTACAAGAACAACATCTACGGGCTTGGGATGGGGTATGATATCCTCAGGCTGCAGGGGACCAAACTCAAACTCAAGGTAGACGACGAGGAGTTCGAAGGCACGGCGTATTTCCAGAAGGTCTCGGTGCAGGCCCCCTCTTTCCCATGGTACTGGGGCATGCTGCACTTCGACGACGGCTCCTACATCGACTGGTTCATGCCGCACAGCACCCCCAGTATGAGCTCGATGGATGACACTCCATGGCGTCGCCGACACTTCTTCCGCACCCCTTCGATAGGGACCGGCATATTCCATGACGCGAAGCGTGGCAGGACAGAAAACTTCGCACGCTGCGAGGTCGAGGTGGCCGAACCAGACGACGACGAGGAGCCACTGAGGGACAATCAGGGCAACCCCCTGCCAAAGTTCAGAATCAGGCTATGGAACGGCCGTACGCAGATTTCGATCGAGGTTCGCGCGTGCTCACGGGCACGCTGGACCTTCGACCAACCCACGCGCGCGGGCATGGTGAGTCACTTGACGTACAACGAGTACCCGCTCGAGGTCGATCGTATCGCGATACTCGACGAGCAGGGCCTACGCAGTGTTGACGACTACGAGTGGATTCACGGCAACGCTGAACACACGTGGGGCATTCTGCACTGAGTCACTTCGGCTCGCAAGCCCACCTTCCGCACCGTTCATAACGGTGGGCCCACCAAGGCGTCACCGGGGGAATAGAATGAGTGAGGAGGACTTGGTCACAAGAGCAGCCCAACATATCACACAGGGCGATTTCATGGGGGCGATGGCCCTTTTCGATTCCCATGTCGAAGCCAATCCTGACGACCCCGCGGGATACCACGGATGGGCCGAGTCAGCACTGTTTGAGATTCAGCAGAACGGCAACATCGATGACAAGGGAGGCGACCGCATCAACGAGGGACAGGTGGCCGCCTACTTCCGCAAGGCCTCTGGCCTGGAGCCTGACAATGCGGAGTACCTAGCCGCTCACGCCAACGCGCTGCTCGAATTCGATCGCATCCCGATGGCCGTACGCGAGTTCCAGAAGTTGCGAGATCTCGGAACCTCCTCTGATGAGGTCGACGTCTCGTTCCATCTGTACGAGGCGGCCCGCATGTTGATCGACGCCGTCGACCTCAAGACCGACTTCGACCGAAGCCACCCCTTCGCCCAGCAGTTCGTCCCAGTGGCCATTGAATTCGCTTTGCTCGGCCTCGGATTTCCGTCAGCCGACGAAGCCGCCGAATACCTCGCTAAAGAGGAGTGATCGGGGGAGTGCCCTTGGAAAGCGACCGTGTGATGGTCGCTTTCGGCTACCATGGAGATGCATTCCATGGCTCTCAGGTCCAACCCTTGATCAGGACCGTCGAAGGTTCTCTGAGACTGGCCTTGGAGAGGCTCGGATGGTGGAGCGAGAACTGTCTGGAGATATCCAGTCGCACAGATGCTGGCGTAAGCGTGAGGATGAACCTCGCTCGAATCGACCTGCCCAGTTCTGTGTCTGGGTCGATTGAGGAGAGTAATCTGCTCAGGGCGATGAACAACAACCTACCCATAGGGATGGTGGTCTGGAAGGTGAGGAAAATCCCGCAGGTCACGCGTATCAGGCATTCCTCCTCGAGGCACTACCTATACCGCACGGAGGTTATTTCAGATTGGCCCCAAGAGGTGGATGAGAAACTGTTCAACGAGGCCTGTTCCATGATAGAGGGCCATCATGACTTCACCAACTTATGCAGATTGGAGGAGGGAAAAAATCCTGTCAGGACTGTGGACGAATGCATCCCCTGGATTTCTTCCGACGGCAGGGTTATCGGTATCTCGGTGAAGTCTCAGGCGTTCCTCTGGAACCAAGTCCGTAGGATAGCCAGTGCCATCTCCGGGGTCGTCTCCGGAAGGAACACTCTGGATGATATCCGCTCTGCTCTAGAGAACCCAGAAGACCCCTTGGATATGGGGCGCTCACCCTCGGACGGATTGATGCTGTGGGCCATCGAGAACGAGGAGTCAGATGGCATGACCGATGGCTCGATGCCGGATACCAGTTGGTTCTCGACACCACCAAGGGACTCGCGCGAGCACACGAGATGGCTCGCTCTCGCCCGACTCGAGATGGCGACGCTGCTGGAGCGCGAGTGGCTGAAGCGACTCAACTGAGGCGAATCCTGACTTCGTCACCGTCCTCGCAGGGCAGAGCCTCGCGTAGGAACGACGACGAGATCACCTCGGCAGTCTCTGTGTGGCGAGTCAGGTCGGGGATGAGGATGGCGCACTCAATCCACTCGTCACCGCCCCTGGTTATTTCGGCATCGAATGCGGTCGCGCCGCCGAACGAGCGCCCGTCTCGCTCGAAACCGTGGATTCGGAGTGGCTTCGCCCCCTCTGCCCCCTCTCCCTCTTCGAGGCCTGCTATGACTCGCAGACTCTTGTAATCGGCGAGGTTGTCGCCGTACAGACTGATGTTGAGTGTGCCAGGCCAGGCCCCCGCTCCTAATACTCTCTTGAACTGATTCTGGTAGTGCGGCTGGGCCATGAACACATGGGCCCGGCCAAGACCACTCGCAACGACCCCCTGCAGATGCACGCGACTGCCGCGCGGCGACCGCTCATAATGTTCGGCATTGTGAATCAAAGCGCAAAGTGTTGGCCCTGTCTACCCACGTTCCACCCTAGGTCTGAGACCTCCTCGCCCTGGCTTGAGCCCGACTCGAGGAGTGGGTTGGAATGATTCAGGTGGATGAAGTGTATCTCGGGATCTTCCCCGACCCTCTCCCCCAGCCTCGCTATTGTCTCGGTGACCGTTGGATGTGGTATCTGTGACATATCCCGACCAGGCAACTCGTCCGAGTCCCAGAATGAACCATCGACAAACGCGATGTCAATACCTAGGAGGGACAGCCACTGACGCACAGAATTCGCCCCATGTCTTGCCAGCGTTTGCCCCCAGTCATCGTGATCGGGAAGGAACAGCAGGGAACGCATCGGCCCTCTGATGACGATAGCGTGGGTGTCGGCGAACTCGTCCCTGTGGGGAACGGGAATGAACTCCATTTCAAAGCCGCAGTCAGCGCTGGGCTTGAACCGCTCCATCGAGGCGACCTCAGATGGGCTGAAGGGCGATAGCGAACCTCTACTGCCAAGCTCTTCTATCACAGAGGGACTCGCGAACAGAGGCAAACCGGAGCAACCCATCACCTCGTCACCGAACTGACCCAGACCATCGATATGACCCAAGTGGACGTGCGTAAGAGTGACTGTGTCTGGTCGGGCTACGCCGTCCGCTCCGATGGCCTCGGCCCACAGCCTCATCTGGTCAGGCAGCGAACGGCTCGCCTCAATCAGGTGAAGACTACCGTCACTTCCTCTAATCCCGCAGGCGACTGGATGCCTGCGCAGCGAGTGGTCCGCATGCGCAGCCATGCATCTCGGGCACGAGCACCCTGCATGAGGCACGCCTCCGTCCTGCGCTGTACCGAGCAGGACCAGAGTCACCCCCGTGCCGGACATCAGTTGGCGGTGAACAGCATCGGAAATGAAGCAGTCGGGTGCTGAAAATCAGGTATGTTGTTCCGATGGAGCCATGAACCGGACCGGTATTTGCGGGCTATGGCGGCTGACCTGTCGTGGATGCGCGAGCGCTACGAGCAACTTCGTTCGCAGGGACTCGACTGGAATCCTCCAACGCTGCAGTCGGCCAGCGAGCCGCGTTGCATCATCGACGGTCAGGAGATGGTCATGCTCTCGGCCAACAACTATCTCAATCTCTCAACTCACCCAAAAGTTGTCGAAGCCTCCATCGAAGCCACTAGGAAGTACGGGGCAGGTTCGGGCTCGGTCAGAGCCATCGCGGGCACCCTCGACCTTCACTTAGAGGCGGAGCGAATCTGCGCCCAGTTCAAACAGGTCGAGGCGGTGCTGATATATTCGTCAGGATACACGGCAAACGTCGGCCTCATCCCGACACTGGTGCGCGGCTCTGAGGACATCATCATCTCCGATGAACTCAACCATGGTTCCATCATTGACGGCGTCCGCTTAACCAAGGCCTCGCGAGCTGTATACCAGCACAACGACATGTCCGCGCTTGAGCAGATTCTGAGGGAGCATTCCGGGAGCGAGAGGAAACTGATCATCACCGACGGCGTGTTCAGCATGGACGGCGATATCGCGTTGCTTGACGAGATTACCGAGCTCGCCGACGAGCACGACGCGATGGTGTTCGTCGACGACTGTCACGGCGAGGGCGTCCTCGGCGAGGGCCGCGGCATCGTCGCGCACTTCGGTCTGCAGGGCCGGGTGAACTTCGAGATTGGCTCCTATTCCAAGGCTCTGGGCGTGCAGGGCGGCATCGTCGCCGGTAGCGAGGAGGTCCGCAGACACGCTCTCAATCACAGCCGCTCTTGGTTGCTCTCGGGCAGCCAGCCCCCCGGAGTCGCCGCCGCGCAGAAGGCAGCGATAGAGGTGCTGATGTCAGAGCCTGAGCACGTGCAGAGGCTGTGGGAGAACACCGATTACTTCCGCGGCGAACTCGATTCAATGGGCTTCGACACCGGAGTGAGCGAGACACCGATCATCCCCGTTATGTGCGGCGAGAGTGGACTGGCTCAGAACCTCTCGGCAGAACTGCGAAAGGTTGGAGTCATGGTAGGCGCCATTGTGTTCCCGATGGTGCCTCGCGACAAAGCCCGGGTCAGAACGCAGATGTCCGCAGGACTGACCCGCGAGGACATCGACGACGTCTTGGGCAAGTTCGAGTCTTGCGGGCGTAAATTGGGACTGATATGAGGGCGATGAGATGACGACGCAGACAACTGAGGCCAGAGAGAGACTGCTTGTGATATGGCTGGTTGCCTCGGCCTTCGGTATTATGTTCGCCGTGCTGTCTTGGTTGCAGGAGTCAGGACTTCTGCCTCCTGCTGACGAACTGGGTTTCTGGAAGGGACTCCTAGCTGTTCTGACAGGGCTCGTACTCTACTGGATTGTCGCCCGCAACATCCCCGGAGGTCCCGGCGATGAGTGAGTTGGGCCGCTGGCCGATTAGTTGCGATATCCCTGTACAGTGGGGTGAGATGGATGCTCTCAACCACGTCAACCACACTGTGTTCATCAGGTGGATGGAGACGGCGAGGATGCACTATTTCGTCGCCTGTGGATTCACCGACCTGCTCGAGCAGGAGGGAATAGGCCCAATTCTCGCGGGTCTCAATGTGGACTATCGCGCCCCCGTAACCTTCCCTGACACAGTCACGGTGCACACCACCATTACCAGCATCGGCACATCTTCGTTTCAGATGGGATACACGCTGACGAGCGCAGCCCTAGGGGGCCAGAAGGTAGTAACGGCCACTGTCTCAGGGGTGGTTTTCGACTACAACGCCAACCACAGCACGCCGATGCCCGACAGCCTACGGGCTAGGATACTCGAACTCGAGGCGAGTGGCAGCGGCTAGCCCGAGGCCTCGACCACTTCGTCAAGCTCCTCGTCACCAATATCGGCAGCATCTTCAGTTGGAGCTTCGGCAATCGTCTTGCGCATGCCCTCGAAGGGCATCAGGCCACGGTCCAGCCTATCCAGTATCCTCCACCTAGGTGCGTACGACAGGTGAACGTAGAACGGCCCGGGGAAGACCAAGAGGAACCACCCAAGCCAAGTGGCGTACTCGGGAATCTCGTCCATCATCGAGACGGAGAGTAAGATCAGTCCGATGAAGGGGAACGGGAACAAGTACCTCCGGCGGTTCTCGAGACGAATCGGTGGGCGCTTTACCATAGAGGCCACGAAGGATGAGAAACCACCTAGAAAAGCCGTCATAGTCACTAGGATGAGCGTCTGCATCCCCCATTCTCGGATTATCCCCTCCAACCCATTCCCATCCGCATTCCCTTGGTATCCGTATGGGAGCAGCAGGGTCAGTCCAATCAGCAAACCGTAGAAACCACCGACGAACACAGGGTGGGAGACGGTCAGAGGGTAGCGCAGGAACATTCGGCTCAGCGAACCTCCTTCCAGCATGTGCCTATGGTCGGGGTCGAGCTCATCGAGCCTGTCACGCCAGTCAGACACGAGCATGCGCGCATACGCCCCCACTATCACCGTTGCGGGAACAAATCGCTGTTTTTCGACCCTCAGGGTGATTTCCATCCACCAATCAGTTTGACGGAACCGGTCGGTAAGCCCCACTCGGGCTCGTCGGCAGCAGCATCCCTGATGAAAGGCGTCAATCCCACTCGCAGCCTAGCTATGTCGACACCCCAGATTCCGTGCTCGACTCCATCGAGCCTCCTGATCAACTTAGAAGCCATGTTCACGACGCCTCGGACCTTGCCGCGCTCGTAGTTGTACAGCAAAGCCGCGCACTGTATCATGCCTTGGACAGCGTCAATCTCCGCTCTGCACTCTCGAGGCTTGAGTCCCTTCCAGAGATCCTCCCAGGATTCGTGCGCATGCCAGAACTCAGTCTGGTCGAAGAGTTCGCAACCCTCGATGAACAGCCCTTGCTCCTCTTCAGACAATTCACTCCAGTCAAGCAGTGTCGGATCGTGTGGCAGGGGTGCACTCATTTCGCATCTCCCCTCGCTGATTCTATTGTCGGAGAAGTTATCACGTGTTCCCCTCTAGGTGCGATAATTGGAGCATTAACATGGGTGACGAGGACACACTCTATACAATAACAGAGACCGATCTCGACTCCGGTCTGAGAGGGGTCCCGGTAGGAACTTGCAAGACCTCCTATGTCGACCCGATTGAGGGCGTCCACTACGTCGGCTATCCCGTGGGGGACCTAGCCAACCTCGAGGAGGAGGATGTGATATTTCTGCTCATGCACAAGCATCTGCCCACACCAGATGAGTCCAAGGCGTTCCATGCTGAACTCGCACACAGGGCGGAGGAGATTCCAACAGGTGCGCTGCGTGTGCTAGAGTCACTGACTCCTGGAAGCGGTCACCCGATGGACTGGCTAGCAATCGGGATTATGTCTCTGGGCGCCGCTGACACCACCGGTGACGCACGGTCCGACTCGATGAACCTCATCGCTAGGATGCCGGAGTTGATGGCCCGGATCTTCCTGCTCCGGGGAGGCAAGCCAGGAGAACTCAGGCCACGCAAGCCCGAACTCGGGCTGGTCGAGAACTTCGTCCACATGCTAGGGGTCGAGGGCGCCGAGGCCGAGCGGATGGAGCGCATGCTACGATTCTTCTTCATACTGCACATGGACCATGGCGGCGGCAACCTCTCGACCTTCTCAGGTAAGGCTGTCGCCAGCGGGCGCGCCTCGATATACGCCTCTATCTCCAGCGCCATGAACGCGCTGTCGGGACCTTTGCACGGACGCGCCAATCAGGCTTGCCTTGAGTTCGTCCAGAGGATAGGGACCTCGGACTCCGATGAGATCGAGGCCTTCGTGCGCTCGGAGTTGGCAGCCCGCCGGCCAATCTACGGTTTCGGCCACGGCGTTCTTCGCGCCGAGGACCCCCGGGCTAAACTCTTGATAGGACTCGGCGAGGAGATATGCCCTGATGACGAGAACTTCCGAACCGTCACTGCCCTTCGAGAGGTCGTACCTCCTATCCTGAAGGAAATACCGAAGATTAGCAATCCGTACCCCAACGTCGACCTTGCCAGTGGGAGTCTTCTGAACTCGGTCGGCTTCCATAAGCCGGACTACTACACGACATTCTTTGGCTGGGCGCGAGTCGCTGGAATCTGCGCGCAGATACTGGATGAGCGAAATGCGCGTGAGGGCCGTGGCACACCGATTTACCGGCCGAAGTACATCGCCAGAGATCAGCCACACCGACGACTCGATTGATTAGTCTGTGTCGCCCGCTCCACGATGCCCAATCAGTCTTGGACTGCCCCATGGTAGCCCATTCTCAGCCTCTGCGGCCCACTTGTCTTCCGACCCTGCCCAGAACATGCGATGGCCCTGCTCAGTGACCATTTCCCTCTTTCGACTACTATCTAATTCGGGCCATGTGGGGAGGGATTCTCCCGCTTCCCTGATCAAGTCACCTCGCTCTGAGTCCGAGGCAGCATCGAGGCGCCCGCGCCACTCATCGTCGAGCGGCTGGCTGGCAGGCCTCATCCAGCGTGCTTTGCCATCGGGTAGAGAGAAGACACTCGGGTCCATATGATCGGAGATGAGCGATATTCCCGCTTCCAGCATCGAAGCCTCTAGTTCCAGCGGCGCAGGCCACACATGCAGCCCCATCCCTACTCGAGCTCTGTTGAGGCGCTCGAGCCCCCTTCCACTGATTGCCATCGGTGTTCCGGGATGTGCGAAACGCTCCCATCCCTGCAGGTACTGGAGGGCCATTGCAATGGCAGGCATCCCTTCCTCTCGATGCTCCTCGATCAGGCCTGTGACCGTGCTGAGCACGAAGCTCGGAGTCCCGACGAGTCGTTTGATCCAAAAACTGCCCCAAGGTCTGAGATAGGGTGACAGGCGAGTCACTGGAAGCCCGAATCCTACTGATTTGGCGACAGGTCCGATTCTCGGGCTGAAGCTGTACACCAGTGCGGACCGGTCGGGCAGGTCAAATGGGTCAAGACTCTCTTCTAGGAGTCTCATCATGGCACTCAGATGAGCATCGACGTCGTCTATCTGCGCCGCTGGATGCGGAACTTTGAACTCGATGTTCGCAGTCTTTCCGCCGGCTTGCCAGACATCCGTTAATACTCCTTGAGAGAGCACCTCATCGAATGTCACGGTTCCTAGCGAGCGTATTTCGCTGGTACTCATCCTCTCGATACTCCTCTCGAATTTGTCCCCCTCTCCCGGAACCAGCTCGTTGTGGTAGACTACGAACTCGCCGTCGCTGCTGAGTCGGAGGTCGAATTCGATTCCGTCAGCGAACTGCATGCCATGCAGCAGCGCTGCGAGCGAATTCTCCTTGGGCTGGTCCCAGACAGTCATGCCAACACTTCACGCGTGCGGCGTCCAGTCCAAGAATGCAATGACGGAACACGTACACCTCCTCCCCAATGCTCAAACCCTCAGACCTCCAGCGCCGTCTAGGTAGTACTATGTCAGACACAGTTGAACTAGACCGCGCATCAGACCCCCGAGCAGTACGGGGATACGCATTCTATGATTGGGCCAAGTCCTCTTTCGAGACCAGCGTCACTACCGCGGTGTTGCCCGGGTGGTTTGCTTACATATTCCTGAAGGCGAATGGATTGGAGGCAAGCGTTCTCGGCATGGAAATGACCAGTGACGCGATATGGTCCTTCTCTGTGACTATCGCCGCCCTTTTCGTTGCTATTCTCGCTCCCTCCCTCGGAGTCATAGCCGACCGACGCGCCATCAAGATATGGTGGCTAAGGATTCTGACCTACTTAGGGGCCGGGTCAACATTCATGCTCGCCTTCGCCCCGATGTTTGGAGTTTCCCAACAGTGGGTCTGGCTGATTGTGATGTTCCTGATGGCAAACGTTGGCTTGAACGGCGCGGGGGTGTTCTACAACGCTCTCCTCCCCCATTTGGGCACCGACGACGAGATGGACGCCATTTCGAACAAGGCGTACGCCTACGGCTACCTCGGCGGCGGACTTCTTCTAGCAGTCCACCTCGGCATGTGGATGACACTCACCGGGGATTGGATTATCCCGTTCATCATGGCCTCATCCGGCGTCTGGTGGCTAGGATTTGCTTGCCTGACCTTCGCTTGGGTGCCTGAGCCGCCGATTGAGAATGAGATGGAAATACTCGGGGTTGCCGACTCCGCGAAGTTTGCCTTCAGTGAACTGAAGACGACCCTCGGTCAAATCACTCGCTTCCGCACTCTGTTCATTTACATGCTCGCCTACTTCTTCTTCATTGACGGCATTAACACCGTCACAGCTCTAGCTGGAATCTACGGAGTCACAGTACTCGGCCTGACCATCGGGAATTTGATCGCCATCATCCTAGTAATCCAGTTCGTGGCCGCGCCTTGTGCAATCGGCTTCACCAAACTCGCGGCGAGGACCTCCACGCACCAAGCTCTCTCATTCTCGTTGGTCATGTGGGTCATAGTCATCTTTGGTGCGTTATCCTTCGCCCCACTGGTTCTCGATTCGCATGACGAGTATGACCTCCAGTTCGATTGGGACATGGACGGCGATGGAATCGCCGATTCCGAGGACGATGACACTGATGGTGATTGGTACTCCAATGCGGCTGAGACAGAGGCAGGAACCGATCCGCTGGACCCTTCAAGCACCCCCAACCCCAATCCATCGATATGGTTGCAGCAACGCCTATCTGGAAAGGGCCAGTATGTCGTATCCGTCGGCGACAGCACCTACGATAACGGCCTGTCTCAGAGCGAGGAGGAGCAGGCTTGGGGATTAGAATGGTCAGATGTCCTCCCTCTACACTTCGTCGATAACGAAGCAGGGGACACAATCTACGAGTTCGACGATCCCTCTGGCCCAGCAACATCGGTCTTGAATGTCAGCAGAATATCTGATTTCACCTCTACCTTCGACGAGGACAGCCGCTTGAGCATGAGTATCCAGGGTGGGGATTTGGACGGCACCACCGCACTGGGCGACGATCACCCTACGAGTCTGGGGGATGGTCCGCTGGATTTCGTATCTGATGCCGCTCGTGACAATCTTTGGGGACCCCTTGGATTCGGAGTCTTCCTCCAGTTCCTGCTACTGGGTTGCATGGCGGGAGCTCTGCTGGGCGGCTCCCAGGGACTGGCGCGCAGCATCTTCGGCCAGATGGTACCTGAGACCCGCAGCGCCGAGTTCTTCGGATTCTTCGGATTCTTCGGCAGGGTGGCGGCAATCCTCGGACCGCTCCTGTATGGCACTCTCACAGTGATGTACGACAGCAGAGTTGGGATAGCCAGCATCTGCGTCCTAATCGTCATCGGCGCGGTTATGATGAAGTGGGTCGATGTCGACGACGGTCGCCGTGCGGCTATGGAAGAGGATGCACGCAACCGCGGCATCAGCCTCGAGTCCGCGTGAGCCTGTCGATGACCAGTGCGAACTCGAGCAGGACCAGCATAGGTCCGCCGACTAGGAAGAGTGAGAGCGGGTCGGGTGGTGAGAGTAGCGCGCCCACCAGCAGAGCGGAGAACCAGAAGACCCCGCGGTTTTCCGTGATTGTGGAACGTTCGATGACATCGTAACGCAGCAGCAGCAGAGCCGCAAGAGGGACTTGGAATCCTAGCACGGAGGCGAAGTACAGCCCAATAATGAAACCAATCCATGATTGCAATTGCCAAGTCGATTCGAGTCCCGATGCAGCTGCATCCTCCGAGAGGTACTGCAACAGCATCGGGACCAGTATCTCGTGTGCGTACATTGCCCCCAGTACTACTAGAGCCGTGGAGCCAAGGATGACGAACAGCAGTCCACCGAGGCCACCCCCAATCGGGACGAACTTCTTTCGGCGAGCCTCAGAGAGTATTGCCCTACCGTTCCATCCCAGATCGCACATCAGGGTCAGCGCGACCAGCACCATACCGAGATTGAATGCTATCCTCAGCCTCAGGAGGACGACTTCCATCGGCTGGAGTATGACAATCTGAACTCCGTCTGGCTTGTAGCCATCTGCATGCCGCAACCACTCGATGACGTCTTCTGCGGCAGGGTATCCGGCGATGAAAGAAACTAGGAAAACCGCCATGAGTAGGTAGAGTCTACGATTCAGGTGTTCCACCAAGCCTCGAAGCTCGGCTCTAGGGAGGATATCGACAGGACCTCCGGCCATGTTGTGGCGTGGGTGTCCTGTTCGTGAATACATCGCAACGTCAACTTGCGACCACGCATCATTTTCTGGTGATGATGGTGAGCAGATCCTCGTCCATGAGGACGTGGTCCAGCCCGACTCGCTGCCAGTCGAACTTGGCGCTCGGTCCCTTGACCCTAGCGTAGCGGAACTTGCGTACGAAGTCGCGGTGCAGTTTGACGCATACGTCGCGCACAGTTGAGGTATCCTTGACGATCAGAGGCTCTATGAGGTCAGCCTCCTTGCTCTGCGGCTTGAGGTATATCGACATGAAATGGAGGTTGTCGAAGATGAAGTCCTTCATGTGCTCTATGCCTTCCCCCGTTTTGGCTGAGACCTCGAGGACCGGCCAACCCTCTGGCAGCAGCGACCTCGCCTCCTCGAGGTCTTTCTCGGTGGCCAAGTCTATCTTGTTCAGGACGATGACCGCGTGGCTGTAGATTCTGCTACCTGCCAAAGTGTCGACGATGTGATCGTCTGTGACATCGGTGCGCAGCGTCACGGTGGCAGAGACTATGCCGAAGCTGCGCACGATACCCTGTATCTCCTCCTCCGTCAGGTTGGTCTGCTCGAGCGTTGATCGGACCACTATTCCGCCCCTCCTCGTCCTCGTGATGAATACCTGAGGCGGATTCTGATTGAGCCTCATCCCAGATTTCCAGAGCTCGTGGTCGAGAATCTCGAAGTGAGCACCCTGGAAAGGGTCGACGACATACAGAACCATGTCCGTGCTGCGGATGACGTTGAGGATCTCACGACCCCGACCCTTGCCTTCGGCAGCCCCTTTGATTAGACCAGGCAGGTCGAGGATCTGAATCTTGGCACCGCGGTGTTCCATCAGGCCGGGTATGCAAGTCAGTGTGGTGAATGCGAAGTCACCGATGTTGGAGTCAGCCTCAGTCAACTGGGAGATTAGGCTGGATTTTCCGACACTCGGGAAGCCGACCAGCGCAACCGAAGCATCGCCGGACTTCTTGACCTCGAAACCGGGGCCACCGCCGCTGGATTTGGCATGTGCCTGTGCTTTCTCCTTTCGGGCCTTAAGCGCGGCTATCTTGGCCTTGAGCTTGCCAATGTGGCCCTGAGTGGCCTTGTTGTACTTAGTCTTGGAAATCTCGTCCTCGAGGGACTTGATCTGCTCTTCTATGGTTGCCAGTACAATCCCTCCAGTGCCTTCCCGAACGCCACCCACGCCCCGCCTAGGGTTCTTGAAACCGGTGGCGTTCTAACGCTCGCCATAGGCGAGCGAGGGTTCTTTGGGTACCACCGGGTGGTGTGTTCAGGGCGAGTGCCGTGGCCGATGTGATGCTGCTTCTGGTTGATCGCGAGGCCTTCGATAGACTGTGCTCGATGCCTCTAGAACAGTTACTCGACGGTATGCAGGGACAAGCACTCAGGGATAGTCGTCCCGAGGCCGACCCGCGCTTCCACCGAGGCTTCGACGCCGATTTGGAAGGTGATGTATTGGAGTGGTCCGATGAGACAGAGGGAGCAGAGCCGGCAGTATCGCTATCAGAACAGCCAATCGACTCTGAGTCGGCCTGCGGGCTGGCATTAGCCCTAGCCCGTTGGTGCTCTATCGGAGAATGGCGATGCTGGGACGCCCGACTCTATCTCTACATCGAACCATTGCTAGACAGAAACTTCTCTGCCGAGGAGTTTCTCCGACCTGAGGTGTGGGCGGAGTTCTCTGAAGCCCTCGCCAATACCGATCGGGTTTCCTACTCAGAATCGGTTGTACTTGACTGGATGTCCCGCAGGCAGGAACTCGGCGAAACGATGGAGCCTTCCGAAGACCCTAGAATCCTACCTACGATGGAGGCGCATCGAAGCGCCAGCGAATCCCTACACACCTTCCTTGACAGAGCCCGTCGCGAGGGGCTTTCCCTGCTGATCGGCAGAGAGTACCTCGAGCCAGGTCGATGGAACCTCGACTCAGAATCTCTCCATTCTGCTCTGGGGGCAACGGCATGATCGACCTGCCCCTGCACCCTGAGCCGCCACCCTCGCCGCCCGACCCTGGCCTAGTCGTACTAGGCCGTTTCCAGCCCGTTCACCGTGGTCACGCATTGATGATAGCCGCCGCCGAGGAGTGGCGCTTGTCGAACACACCAGAACTTCAACTCATCATCGCCATCGGATCATCAAATCGCCCCGAGTCGATGGGGAATCCGTGGAGCGCTGAGGAGCGTGAGGCGATGCTGGGTGCTTGGCTGGCCGACAAGGATGGTTACGAAGATGTACTGACCGTGGCTATACCGGACATCGACGACCCTCCAAACTGGGTCGCTCACGCCGAGAAGTATCACGGTTCTGCCGGTGTTTTCTTCACCAGCGACCTGCCCTCTGCAGGTCTCTACGAGGCCGGTGGTTGGCAGGTCGTCATGACCTCTCTGGAAAAGCGCGAGCGGTTTGAGGGGTGGCGTGTGCGAGCCACGGCTCAGATGATGTCAACTATAGATGATGACGATGCGGTCCGAACAGTCCTCTCACCTGCCGTGCCGACTGCCGTGGTGGAACACCTAATCGAGACGCAGGGACTGCGCCGCCTCGCCTTCCTAGGCGAGGGCGGCGAACCGGTCGGCTAATCCCAGATCCCTTCGAAGGTGCACGACCCGTCACATGTGTCACTAATCACTCCGGTGTCGAGGAAGTCGAATGCCATGGTATAGGCCGCTGGTTGGGGTACGAGTTGCCCATGTGCGTTGGAGTGATAGTCTAGGGATCCAGCGAGATTGCCAGTGGGAACCTCGGGGAAATTGCCGTCGAAGTATGCGACTCCTGAGCCCGTGATAGGCCCACTTACTACCTCCACGCCCCATGGATGCCAGGCGGAAGCCTCGAGATTTGCAAGGCCGCCTGTCCTGACGGCCCTGTCGCAACTCAAAGTCGCTACTTGGAAGTCGTTCATCGAGGTGATGTAGACCATCTGGAAGGGTTGAATCAACCCCTCTAGGCCATTCTCGTGGTATGGTAGGAAGGTCTCCGCATCAGTTGAATCCCAGAGGGACTGCATCGCAGCTATCATGATACCCCTGTCGTTCCTAGATGGGTATGCTATGCTCTCGGTGAAAAGCAACTCGAAGGTAATGTAGTGGGTAGACCTCTCGATTTGGTGAGTGAAAGAGGATCCTCCTACCCACAGCACTCCGCGGTCCACCTCGGGAACCATGCTCATCAATGCAGGGCCACGGAGCCCTCCAAAGGATACTCCCCAGTAGTTCACATCCGAGACATCAACCAGATTGGTGCCTTCGTGTTGGAACTCCGGGAGATTCGCGCACACGCCGGTGAATGTCCGCATCATAGCGAGGTTGTTGACTATCGACTGCATGTGTCGCTCTTGCTGGTGCTGGAAGTACTCGACGTTGATCAGGGAGTAGGTCAGAGCATCAAAATCGCCATCAGAGCTCCATCCCTTCCAATCTGTCCCAATCATCACTCTGCCAGTCATGTTTGCGAACACCCGGTTGGCCAGAACCATGCCATCTCCGTCGCCCATGAAGCCATGGCCGAGAATTGTCATAGATCCAGAGCGACCCTCCTCGGCCAGAATCTGTGGGATGAGGATGGCGAAGACCACTTCTCGGAATTCGATGAATTCAGGGGATCCGCTCGCATCCCTGCGCATCGCTGCAGGCGGGTAGTCAGATTCCATGTACTGAGGGGTGCTGAATGTGCCTCGAATCAGGCGAAAAGTCGTATTGTCCTCCCCGTAGTCTTCGACGACCTCGGTGACGTTGCAACCTACTCCATCGTCTCCAAGCCTCTGGGATGCATCGTCGCGCATGGTTACCATGTCCTGCAGGATGGAAGCTGTCGAGGCGGTGTGGAAGAACCAGGATGCCTGCAGCGTGGACCTGTCGACCCCAGCCTCCCCAAGGGAAGTGAACAGTTCCTCGTAATCGGCGCGCTGTGACTCAATTTGCGGTGAGTCAGTAGTCAGGCCGTCCCTGAGTGCGACGAAAGCATCGGAACCCTCAATCGAATTCCCCTCTGAATCTACCAGATTGCGGTAAGCGACTCCGTAGGATGCATCGTGGTCGAGACCGCGAACTGTGCGGATGTAGACGAAGGTCGGCTCATCATCTTGGCTCCTCATGTCGATTTCGACCCAGTGCGGCAGGAGCTCTCCCGTATCGAGGTTCATCAGCAATGTGCCGTGCGTTGGGTCGAGTGAGTCGCCGATACTGTACTGGTCAGCCATGCCGGAAACGTCCGGAGTAGATTCGAATGTGGTGAATATCTGCGTGGAGGGGCTGTAGCCGTCCAGTCTGTTGATCATGTGGAACTCATCAGATGGAATTGAACCGGAATCGGGAATCGCCTCACCCGGGATATGCAACCTGTAACCAGTGGCCGTGGTTCCGTCATTTACGAGGAAAGCAGGAGCTGGGAAGGGAAGCATGCAGTGGTGTGGATTGACATCATCGCAGAACTCTGACTGCGAGGCCAGTACCACATCTGGCTCCGGCTCGGGGTAGGTGCAGGATCTGTCGGGTACGGTGGCATGGGGATTGTAGTTGCTCGCGTTCTCATCCATGCAACCGGGCACATCGTCAATCGGCATTGGCTCTTCGAGCAAGCCGGTGGGTTGGGTGCAACCCGACAGCAGCATGGAAATAACAAGCAGAATGGCCACCCTAGTCTTGGTTTTTTGACTCATCGAGCCTGTGAAGAGTGAAGTGGTTATCAAATGCCCGTCAGGATGAGAGTATCCTGTGGAAGTGGTGAATTCCAGTCTCCTTGGTTGGCGAGTAGCGCCCTCTATCGTACGCCCCGGCCGCAACTCCCCTCTGAGTGGCCTCCACTATCCCTTGGTCTTCGTCCTCGACCTTGTCGAGGTCGCCCCCGGCCCCTCTGCCGAGTTTCGAACGATCCCAGACGAAGCCGTGGTAGACTATTCTGGTCCGGCCGACAGAGAGCGGGATGACGAGGTTCACAGAGAGCCCCCAGGGGTAGAAGTTCAGCATTACACCGGGGTACAGCCAGTAGTAGTAGGCGGCGATCCGCTGATCGTGATCGGGTGACGACTCTGGTAACTCAAAGCATGCTTCACCCCCGCGTGCGATTCCTACCTGCAGTACCCCTCCCTCAAACAACTCGGTCCTGTAAGAGTCGTAGTCGAGCTCCTCGTGAAGGTCGCCGTGGACGTACGGGATGTGAAAACCCTCGAGATAGTTGTCTACATATAGCGCCCAGTTGGCGTTGATGTCATACGAGCGGTGGCGCGATGGGTCGTGCTCGAACGACTCGATCGGCATCCAACCGATCCTCGACTCAAGCTCGTCTAGACAGTTTTCGAAGCGACTCGGCTCGGTACCGGCGAACAGTAGTCCCTTCCAGCGCCTTAGAGCAAATTCGACTAGATTGTCGGAGGCAGTAGGAAAACTCTCCACTCCGTCGAACTCGGGCATGTTGCGGAAGCAACCGTCGAGCCCGAAGGTGCGGCCGTGATAACCACAACGCAGAGTCGTCGCGCTGCACCCCTCGGTGGCCACCAACATCCCGCGGTGGGTGCAAACGTTGGACAGGCACCTGATGCCATCGTCTCGGGTCAGAAGCATCGGCTCGCCGACCACATGCTCCATATGATCCAGTGGCAGGACATTGTTCACTGTCAGTTGACTTTCGTGTGCCGCGAAGTGCCAGCAGTCAGCGAATCCGCCTACTATCTCTGAGAAAACCGACTCATCGGTATAATATCGGGACGGCAGCGTCCGCGCCTTCGCAATATCCGCTTCGATGATACACTCTTCCGACATCACTCGCCCTCGGCCACTATCACTCTAGCGGCGCGAAGGACGCGGTCATGGTACATGTAACCGACCTCGACGACCTCGATAACACTCCCGGGTTCTGATCCGTCGGGGGCAGGGACGGTAGCGATAGCCTCCATGTTCGTCGGGTCAAATGTCGAATCCACCTCTATCTTGGTGACTCCCTCGGCTTTCAAGGCGGCCATGGCGCCTTTGAACGTCAGTCTGACCCCCTCTCGCAGTCCGTCGGAATCACCACCCTCGGAAGTATCCAGTGCCTTCTCGAGGCTATCTAACAGAGGGAGCATCCTGAGAGCCATCGACATACCGCCGTAGCGCATCGCCTCCGAGCGCTCCCGAGCGGCACGCTGGCGTGTATTCACCATCTCGGCGGCGGAGTACTGAAGCTCCTCTTCGAGTTCTGCGACCTTTGACTCGAGCACCTCTACCGGGTCTGCCTCGGTATCCTCGTCGACGGCCTCTGGGGCAACGTCCTCGACTTCATCGGGCACACTCCGGCGTCCGAGGACTCATTCAATAATCCAATGGTTTGCATCACTGTGCGTAGAAGTATTCCCCGCTCGCCTTCTGCTCGCGGTCCTTCACGCTGCCTGTCTTGTTTATTCTAGGTCTGTAAGAGTCATGATCGCGTCGGAAAGTGACGTCCACATCCGCTAGGAAGCGGTTCATCCCCTTGCGCAGGCTCAGAGGTCCTACGGCGTTGCCGTTGCTGCCGCCCTCGCCGTCGAAGACCAACAGAGAATCACTGACGATGTCGATGAAGTAGATGTCGTGGTCGATGACCATCGCCGCCTTCTCATTACCCTCCATCGTCCTGCGGATGGCCTTTGCCGCCTCCATCCTAGCGTTGGCATCCAGATGGGCGCTCGGCTCGTCGAGCAAGTAGAGGTCGGCCTCCTTGCCGAGGCAGATGGTGATGCTGACGGCCTGTAGTTCGCCTCCTGAAAGTTTCTTGGCCTGCAACTCGAGCATCTTGTCGACTTGCAGAGTGCGCACGACTTGAGTATGGAATTCACCCGTGCGCCACCTGTTGCCCAGCTCGGTGTCGAGCCAGTCCTGTACAGTCCCCTCGAATTCAGTACTGACATGCTGGGGCTTGTATGAGACCTTGGCGTCCATCGTGCACCATCCCTCGTCGGGTTCCATCTCTCCCGCGATGATTCTGACCATAGTGGTCTTGCCAGTGGCATTGGGGCCCACTACTCCTACGACTTCTGCGGACTTGACCTCTCCCTGACCGGTCTTGAGGTGGAAGTCGCCCAGTGTCTTCTCGATGTCGCCCCACTTTAGTACGGGCGCCCCTGCCTCCTCTCCGCGAGTGCGCCCCCGCAGGAACTGGATGGGCTTGTCGCGTATTCTGATATTCTCCTCGGGCAGGAAACCGTCGAGGTATGCGTTGATCGCTGTGCGAGTTGATCGTGGAGGGGTGAATATACCGTAGGCCGCCCTTTCGCCGTAGACCACGTGCAGAAGGTCGCATAGCACATCAAGTATGGCCAGGTCGTGCTCCACGACTATGACGCGCTTGCCACGCCCGGCTAGCTCCTGTATGATGCGCACCATGCGCACCCTCTCATGGATGTCGAGGTAAGATGATGGCTCGTCGAAGAAATAGACCTCGGCTTCCTTGAGTAGTGTAGCGCATAGGGCGACGCGCTGCAATTCCCCCCCTGAAAGCGCACCCAGTTTGCGCTCGAGGACGTGCTCGATTGCGAGCATCCCCGCGTACTCAGACAGTTCTCCGCGGTCATCGACCCGCTCGAGCAACTCGCGGACCTCGCCATCGAAGATCTTAGGCAACTTGTCGATGTACTGCGGCTTGACGGCGACTGTGACGCCTTCGTTTGCGACCATCTCCAGATAGTCGCGCAGCTCCCCGCGAGGAAACGTCTCAAGAATACCTCCCCAGTCCCGCGAGTCGACCGTCCAATCCCCAAGATTAGGCTGAATAGTCCCGGCTAGGAGATTCACCGCGGTGGATTTACCCATCCCATTGGGCCCAAGGATACCGACAACTTGCTCCTCCCGTGGTGCGGGCAGACGGAACAGACGGAAACCATTCTCGCCATAGCGATGAGTCATCTCGCCTTCCAACTCCTCAGGCAGGTTTGTGATGATGAGAGCATCGAACGGGCACTTGTTGACGCAGATTCCGCAACCGATGCACAGCGCCTCGGAGACCAGCGGCTTGCCGCTCGAGTCATCGAGGACTATGCACTCGATGCCATTGCGCACAGGAGGGCAGAAGGCCCAGCACTCGGCGTTGCACTTCTTGGGCTGACAACGGTCCTCCAGAAGTACTGCCACCCTCATGCTGCTTCCCCCGTTACGATTCACTCAATATTTCTTCTGTGTGGCTTGCCATAGGCAGCCGCTTCTGCTCAGAGTGCGAGAAAGCGGTAGCGCACGTACACGTACGCAGCAAAAACCATCTTCTCGGCCTTGCTAAGTTGAATCCTCTCAGTGAAGACGTCTCCGCCACTCTTCTGGATCTTCTTGAGAATAGACTGGTAGAAGGTCGCCATAGCGGCAGGCGAGTAGCGTGACGACCTGTCGAGAAGCGGGAACAGCTTGAATGCCTTCTCGCGGTACCTGTCGCACCTCTCGATGTATTCGTCAACGAACGGCTTCCAACCGGGATGCTTGAGCAGCTCCTTACCGCTCTTGATGTCATCTTCGGTGATGCCAAAACGGTCGAGGTCTTCGAGAGGCAGGTATATCCTGTCGCGCTCGGCGTCCTCGGCGACATCGCGCAGGATGTTGGTGAGTTGCATGAAGACGCCCCAAGCTTCGGCGTACTCGCGCGCCCTAGGGTCGTCGTAGCCGTAAATCTCGATACAGACGAGTCCGACGGTGGAAGCCACCCTGTAGCAGTAGGAGTAGAGGTCCTCGAAGGTCTGGTAACGATTGCGGTGGAAATCATCCTCCATGCCGCTGACCATGTCATCGAGCATCTGGCGTGGGATTCCGAAAGTCTCGACCGTGTCTTTCATCGCCATGAAGATAGGGTCGGTCGAGGTAACGTCCCCATAGGCAGTGGAGAGTTTCTTCCTGTAGTAGAACAACTGCGACATCTTGTCGTTGTAGGCAGAGCGGTCAACGACTGGTCTGCCGGCGCTGAGAAGCTCGATCTTAGCCCTGTAGTTGATGGCTTCCGGCTCGTCAGAGGAACCGCCAGGGAAGATGTCGACGTAATCTCCATCGGCGATGTCATCGGCCCGCCGGCAGAATGCGTAGTACGCCATGATGGCACGGCGCTCTAGGTCAGGCAGATACTTGAACGAGTGGTAGAAGTTGCCGGCCTCCCTTCTAGTGAGCTCCTCGCAGTAATCGTATGCGGTCTCAGTCATGCGCTCGGGGACATCCGGTTCGGACCAAATCGCGGCATCGATGTGGCTGAATGGATTGACCAACTCGCCTCTGCTGCCGATAACTCCCATGAAGAGCGCGCCTTCGCGAACCGCCTCGAGCGCTGTGATGCTGATTACGCGAGCCGCTTCCTTGGTCAGATTGACCGCAGAGCGGACCCTCTCGATACCTCGTGGCTCCTCGTCTGCATCGTACAGGGATATGCTCTGCTCAAGGCCTAATTTGGCGTCGGTGGCCAAATCTGAATCCTGACGCTGAGCCATGCTATTCCCGAATCGAGCGACCGCAGCCTGCCTTTGAACCTCTCCCTCGTGCGCGCGGGTCGCGCGTCGTGCGGTCCCTAGGACCGCAGTAACACATTTCTTGCGATACTTAGGCGTCTCGGTACTGACTCAGGAGCTCCCTGCTTTTCTTGGCGAATGGCACTGCGAACGCGACCGTCTTCAGGAGTCCATTTATCTCATCCCGGGTCACCTTGATCCTATTGCTCGGCTCTAGCACATTCCCATCTCTGAGTAGGGCCAGTGTTCGCTGCCCGATTAACACCGGCAGCATGCAGGCCCCACGCAGGCGGAACTGGCTGTGAGGGAGCATTCCGATGTACTCGACCGCTGCATCAAGATGGGACTCGGCCACATCGATGCAGGAGTCGAAAAGCGGTTTGAAGTGACCCATGTTTTCCGCGTCAAGCAAGTCCATTGGCTCCATCCCGATATCGGACAGGGATTTACTCGGAATGTAGCAACGCCCCATCCTTAGATCCGCAGGGATATCGCGAAGTATGTTGATCAATTGCAGTGCCTTGCCGAAACGAACTCCTTTCTCAAACATCGCTAATTCGGTCTCTTCATCAGTCTCGAACAGGTGATTGAGAGTCATCCGAGTCCAGAACTCTCCTACGCTTCCTGCGACTCTGTAGGCGTAGTCGTCCAGTTCCATGTCATCTGCTAGCGCGACTATCTGCCCCTCTCCGGCGTTTGCGAAGCGCTTCAGATCAAGGCTCTGGCCACCTACGATGATGTTGAGGCAGTGACGGATGTGCTGCTGATCAGAGTCAGAGAATCGGCTGACGCAAGCGACCGTGTCGTCAACTCTCTCCAGCAACTTCCTCTCGGAGGCAATCCTCTGTAGTTGCGCGAGTTCGGACAGGTCTGGAAGTGTGTTTGAGTTTCCTTGGGCGTACTCGTTGTAACGCTCGAGCGCCTGCAGTCTTTGAGCAGGAACTCCCCTTTCTGAGTCGGCTATAGTATCGGACGTGCGTGCCAGCAGGTAGAGCAGTCCGACCTGCGAGCGGAGGCCTGAGGGGAGATTCTTGAGGGTGAGGTAGAACGAGCGCGAGGTCCCTTCGAGAATCGAATCCAGTTCAGGGTCTAGCAGTTCGGACATGACCACACTCCCTCGGTCAAGCTCAGCCCGCTTCTCCCCTAAGACTCTCGCAGTCCCGCTTCAATCAGCACGTCAAGCAGAACGTCCCCGATTTTTGACGGATCTCTGGCTATGTGGATTCCCGCGGCCTCGAAGGCAGCGAACTTCTCCTCAGCCGTTCCCTTACCGCCTGAGATGATGGCGCCGGCATGACCCATCCTCTTGCCCGGTGGTGCGGTTGCTCCGGCAACGAAGCCTACGAGTGGCTTGGAGAAGTTCTCTGCTACCCATTCGGCCGCATCCTCCTCGGCCGTGCCGCCGATCTCACCGATCATCACCACGGCCTTGGTTTCAGGGTCCTCTTCGAAGGCGGCGAGGCAGTCGATGAAACCAGTTCCGGTAATCGGGTCGCCGCCAATTCCGATGCAGGTGGACTGGCCTTCGCCCACACCCATCGTCTGGGCCACCGCCTCGTAGGTGAGCGTGCCCGACCTTGAGATGATTCCGACGCGACCTTTGGTGTGGATGTAGCCCGGCATGATTCCGACCTTGCATCCACCGCTCTCTCCGGGACTAATGATTCCGGGACAGTTTGGCCCGATGAGCCGCACACCCGGCCTCTGGCCTATGTGAGCGACCACTCGCACCATGTCCAAAGTAGGGATTCCCTCACTGATGCAGATGATTAGACCGCCGCCGTTTAGCTTGTGGAAGGCGTCTGCGGCCTCCATTATCGCCGAGGCGGCGAACCTCGCTGGCACGTAGATGATGCTGGCTTCTCCACCTGTATCGGAGACTGCCTCGGCCATGGTGTCGTAGACAGGGACCGAGCGGCCTGGCAGGTCGACGCTCTGGCCACCCTTGCCCGGTGTGACTCCACCGATGATATCGGTGCCGTACTCGACCATTCTGGTTGCGTGAAACATCCCTTGACTACCGGTGAGTCCCTGCACCAATATCTTGCTGCCCTCGTGGATCCAGATGCTCATGAGGAATCGCCTCCGATGACCTTGACGATGGCCTCTCCCGCCTCCGCGAGAGTACTGGTGGTAATGGTCTCTAGTTCGCAGGCGTCGAGAATCTCCTTGCCCTCCTTATGGTTAGTGCCCGAGAAGCGGACGACGAGGGGTACGTTGAGCCCCTTCTCCTCGGATGCTTCGATGATGCAGCGAGCGACCATGTCGCATCGGATGATGCCGCCGAAGACATTGACGAGGATCCCTTCCAGAGAAGGGTCTTCGAGGATTATTCCGAAGGCTGCGGTGATCGACTCGCGGTTGGCTCCGCCGCCGATGTCGAGGAAGTTCGCCGGCTCGCCACCATAGAGTTTGATGACATCCATCGTGGCCATGGCAAGCCCTGCGCCGTTGACTAGACAGCCGATGTCTCCGTCCAAGTCCACGTACGAGAGTCCGTGCGCGCGAGCGCGCATCTCGATATCGGACTCTTCGGAGAGGTCACGTAACCCGGCCCTCCAAGGGTGCCTGAAAGAGGCGTTATCATCGAAACTCACCTTGGAGTCAAGTGCGACCATCGTGCCGCCCTCGGTCTTGACCAGCGGGTTGATCTCGATCATAGAGCAGTCCCTGTCTATGAACATCGACACCAGTTGACCGACCATCTCTACGAAGGAGGCGTGCGCCGAGCCAGAGAGGCCCAGCGAGTCAGCCAGCGCGCTCTTCTGAGAGTCATGCAGGCCTTCGATAGGGTCCACCCAGGTCTTGTGGATGGCCTCGGGGGTATTCTCAGCCACCTCCTCGATGTCCACGCCGCCCTCCGTCGAGGCCATGATGAGGACCGAGTTTTCCTCGCGGTCGATCAGAAGCGCTAGGTAGTACTCGTGCGCGATAGCGCAGCCAGCCTCGATGTAGAGGTTGTTGACGAGTTTGCCTAGGGGGCCCGTCTGCTTGGTCACCAGTGTGTGTCCGAGGATGTTTGAGGAGTATTCCTCTACATCCTCACGAGAGGAAGCAATCTTCACCCCACCTTCCATGACTAGGTCGTCGGAGTCGGTGCTGTACAGTTTGCCCTTGCCGCGTCCACCGGCGTGAATCTGACTCTTGACAGCGACCACTTCCGAGCCCAGCGAGTCGTAGGCTGCCAGAGCCTGCTCGACGCTCGTGCAGTGCACTCCGTCTTGGACTGCGACCCCTGCTTCCCTGAACAGGGCCTTGCCTTGGTACTCGTGGATGTTCATTGTACCCGGTCCGCGACTCACGCCCCGTCTTTCAACGATGCGCATGCGCACCGCGCGTGGCGCGGACGCGAAGCGCTCAAACGGGGCTGCACGCCCGACGCACCATGGACATCATAGTTCTGGCCGGTGGCTTCGGCACACGGCTACGTCCTTGGACCGACGGCCGTGCCAAGCCGCTACTGCCGCTACTCGACAAGACCCTGCTCGAGAGAGTAGTTGAGGTGGTTCCTGCCGATATGGTCGACAGGATCGTGGTTGCAGCCGGTTACGGAATAGGGGAGATGGAGACCTTCTTTGCAGATGCGAGCCTACCTTACGAGGTGGTTCTATCTGTTGAGAAGGAAGCTCTGGGGACGGGTGGAGCGGTCTCTCTTGCGCGCCCCTATCTGACAGGTGAGGGGCCGGTTCTGGTGCTCAACGGCGATCTGATCTCCAGCGTCGATGTGGCCGCTCTGGCTACTCACCACGAGTCGTCGGGAGCCATGGTGACTCTGTCTTTGTGGGAGATCGAGGACCCGAGCCGATTCGGTGTCTGCGAACTCGACGATGCGGGCTTCATCCGCCGCTTCCAAGAGAAGCCCGAGCGCGGGACCGAGTTCTCCAACCTGATCAATGCAGGATGCTACTTGATCGAGCGCGACGTTCTTGCAGGCCTAGCCAGCGAGCCTCACAGCATCGAGCGCGAAGTCTTCCCGAGGATTGCCGAGACTGGCAAGATGTCAGGTATGGCGTTCACAGGATACTTCGTCGACGCCGGAACCTCCGCGTCATTCATCGAAGCAGCGCAGGTTTGCATCGCCAATGGCCGCTACAACAGCGGGCAGGTAAACGGTGACTCATGGCTCGGCGACGGCTCGCACTGCAACGGATATCTCTCAGGCAGTTCCATCGGAGCCGGTTCGAATGTCGGAGCCGACGCCTCCTTGACCGACTGTGTGGTTCTTGCGGGCGCCAACATCGGAGCCGGGGCCTCTCTAACTCGATGCCTTGTGGGCGAGGGTGCAGTTGTGGCCGCAGGAGCAGAACTCTCCGATACCATCGTAGGACACCACGCTCATGTCGAGTGAGTCCGTCAGCGTCAAAGCAGGCCGTCCTCTCGCCCAGAGCGTGAGCGACTGCTTGGTCGTTGTCAATTTCAAGACCTACCAGACCGCCCATGGCGCGTCTGCAGAGGAACTAGCACGCGCCATGGCAGGCATCGAGACCGACGCACGACTCGTCGCTGCAGTCTCGGCCATCGACCTCTCGGCAGTAGTCGCAGCAGCACCTGGTCTTGAGGTCTGGACCCAACACCTCGACCCTATCCGGTTCGGCTCGAACACCGGATGGCTCCACCCAGACACCGCAGTGGAGCGGGGTGCGACTGGCACCCTCATCAACCACGCCGAGCACAAGGTCAGCATCGAGCACGTCGCCATGCTCCTCGACCAGGTGCCGGAGGACTTCTGCGTGTGCGCATGTGCGGCCGACATCGACGAGGCGCAGGCCCTCGCAGCCCTCGGCCCTACATATGTGGCAGTCGAGCCGCCCGAGCTCATCGGTGGCGTTGTCTCTGTGACCTCAGCCGACCCAGAGATAGTCAGTGGCACGGTCGCTGCAGTTCGAGAGGTGACCGATGATGTCGGAATACTCTGCGGAGCTGGTGTGAAGAGTGGCACGGATGTTGCAACGGCGATGGAACTCGGAACTACCGGGGTACTGCTAGCTAGCGGCGTTACCAAGGCAGACGACCCGGGGGCTGCGCTCGATGATCTCGTCTCAATGCTCTGATGGTTGCCTGAACTTGACGATCGAGTAGACAGCGACGCCGACGGCCACCGCTCCTGCTAGGATGTTCCAGTCTACCAGAGCGTCCAGTGCCACGGCCACTCCGAAGAATCCGGCTATTGCAAGAAACAGCATCACGTGGATGATGGGCCCTCCACTCAGTCGTGGGTCTAGGAAGTCGTACAGGTAGACCCCACCGCCGAATACGGCGTATGCGTTGGCGAAGCCGATGTAGGCCATGCCGAAGAGTATCGGGAACACCACCATACTCAGGTTGATGTCCACCCCCATCATCACCAGTTCCACCCCTAGGATGATGACGTTGCAGTTGTGCATCACCAACTCGTACCACTTGAAGTAATGGTTCACGTCGAACCCCTTCGAAAAATTGCTCGGTATCAAGTAGTGAGTGACGACCACACTGACCAGCAGGGCCGTGCCACAGGCAACTGCGAACATGACTGGGATGGCAGCGAGCAGCAAACCGGTTACTTCGCCCCCCAGAACGTGGACCCAAGAGGATAAGGCTGCGAGTGCGAAGTAGACGCCGAAGGCGATGAAACTCCACACCGTGAACGGCACTAGTCTGTGCACTCCCAGCATATTCGCCTCACCCCTCTGCCTACTCTCATAGAAGACAGGCAGTGAAGTACCGCCTTCCTTGTCGAGGCAGATTGCTGCGAGGGTGCAGAACGAAAGCAGCGCAGCAGCACTCCTGAACAGCGCCACTAGGATGTCAGGGAAATAGGCTGAGGAGGAGATTTGTTGGGAGGTGTGCGAGGCGTTCAAAGCATCACTTGTCAGGACGTAGTATAGGAGACAGAGGAAGCCCAATAGGACGAGTCCCCCGGTCTCGATGTGTCTGTCTCTCTCGCCGTACTCGCGTAGCCGACGCATAAGGAGTGCAAATAATGCACTAACCTTCAATCCTATGCCGGCCTGATACTAATCGTCACTGCTTGGCGCGCTTGCGAGAGGCCTTTCGACGTCGTAATTTCTTCTTGCGCCACTTCCAGCGCTGCTTCCCGTGCTTCTTCCACGCACGGGAACCTCTCTTCATGCGCGTCGCCGACCTACTCTCCCTATTTGAGCGATTCGCGGGGGTCCACGAGGAATGGTAGGCGATACAGGATTCGAACCCGTGTCACCGGCTTAGAAGGCCAGCATGATATCCAGACTACACCAATCGCCCTGATGTCACCGTGGGACGCCCGCTCAAGAACCCTGCTCGTCGTCCGGGACTTCATCGAGCAACTCTCCGACCGCTTCCTCGACCAGCTCCTGCATCTCCTCGGCGTCCGCCCCGGCGCTGTAGTTCAACGAGCCATCATCCCTGATGTCCGCACGCACGTCCGCCAAACTCCTGCCTACCGTCTCCGCGATGCCGGCTTGCAACTTCCTGCGCTCCCTACGCTTGCGGCGTATCCTCCTGATGGTGCTGGTGATCCTCAGCAAGGTCTCGAGGATGGCCAGCAGAATGAGGCTGCTGAAGAACGACTTGGCCAGTTCGGGCAGGTTTCTCAGCAGTTCCTCAAACTCGCTCCACTGGACCGATGTCGAGCCGACTAGGAAGACTCCAAGGACGGCGAACGGCAGCATCTTGGCGACGTCTCTGGAGAGGTCCTCGGTCCAATACGCCAGTATGCGCACCGCACCGACGACCGAAGTTGCGATGAGGGCGTTCCTCGCGTGGTCTGAACTGTCTGAGAGCAGGGTCAGGATGACTGCTAGTACGAGCGTCCAGAAGGCGATGAGGATCGGTATTATCACGATGTACTGGACGACGAAGAGCACGCTCCTGAGGTACTTCTTCACATTTCCACCGAAGTCGTTAGAGTACTTGCTGAGGTCGAGTTGGAGCAGGTCCTTCTTGGCCAGTGCTCGATAGAACACGAATACGAACCCAGAGTAGACAGCGACAGCGATGATCGCCATCAGCGTCGGATAGGTCTCTCTGGCGAAGTCCTGAATTAGGGCGAACAACTCATCACTCGTAGCAGGTATCTCCACGGGGCTCACACGTGGGTGCGACTCAAGGTAGTTGCGCCCTACTGTGGACTGAAAGGTCTGGCGCACTTGGGGCACCTGCTAGGGGCGCTGATCCTTACCCGGTCCCAGGTGTGGCCGCAGTTGCCGCAGATCCACTGCCTCTCCGGCAGGCTGTCGAGCACCTCCTGACGCATCTTCCTCAGCACCGATGACTCGGCCAAGTTCGGCGCCGGTGCTATTTGCTTGACGAGGTCGGCGTGATTGCCACCGTGCTCGATCATCCCCGCCGCGTGCAGGAGTTCGTGGACGAGAGTGTGGCGGAACAGCATCCCGTCCTCGGCGAGTATCGGATTGAGCCCGATAGTGACTGCACCCGGTGCGACCCTCAGCCGGCGCCGTCTGAACAACTCGTTGTGGTCGTACTCAAAGCGGGTCATCCCTAGGCGACTCTCGTCCGAGGGTAGCCACTCAAGGCTCAGATGCTTGCCGAGGTGACGCAGGAACGGGGCATCGTCCTTGCTCAGCACCGCCTTGAGTTCCTCGAGCAGACCTTCAGGCATCTCAGGGGCTGCCGTCCCATCGTTTTCATCTCCAGCTGTGGGCACGGTCCGGCGTGCCCCATTCTCCTTAAATGACCGTCGTCGGTGGCATGCATATTGGGCGTGTGGCGCAGCTTGGAAGCGCGCTTCCTTGGCATGGAAGAGGCCCCGAGTTCAAATCTCGGCTCGTCCACCATCTTCTCTCAGACAATGTCAGGTCTAAGCTCGCAGCCCCGCGATATCAGAAACCGAGCAAAATAATGGGTTTGTTTGCCCCAAACCGCACTTCAGTGTACAATCTGCATTGATACTAAATAGTCTATACTTACACGCACGACGTATGAAGTCTAAGCTTACAGCAACACTTCTTTGCACGCTAATGATTGCGTCAGCCCTTGCCGGATGTCTGGACAGGGATGACGATGACGGACCTGACGCTGTATTGGGATGCACCTACACGGATGCCACCAACTACAACGCCGACGCCACTGAAGACGACGGAACGTGTGAGTACGCGCCCGGTGAGGAGCCAGTTCTTGGCTGCACCAACGCGGCCGCTACGAACTACGATTCCGCCGCCACACGTGACGACGGCTCGTGTACGTACGCTGAAACCGTGATGGGCTGCATGGACCCGGCTGCTAACAACCATAACGCAGCGGCCGAAGACGATGACGGCTCTTGTGACTATGGTATGGCACAGGCAGACATTATGGCAGCCTACTCGGCTGGCGAAATGTCCTTCGAGGCAGCTCTGTACGAGCTCGAGAAGTCGAGAAAGTGCCGTGAGCAGGGTTCCAACAACCCATGCGAGATAGTTGAGATGTCGATTGGCGACGCCTCGACGATCGACCCACACGACGCCTACGACTCGGCATCCGGTGACGTCATTGAGCAGGTCTACGACACGCTCTACCGCTATGCGGGTGACGGAAGCGGAAACGCCATCATCGAACCACGCCTCGCCACTGGCTATTCAGTCAGCGACGACGGTCTGACCTACACGTTTGATCTACGAGATGACGTGTACTTCAGCAACGGTGACTTGATGGAAGCATCCGACGTTGTGTACTCATGGTGCCGCGTACTTGGCTACGGCTCGCCCGACAGCCACGTAGGCTGGATCCTAGAGCAGAGCTTTGACTGCAACGACGCTGACGGTAACCACAGCGACACGGGTGGTGAGAGTCTCACAGTCAACAGTGCGACCTCCTTCTCGGTCACACTATTCGCACCGTCCTCGGCGTTCATTTCGACGATCGCCTACACTGTCGGTGCTGTGATTAACGCTGAGCTGTGCGAGGAAAACCGCGTCGATGCCGGTGGAGAGAACGACGACTACTGCCACGAGTGGATGGACGAGGCTCCCTTCGGAGCTGGAACCAACGCATACCTGGTACAGTCATGGGTTCGCGAGGACCGACTTGTCCTCGTGCCGAACTGGATGTACTGGGAGGCTGGCGATTACAACATCCACCGCCACACAGTGTCCATAGTTACCGAGGCCTCGACGAGGCTGCTGGCCTTCACCGACGGCGAGGTTGACTTCGGCAGCATCAACATCGAGGACTTGGTCAACTTCTGTGACAACCTTGAGGACAAGCCGAACGTACAGTCCAAGGACGGGTACATCTGCACCTACAGGGAGACTTTTAAAAGAAACGTGTACGCCTGATATCTACACCCGAAGGTTCTGGACGCCGGTGAAGACAACACCAACACAGGCGCTAACTC
>JAKUUP010000060.1 GCA_022447095.1 Candidatus Thalassarchaeum betae
TATGCCAAGCTCATCAGGCTCTCCGAGGAAGCCGAGCCTGCCATCTACGCCCCAACTCGCATGCCCGGATCCATACTAGAAAACGTCGTTCTCAACGCCGACGGAACACCGGACTTCGACAACTCATCGCTGACTCAGAACACCCGCGGCTCGTACCCCATCCAGTCGATAGAGAACCGCACCCCAGACTCAAAGACCGGAAACCCGAGAAACGTTGTCTTCCTGACTTGTGATGCCTTCGGAGTGCTGCCTCCGCTCTCCAAGTTGAACCCCGAGCAGGCCGCCTACCACTTCATCTCAGGCTACACCGCCAAGGTCGCGGGGACCGAGGTCGGCGTCAAGGAGCCGCAGCCGGCGTTCTCCGCCTGCTTCGGCGCCCCGTTCATGCCTAGACACCCAAGCGTCTACGCCGACCTACTTTCGAAGAAGATCCGCGACAACGACGCCAAGTGCTGGCTCATCAACACCGGGTGGGTGGCCGGAGGGGCCGACGCTAGCAGCCGCATCAAGATTCGCTGGACCCGAGCTCTTCTCAACGCGGCGCTGGATGGCGATCTCGACGACGTTCTGTTCGTCGAGGACGAGCGCTTCGGCTTCCAGGTCCCGACCACTTGCAAGGGCGTGCCCGACAACATCCTGCAGCCCAGGGACACCTGGCACGACAAGAAGAGGTACGACAACGTCGCGAATCTTCTCGCTCAGATGTTCATCGAGAACTTCGAGCAGTTCGCAGACGGCTGCAGCGAGGAGGTCCTCGCTTCCTCCCCCAAGGTTTTGGGTTGAATATCTCCCAACCAAGATTGGGTGGAATTTTACCTTTTTTCCATGAATATGGTGCTAAATTACCATCAAAAGACCAATAATGTTAAATAATACGACGAAAATATAACAAAATACCGGAAGTGAGAATGTGATTAAGCACGGAGAAATAAGGGGGGGTCGGGTTCGCCCGAGCACCTCCAATCTTCGTATCAGAATCTGACTCCGCTCGGTCAGACCCATCCGACCGAGATACCTTGGTCGTATGGTGTAATAGGAGAAGCATAGTTGCCTGCGAAGCAGCAGATTCCGGTTCGAATCCGGATATGGCCACCATTCCTACAATACAAGGAAACGCAAGGAGATATGAAAATGCAACAACAGATACATGAGAGAGAGCAAGCAAATGAGGGCAAGCCGCCGGCAGTGGCGCACAGCGAGTGGTTCTTCCCAGTCCGTCACGAGCCGAGCTGGTTCAACTTCACGAAGTTCATTCCTGACGCTGTCTGCTGGGTGATACCCGACGGAGACGACATCGAGATCCACAATGTTAGGGTATTCAATCCTGAGATGAGAGGCCAAGGAATCGGGACTGAAATGATTCGGCACATCAGAGAGGCCTTCCCCCATCATCACATCTGGGTGGACACGTGGGAACACTCTAGGCCATTTTGGGAGGCGATGGTGGCAGCAGGATACGTCGACTCGATTGAGAACGAATACAACTGGCCGTGCTCAGACACCAACTGCACGACCTGTCACCCGACAAGAGTCACCGGAAGGAGGCGAGCGCAATGAGCGACGACGACTACGAACCCATGGACCACATCGATTGGGACTTGATATACAAGGACCACACCATAGAGTGGCTGGTCCATCTCTGCGAAGTTTTCAACAGAGGAAAAGTGGCAAATCAATGGACCAACTGGCCTGAAGATTTCTTCTGGGAACCTCCACTCTCGACGATAACCGAAGAACACGGGCAGATGTGGCTGCACGTAGCAGCCCTCATCTCTCAGAACCCGGGCATCACCGTCTCCTACACCCACAACACCGTTCCCGGGAGGTTCGGCCCCGTGCCCGTCTTCAGCAACGACATCTCCGTTACCGGGAGGTTCGGCTCTGAGTTCAAAATCAAGATGATGCCAGACCTCTCCGACTGGGCTGAGATTGAGCACCCGCAGGGAGTCGCCTGCGTTCCCGAAGAGTTGCACCACCTCCTCAAAGAGCATGGGAACTACGTCCCAGAGACCGTCTACCTGTGCTGGGAGTGCCCCAGAGACATCCCCACGCCAGTCGGGCTGTACAGCCTGCTACTGGCCATGCTAGATGAGACGAAGGTCTGGGAGTACCTGCTCGACTACATCGCCACAGAGTGCCGGGGATGCCATGATACGGGGTTCCATCATAGGGAGGATTACCTCCGACAACCGGGTAGAGCGCCCGGGAGCCTAGTCGGTTGGGACCAGTTCCGACCACCCTACCCTTCAGTCAAAGAGGACGAGGATACGAAGAACTACTACCTCTGCTCCTGGTGCGGACCCGACGCTCCAGATCATCACTGAGAGCCAATCGCATGGGTAGCGTCTGAAAGGGCCCACTGAAAGCCCACAGATTCTCTGCTCCACTCAGTCAATCTGAACAATCTTGTCGCCCTCAATCCTGATCCTCTTAGAAACAGACATTCTGTTGTATTCTTTCTCGTCGGAGTAAATCTTCGCTATGAAGTCCGAGCAGTCCAAACCAGACTCCAGGAATATCTCCATCAGGGCACGGAGCATTCTGCCACGGGCACTGACCCAACCTCCACCACCCACATCGTCGTTGAAGAGTATGATACATTC
>JAKUUP010000061.1 GCA_022447095.1 Candidatus Thalassarchaeum betae
GCCTCTAAACTTGGTTTTTTGAGGGCAATTCTTTGTATATCACTACCGAATCGGAGGGTTCGGCGTGATTATGGAATGGAGCAATGACGAATTCGGTGAAGCTGGAAGCCAACTGCTGCTACCCCTGTTTGAGGGAACCGGGAAGGCCCCGAACAATGCCCTCTCGGGATTGAGTCGAAGTCAGCGGAGCCTTGTCCGGGAGGCGATATCCTCGGATGACTTCGAGGGCAAGAAGGGCCAGAGGATGGTGGTCTGGACTCCCGGGTGCAGGGTGATTCTGCTAGGCATGGGCGACAAGGGTGAGTTCGGGCACAGGAAGTCCCGGAACATCGGCGCACGGGTGATGTCCTCCCTGTCGAAGAAGAACGGGACTGGGTTGACTGTCCGATTCACCTCGGGCTGGTCAAGCGAGCGCATGCTCGACTTCGCAGAGGGAATGATGCTGCGGGACTACGAATTCCTAGAGCACCAAGCGGTCGACGACGAGCACGTCTCGGAGCCCTGGTCCGTGTGCTTCCAGGCCAGCCCGCGCCATCAGGAGTCACTCGCAGACGGGATATCGCGAATCCACTCGGTCGTCGGAGGGGTCCATCTGGCTCGCGACCTCGGCAACGAGCCTGCTAACGTGCTGTACCCGATGGAGTACGCCCGCAGGGCGGTCGAATGGGCCGACGGTAAGGAGGATGTCGCCGTCGAGGTCTACGACTGGGACAAGCTGCTGGAGCTCGGGATGGGCGGCCTGATTAACGTCGGCAAGGGCAGCGACAGGAAGCCGTGCATGGTGCTGTTTACACTCAACCCAGAGGCAGACAAGGGTGTCCAGAGGCCATGCATAGTCGGCAAGGGAATCACGTTTGACACAGGAGGGATTTCGATCAAGCCCTCGGGGGGCATGTGGGACATGAAGTACGACATGTGCGGGGCGGCCACCGTGTTCGGGCTGATGGAGGCCCTGCACGCGACCGGTTACGAACGCCGGGTCAACGGAGTCGCCTGCTTGGCAGAGAATATGCCCGGATCTGGAGCGTACAGGCCGGGTGACGTGTTCGAGACCTACTCGGGCAAGACCGTGGAGGTGTTCAGCACCGATGCAGAGGGACGCAACGTACTCGCCGACGGGCTATGGAAGGCAGGCGAGTTCGACCCCGAGTACATCGTCGACCTAGCTACCCTGACCGGTGCCATCGTGGTCGCCCTAGGCAACCAGATCACCGGCATGTGGGCAAACGACGAGGGCATCGGCAAGCGAGTCAGGAAGGCGGCCAACAGGTCGGGTGAACCGGTCTGGAGGATGCCGCTGAACGCCCAGTTCAGGAAGTACATGACCGATTCCGCATTTGCAGACATCCGCAACGGTTCGATAGGCGGCAAGGCGGGCTCGTCGAACACCGCTGCCTCGTTCCTCGAGTACTTCGTGCCGCACCGCGGCTACGATGAGGATGCGGACAAGATCCCATGGGTGCACCTTGACATTGCTGGAACCGCATGGGGCCCCGGTTCGAAGGCCCGCTCCGAGGGCGCCAACCCGCTGTTCGAATTCGGCGTCTCGGGAGTCCACGTGAGGACCTTGCACCGGCTCATCAACGATGGTTAATCACTCGTCGTCGTCCGAGTCCACTACCTCGAAGTCGGCATCGACGACGTCCTCGTCGCCCTCCTCTGCCTGCTGCTCGGCCATCTCGGCTGCAGCGGCCTCGTAGAGCTTGGTCGAGATGGCATGCATCTCCTGCTCGACCTCGCCAATCTTGGCTTGGACGGCGGCCTCGTCCAGATCGTCGACATCGATTGTGGTCTCGCCGTCGTCCTTGGTAATCATGGCCCTGAGTTGCTCGAGTTTATCGTGAACCGGTCCCGCATCCATGTCGCTGACCTTCTCGGCGGCCTCCTCCAGCATCCGCTGGGTCTGGTAGACGATACTGTCAGCAGAGTTGATGAGGTCGATTCCGGCTCTTCGCAGCTTGTCCTCCTTGGCGAACTCCTCCGCCTCGGATACCTTCTGCTTGATCTCGTCTTCAGTAAGGGAGGTCTGGCTCTCAATCTTGATTGACTGCTCGGTGCCTGTCCCGAGGTCCTTCGCGGAGACGTTGACGATGCCGTTGGCATCGATGTCGAAGGTGACTTCGATCTGCGGAATTCCTCTTGGAGAGGGTGGTATGCCCATCAGGTGGAATCGCCCTAGGGTGATGTTGTCCTTGGCGAACTCTCGCTCTCCCTGCATCACGTGGACCTCTACGGCAGGCTGGTTGTCAGCAGCCGTAGAGAATGTCTCCGATCGTCGTGTCGGAATCGTCGTGTTGCGCTCGATCATCGTCGTCATGACGCCGCCCAGCGTCTCTATCCCGAGGGTCAGTGGCGTGACGTCGAGCAGGAGCACGTCGGTGACGCCCTCGTCGCCGACGATGATGCCCGCCTGAAGAGCGGCCCCGATGGCTACAGCCTCGTCGGGGTTGATGCCCTTGAACGGGGGCTTGCCAGTCTCCTTCTCAATGGCGTCTTGGACCGCGGGTATGCGAGTGCTGCCGCCGACAAGTAGGATCTTGTCGATATCCCCCGCCTTGACTCCAGCGTGCTTCATGGACCTGCGCGTAGGC
>JAKUUP010000062.1 GCA_022447095.1 Candidatus Thalassarchaeum betae
CATCTCAGTCCCTCTATCCCGACCAATCGGGATGCGTCTACCACCGAAGATTGCCCCTTAAGCATTGGGCGAGGGACTATGTCCCTCGTCTAGGGTGCCCGACAGAGGTCGACTGCTGAGCCGCGTCTGTCCCTACCGGTCCCCATCTGGGCCGGCAGCCAGAGGTCGCTGTGGACCTCGGCCCTCCAGACTCCCCTGCACTCGCAGTCGAGATTGACGAACTCGCGGATGTCCGCCGAGACCGAGTACCGCTCTATCGCGGTGACCACGTCGGCGTCGCACGAACCGCAGTTGTGAGCTCCCCTTGGCCTGCCACCCGCGGTTGGGTGGACGATGATGCGGGCGCCGGACTCGGTGATGTCATCGTGGGTCCTCTCAAGCATCTCCACCAGTGACCACAGCCAAGGCGGGCGGTACTCACGGTTGCGGTACAGCCTGTCGACGATGGTTCCCCTCTGGATGTTCATCGGGTTGACCGAGACGTCGTCGGACAACGGCGCGACCTCGCTGACCCACTTGCTAGTGAGCTCAAGCGCATCGCCCTCCGACATGAAAGGGGGCTTGAACAGGAGGTAGGTCTTGACCCTCAGGCCATTCTCCCTGAGCATGTCAATGGAGCGGTGCCACTGCTTGGTCGAGAAGCCCTTGTTGACATGAAATCGGAGGACTGCGTCGTCGTACGCCTCTAGTCCGATGGCCACCGTGCAGCCGGGATGGCGCTCTGCCACCCAGGCGATCTTCTCCGGGGTGCACATCTGGGCCTGGGCCTCAATAACCAGATGCATGTCCCTCTCGTGGGTTTCCTTGAGTATCGCCTCCTGCCACTCGGGAGGGTTCTCGCGGTCCTCAAAGAAGGTCCCCGAGGTGTACACCTTGACCATGCTGCAGCCCTCGAAGTCGTCGAGTCTGCGCTTGGCCTCGTCCCACTGAGCGAACAGGTCGTCGGCGGTGACGTCGTCGCGGACGTCGTTGAAGTAGCCGCAGAACGTGCAGCCGGACTTCCACCACCAAGCGCATCCGCGGGTACGGAAGATTACCGTGGCGGCGGTGCAGTGGGTTCCGTCGGGCAAAATCTCCGGTGTCTTGTAGACCGTAGCCGGCTCGGTCGCGTCCCACGACTCCCGCCGCCTCACCGACTCGGGAGTATTCTCGGGGGCCTTGACTAGGTGGTGCACCTTGACGGCCTTCGAGCCATCGCCCAGCATCCCAGAGGCCTGTGCCATGGGGCTGCCGTCGCCGGCTGCGACTTGAGGATGCCGTAGACGATGCTTTAGGGTCCCAGCGTGGTGACTGGAGCGCGAGGAGGGTCAGATGCGCGGCTTCCACCACATCCAGAACGTCCTGTCAGTGGTCGTGATGCTGTTCATCGCGGTAATCTGGGGCGTGGCAGCGGCTCCGGGCTACCTCATCGTGATGTGGATCAGGGACCGAGTGGTCGGTGAGGGCCTGCTGTTGGAGGCCGTCGGAACCGGCATCGGGGTCGGCCTGGGCTACCTGATCTGGGGCATCTGCATGGTCATGCTGTGCGGTCTGCTGGGCGGCCTGCTGCGACCTCGTCTGGAGGAAGGGCGCGTCCCGCTGCAGTCCTTCACCACCATCCAATGGGCGTGGTCGATGATCTTTCATCGCTCCGCGCTGCTCTTTCTGTGGGTCATGGTGCCCTCGTTCCTCGGCAACACCTACTACCGGCTGATGGGAGCCAAGATAGGCAAGGGAGCCCAGCTCAACACGGACAACATCAACGATGCCGGGATGGTGACTCTGGGAGAAGGAGTGGTGATGGGTGGTCATGCCACCATCAACGCCCATCTCACCGAGAAGGGTGAACTCGTCCTATCTCCCGTCAGGGTCGGTGATGGCGCCTTGCTCGGCACGGGCAGCATAGTCCAGCCCGGTTGCGAGATTGGAGCTGGGGCGGTCGTAGCATCTAGGGCAGTTGTGCCGAAATGGACCAAAATACCCCCTGGAGAGGTCTGGGCCGGGATACCGGCTAAATGCATCAGGCTGGCTGACGGTACGAAACCGGGTGATTGAATGACCAAGTGCAAAGGCTCGAAAGAGGATGGATCTGTTTGTGGTCGCCCAACGATGTACAAGTCAGATTTCTGTAAAAAACACCGTTCTCAGGATCCTTCTTTCACCGTCTGTATTGGAAAACACATGATTGGAGAAGGGAAACCCTGCACTAGGGAGGCCATGACTGGGTTGCTCTTTTGCCGGGCGCACAGGGCCCAGCTTGCGGACATCGAGAAGCTCCAGTGTCCCCGGGGCTGCGGCCAGCTTCACCTTCGACTGTCAAACAACAACATGTACTTCCATTGTAGAAAATGCAAGGGCGCTTTGCTAGACGCCAAGATGTTAGAAACTAAGCTTTCAGAGAGAGCAGATATGCTCAATGAACTTCTTGAGAATGGTGAAGAATGCTCGCTGAGGTGCCCTCGGTGCGAGGGTCTGATGCTAGAGATTAGAGTGGTCTACGAAATGCCCAAAGGAGGTGGAGGTGGGTTGGGAAATATCGGACCAGTTGGCCATCCAGGCGCGCTTATTGGGATTTTACTCATCGTATTTGTTGTT
>JAKUUP010000063.1 GCA_022447095.1 Candidatus Thalassarchaeum betae
AGTACGCCACATCAACGCAAACGATCGCACTGTCGAAGGACTCGACCTCGTCGGAAAGCCAGCATTCACCATCCAGTTCCCTCCTGAGGCCTCCCCCGGACCTCACGACGCTTCTCCACTGTTCGACCGCTTCTCCGAGATGGTGGCTGATTACTTGGCAGGTGGTCAGAGGGCCGTAGTTAGAGGAGGTGACCGCTGATGCCTCGACGCGAAGATATCAGCAAAGTAGTCATCCTTGGGAGCGGACCTATTCGCATCGGCCAAGCAGCTGAATTCGACTTCTCCGGCTCGCAGGCCTGTAGGGCGCTACGAGCAGAAGGATACGAGGTTGTACTAATCAACTCCAATCCTGCAACCATACAGAACGACCCTGAGATGGCTGACCGCATCTACATCGAGCCACTGCTCCCTGAGGTCGTTAAGCGCATCATGGAGATTGAGAAGCCCGACGCTCTTCTAGCAGGAATGGGAGGGCAGACCGCTCTCAACATCGCCGCAGCGCTGGCCCATGACGGATCTCTCGATGAGTTGGGTGTCGAGCTCATCGGTTGCAACCTCACGGCGATTGACGAGGCTGAGGACCGAGATTTGTTCAAGAAAGTGTGCGAGGAGATTGATCTGCCTGTTTGCAAGGCGATAGCCTGTGACTCAATCGAACAGGTCCTTGAGTCCGTCGATCAACTCGGGGGCTACCCTCTGCTTATCAGGCCTGCATTCACTCTAGGTGGGCTCGGTGGAGGCACTGCTTACAACACCGGCGAACTGGTCGAGATAGCGAGTCAGGGCATCTTGCACTCGGCGATAGGGCAGGTACTAATCGAGGAAAGCATCCTTGGCTGGCAGGAGCATGAGTATGAGGTGATGCGCGACAACGCTGACAACGCCATCATTGTGTGCACCATGGAAAATCTCGACCCAATGGGAGTACACACTGGTGAATCAGTCGTGGTCGCCCCCCAACAAACCCTCTCAGATAGGGATCACCAAACCCTGCGCGACGCAGCTCTCAAACTAATCAGGAGGCTGAACATCAAGGGCGGGTGCAACGTGCAATTCGCAGTGGAGCAGTCCACCGGCGAGTACCGCGTCATCGAGGTCAACCCCCGCGTCTCCCGCTCCTCGGCTCTCGCATCCAAGGCTACCGGGTACCCGATAGCGCGGATGGCGGCTCTCATCGCTGTCGGATACACGCTCGACGAACTTCCGAACCCGATTACAGGCGAAGGGACCACTGCGGCCTTCGAGCCCACTCTCGACTACTGCGTGGTCAAGATACCACGCTGGCCCTTCGATAAGTTCCGTACCGCCGACCGCACCATAGGCACCTCGATGAAATCGACTGGAGAGGTGATGGCGATAGGGCGCTGCTTCGAGGAGGCCTTCCTCAAGGCGTGGGCGAGCCTCGAGTACGGCCAGCCTCACCCCCGGCCGCTGACCATGGCCGATGCATCAGGCGGCGAGTCGATGGACGAGCGAGCCTTCGAACCGCTTCCCGAGGCGCTATTGGAGGACTGGCTGAGAGTACCTACCGACAGGCGCATGGCAGCGCTGTTCGAGGCCTTCCGCCGCGGTTACTCGATAGAGGACGTGCGCGACATGTCAGGAGGAATCACCCGCTGGTTCCTGCACCGATTTGAGAACATGGCCGCCATCGAGACTGAGATACGGGCGGCTGGCGAAATCGGCCTTCCTCCAGCAGAGGTTCCCGAGGCCGAGATGAGGCTGTGGAAGGGAGCCGGCTTCACTGACCTGCACATCGCCGACGCGTTGGCAGGATTCCCCGCCAGCGGCTTCAAGCTCCTGCCCGAGGGTGCTGACGAGTTCGCAGTCACTCGAAGGCGCCACCAGCTGGGCGTGCACCCCGTGTTCAGGATGGTCGACTCGTGCGCAGCCGAGTTCGCTGCTGTCACTCCGTACTACTACACCACCTATGAGGGCGGCGCGGCGCCCATTGGAATTGACTACGTGCCCGATCTCGAAGAGTCGCTGAAGCAGAGGATAGTGGTCATCGGCTCAGGCCCGATTCGCATAGGCCAGGGTATCGAGTTCGACTACGGCTGCGTCCACGCCGTTGGTGCGATACGAGACCTCGGCCACGAGGCCATCATCATCAACAACAACCCGGAGACAGTCTCTACCGACTTCGACACCAGCGACAGGCTGTACTTCGACCCACTCACACTGGAGGCAGTCTCCGAGATACTTCTCAGGGAAAGGGCTCACGGCATCCTGCTGCAGTTCGGTGGACAGACAGCCATCACCCTCGCACTGCCTCTTGCGGACAACCTCACCCACCTGTCCACCCTAGGCCTCCATCTGGTCATGGAGGGGACTACGCCCGATGCGGTAGACGAGGCCAGCGACCGCGAGCGTTTCGAAGCCTTCGCACCCCGAACCGGCCTGAGGCTGCCAAGAGG
>JAKUUP010000064.1 GCA_022447095.1 Candidatus Thalassarchaeum betae
CCCAGCGACCTCAGGCTCGCCCTGACCCTGCGTTCGAGGTGTGACGCCTGCAGCGGAATCGCATCCAGGTGAGTCTCCGACAGTTTCTCTGGCATGTTCTCCTATCCGAATCCTATCGCTATGTCCTCGACTATGTCTACCGGATGCATGATGTCGCTTCGCCAACGCGGCATCTCCACCATGTGCTCGCGCTCGCCCACCGCGCAGTCGGCCCACCTCTCGGCCTTGTTCACACCGTCGGTGACGGTCCTCGATTCGATTAGCCGTCCACCCATCTTGACTAGGGCCCCGGCAATCTCGTCGGAGCCTAGGTCGAGGCCCAGCACCTTGCCTATCAGGCGGTCTGGGACCCGATGCCTAACCGCATCCCCACGCGGGGTGACGCTGGTCTCACCATCCCATCCAGCGACCCTGACACTCTCGATGGACCCACCTCTCTCGTGCAGGGACAGGCAGACCAGCATCAGGCATGCCTCGCAGGCCCGTTGATCCCATCCGGTCACGTCGATGAAGAAGTCGGTCGTGGTCTCGGTAATGGTGGTGTGGTCGCCGTTGATAATCGGCGGGAACGACAGGATGTCGTCGTTGGAGTCGAGTATCACCGGGAACGACTGTAGACCATCCATCAGGTGAGCGTACTCGACCCCCTTGGGGTGCTCTTCGAGGATCTCGCGGATGGTCATCTCCTCGGTCATCATCAGCGGCACGAAGGAATGCGATTCCGGGACGGTGACGACCTTGAACGGCGCGGAAATGGTCGAGAGGTCGTGCACACCAATCGAAGCGAACCTGCGCTTGCGTCCTAAGGTGAGGTGGAGCTTCTCTTGGTGATCCATCAAGGACTGGATGAAATCATCCTTCTCGGAGTCGGTGCTCCCGGTGTCGACGCCCCTTACTATGGCTGCCATGATTACTGGCCTGACCTGCTCCAGAGATGGGTCTACGACCATCTCAGTCGCGCTATCGCCGACCTCAATCGAAGGGCTCTCCAGTGCACTCCCTGAGAAGCTCCTGACGGCGCGGGCCAGTGATTCGTGGCTGAGCAGGTCCGGGCGATCCGGGAAGACCTCCACTTCAATGACGTCGTCGTCGTTGCCCTCGACAGGGCAACCCATGCTCGGCAGCCAGTTGGGCCACCTGTCCGCAGAGTGCTCTGACCCATTGATTCCCTGTATGTGCCGCAGGAGTGAGTGCTGGAGATTGAGAGTCGGCATTTCTTACCTCAGTTGCCTAGCCACATGGGCAACGGACGATCGAAGCCCACTAGCCTCAGCCCGCTTATCGAAGCCGTGTCGTAATCAAGGGCCCTGAGGTTCCTCCTACTGAGTTGCTCCAGTCCGTCTATGCCCAACTCGAGCATCCAACCCCGGACCGTCGAGTCCAGCCATACCAGCGTCTCCTCGAGGCCGTCTGCAGGAGGGGGTGCCACCAGTATCGGACACCCAGCCGCGACCGCGATTAGCATGTCCTCCGCGCTAGGCGCCTCGTCCATCTCTATGAGCAGATGGCGTCCCTGCTCGGTCAGGTTCATCGCTCGGGCGGCGAGCCCTATTCTAGGTAGGGCCGATGCAGCACGACTCCCGCCGGGCGACGCCGCGTCTATTACGGCCCCGTCCAAGTCTAGGTCTACAACCAGCCTGAACAGGTGATCGGCCCGATCGACGCAATCGCGCAGTAGGATTAGCGAGTCATCATTCATCTTGCATGTGATGGCCACCAGAATCGCCTCAATCTCGGCATCGTTCAACTGAGGTAAATCCATGAGATCGAGAACCACTCCCGCGCAACTCCCCAGCCACTTAGCGCAATCGATGAGGTTACCTTCGCCCACCAGAACTAGGTCATGCTCGCGAGGAGACTCCCTGACCAGTGCCGGCTGAGACTGCGAGGCCGCCCCGGCCCAACCGCTGGCCGAGTTAGACTCCACCAGCCAGGGGACAGGAAACAGGACGCCGCCTTCCTCAATGCCTAACGGCATCAGGAGGGTGAATGGGTCAAGTGGGGAGTGCTCGGCCAGCCTTTCAGAACTCGAAGGGACCAGTGCTATGCTCTCGAATCCCTCGGCTACAGAGGAGTCGGGCATCTCGGCGATTCCAGCGGATGACTCGGAGGGAACCAAAACCAAGGCGTCCTCCTCAAGAGTCAGGCCTAACGGCTCTAGGTACTCTGCCAACTGGACCATCTCGGCTGCCTCGACACCCCGCATGGCAGCACCCTCTCCGGGCGGAGGGCAGCTGCCGGCGATTACCACGCGCCCCCCAGTCATCGCCACTCCGGGCTCCGATCCGACTGAACCGAGCACGACTATCGTGCCATCGCTCATCCCAGCCCCCGTCCTCTTGCCGACGTGCCCCCGGAC
>JAKUUP010000065.1 GCA_022447095.1 Candidatus Thalassarchaeum betae
TACTACTCGAGTATACTGAGTGGGGAGTATGCCGTGTCGCAGAGCGCTCTGGGCGCCGCGGTGACGCCGCTGGCGATGATAGGAGTCCCGATACAACACGACGGTCAGACGATGTTGCTCGAGGAACGCGCGATGCTAGAGGCGAGTGGTGGTGCCATTGCCTCGACGCTTGGCACCGCTGGAATGCTGATACTGTTCGACTTCCTGTTCTGGCTGGTATGGATTAACTTCCTGCTTGGCTTCGCGAACCTTATCCCGATGGTGCCGTTCGATGGCGGGCACATTGTGAAGGACGGGGTTCACTCCATACTGAGCAGACTAACCAGTGGGATTCATCCTATGAGAGTGGAACTGATGGCAGAGCGCATCAGCAGGATGGGTAACTTCCTGATTCTCTTCATCGTGGTTCTTCCCATCATGCTGCCGCGGCTGGTGTGACTACTCCTCCTCTGAGGATGCGGAGCGCCTCTCGGAGACTAGTTCGACCAGGTAGGGCACTGAGATGATGCCCGCGATTACCATGGCGAGGCTTCTCCATGTGGTGTCGGTGACTTGATGAGACGTCCCTGAGAAGGCCAACTTTGCGGCACCCAGCCAAGGAATCTCCGTGGAGGCCACGCCGACGACCCACTCGTCCTTCACTGCCAGCACTGGATTTCCGTTCTCATCCGTAAGACCGCTTCGCGGGTCGTCCCCGGTTGCGACTCTCTGATCGACCTTGCAACCGTTGCTGTCCAAGTTGTCACCAGTTGTTAGATAGCCCTCATGAGAGGGCACCCAGCTTTTTATCTCAAGATCGTGGGTTCCACCGTGATAAGAGGGACACTGGTAGTCGAGCGTCCATGTGATGCTGTCCACATTGCGCAGGGTGGTCCCCGGGACGTCCCACCCTCCCGATGAGTTGGCCACCGCCTTGAGCATGGCCCTGTGGATTACCGGGGTGTCCGAACCTCCGTTCTTCCGATAGATGATGACATCCCCTGGCATTCCGTGAGACTGGTGACCGAAGTGGTCGTCATCAGCGTCGGTGGCCTCTACGAAGGTCACGATATCGACCCTGTCCGGATCCATCACCAGAACCAGATCGCCCGGGTCGATGGCTCCCAGCGAGCCTTCCTCCTCATGCATCATCGAGCCGGACTCGACGACTACCATCGGGGGGAAGGAGCCGGTAGCAACCCACATTGAACCTAGCAATAGTACCACTAGGCCGAGGGCCAGCATGGCTTCCCTGGCTATTCCCGATGACATCTCACTCCTCCTCGTCCTCAGGCCCGGGGCGTGGCCGTGTGGAGGTCAGCAACCCGACGAACAGGCCGATGAACAAGATGCTGATGACATCGAAGTGCGGAGATGGCTCGTAGACTCGTCCGAACTCGTATATCGATGCAGTCAGGTCGAGCGTGTGGTCGCGCTCGCCGCTGGAGCTGGTGAACATCCCCAGCATGGAGTTCGATGCTAGTAGCAGAACCGCTGTGGTTGAGAAGGCAATCAGCCCTCGATTGACGGATTGCCGCCTCAGAGCATGCAATCCCGGCAAGACGTTGGCGAGAGTCGAGTCGTTGGTTTCCCACCATGAGTGACCAGAATGGGTCCCTGCTACGGGCTCATCATCCCGTGTCGGGAGGAGGGGGGAGAGAGGAGAGACGGGCTCGACCTTGTACCTCTTACCGATGTTGACGTTGTGCGCCTTGTACAGACCCATTAGTCGTGCTTGGTACGACTTTCCAAGCATGTCCGCGGCATCCTCGGCCTCCTTGTGGCGACGTAGTATCTCGGGACGAGAGTCGAGGAGCAGGATGTCCTCGAGGATCTGTCGCTGACCCCAGTAAACGAAGAACTCCGGCGCTGCGAAGAACGCCACTACCAGACCGCCGACGAAGGCTAGCCAACTCCACGACACCAGATGCTCGACCTCCGGGTCACTGTAGCCGCCGAGTACGAACAGGAAGATGAAGCCCCAGACTAAGCAGGCGACCGTGATGATGGTCGAGTATGCGATAATCTGGAAGTGCTGGTCGCTGCGACTGTCCCACCAACGGCCGAACGGCCCCCGTCTGGCAGTGCCTTGTCGCGCCATCTCCCTCGCCGCGGGGTCACGCTCTTGCGATTAGTGCCTT
>JAKUUP010000066.1 GCA_022447095.1 Candidatus Thalassarchaeum betae
GGAAATAGGCAATGAGTGGAATCAAGTTCGCAAGGGTGGAGGCAGGACCTCATTCGGCGAGAGCGACGCCTGAAAGGCGTCCTTCTTGCTCCGTTTGGTTGATATGGCGCCCCTCAGTGGCGCGGTCATGACATCTTGGCCGGATATGCAGCCAATGCCGCACAGCCTCGTGAACTATGGAGTGACGGACAACGGAATCGCCGTCATAGAACTGTGTTCGGATTCGGCCGGTGACCCATTGACCGAGGGGAAGACCCCAGTGAACACCTACACACACGCGATGATGCGGGACATCGATGAGGCCGTGCTGAAGGCTCGCTTCGACGATGACGTGACGGTGATCATGCTAACAGGACACGGCGAGAAGTTCTTCTCCGCTGGAGCCAGTATCAGCATGCTCGATTCCGTCAGTCCCGGATTCAAGTACTTCTTCTGCCTTCATGCCAACGAGACCCTTAGTCGGCTGGAGCAAACCCCCAAGCTGGTGATTGCAGCATTGAACGGTCATGCCGTCGGTGGCGGCCTCGAGATTGCCATGGCAGCCGACATCCGAATCGGTCGCAAGGACTCCGGACAGGTTGGTCTTCCGGAGGTATCTCTAGGCGTCCTCGCAGGCACCGGTGGGACTGCTAGGCTGTCTCGTCTGGTCGGCAAGGCGAAGGCGATGGAGATAATGGTCACAGGACGTAAGTTCTCGTACGAGGAGGCCAAGGAAATGGACTTGGTTCATGATGTCTGGGCGGGCAGCATAGACGAGTTCCGCCAGGATATTTTGGACTATGCGGGGCAGTTCACCCTACCATATGCCGCCAGCAAGGCAATCGGGAACATCAAGCGAAGTGTGCAGAGTGGTATGGAGATACCTCTCGAGTACCATCTAGCCCTAGAGAGGGAGTTGCAATCGGACCTCTTCCAGAGTGGTGATGCCAAGAAGGGCATAGCCGCCTACGTCAACCGCGAAGTTCCGGAATTTGATGGAAATTGAGTTAGGCGCACTCTACGAGTGCGGATCGCGATACAGCGTTTGATATACCAGTTCTCGCTGCCGTAATCGCATGGCGGATGCAGAGATTGTCGGGGACTACACTCAGAACTTCGAGGCGTGGATTAACGACTTCAACGAGTGGCAGACCAAAATAGGGTTCGACCCCTCTTGGCTCGGTGACTACCGATTCGACATCAAGTTCGACTGGGACACCGCGGGTGACGCCATTGAGTTCGGAGACTTCGAGGGGAGGCCGAAGTGGGAGCGTAGGATGCAGGTCCCGCAGCAGACCATCAGGGACGCCATAGTGAACATGGTCAGCGTCCAAGGAGATACGGAGTTCGCATCGGTCGAGCAGCAGAATCACCTTCTAGCTTCTGCGCCCACCGAATACGACAAGAAATCGGCGCTCAGGATCATGTGCGAGGAGCAGCGCCACGGCTGGCAGATGGCCTACCTGCTCTGCACGTTCTTCGGTGAACAAGGGGTGCGCGAGGCGGCCAAGTTGCTAGAGAGGAATGCTCAGGAGGGGACTCGGATTCTTGGCTCGTTCAACGAGCCCATAGACCACTGGCTCGACTTCTTCATGTTCACTCACTTCATCGCCCGCGATGGCAAGTACCAACTCAAGATGCTCAGCACTTCGTCGTTCAAACCTCTGGCTGCCAGTATGGGGCCGATGCTGAAGGAGGAGTCGTTTCACCTTGGAACCGGGGCCAATGGACTTCGCAGGGTCGTCAAGCAGGGCGTAATCCCCTGCGAACTAGTCCAGAAGTACGTCAACAAGTGGGTTAGCACCGGGCTCGACCTGTTCGGCACCGACGACTCCTCAAGTGCACAGTGGGCATACGTCTACGCAGTATAGGGCTGATACGACGAGCGCGAGGCGCAGGAGCCTGCCGACAGGGAGCACCTGAACGAAGCCATCTGATATTTGTATTT
>JAKUUP010000067.1 GCA_022447095.1 Candidatus Thalassarchaeum betae
CGTACCGATGATGCGTGTGCCGCGGAACCAGACCACGTCCTCAGAGGTGATGTTGTCCCAGCAGACCTCCTTGTCCGCCTCGTAACGCTCCTGCCAAGTGCCGGTGAGCGTGACGTCGCAGACCTTGTTCACCCCGAGCCCGTCCAGAAGCCACTGCGGGTATGACTCGTTCATCAGGAAGTGATTGTGGTAGACGTTGATTCCGGTGTCTATAGGTGCAACCACGCTGAAGGCGCCGAACCCCGGCTCCTCCTCGGGCTGCACCTCCGGTTCTGCATCGTCCCCCCACAACAGGCAGCCGCTCAGTGGGGCGGTCAGAACGAGGAGCGACAGCATCAGAGATAGGTTGCGCACGCACCGCCGCGTCGTTGGGGAGATTTCAGCCTTCGTCGTCTTTGGGACCCCAGTTCAGTCATGTTCATCTCCTGTGCATCACCGCATCGTGCCTGTCTTGTGCGGGGGTCGGAATTGAGGCAAGCCATCCATTCATTGCTGTCCTGGCTCGCAAGGGGCGTATCCTCGGTCGTTTCTTTCGTATTCGGAGCCTTCCGAAAGATGCCCGTCAGGGTGGGTTTGGCGATAGTCGGCTCAATCTGCCTGACCATCGCATTCGCAGTCGGTTTGCTCTGGGGTTACATCGCCCCATCCCTGCTATCCGACAACTTGCAGACGACGGCTCAGAACTCGCTGTCAGTGGTGCTTGTAATGATACTGATCTGGATCGCCATCGCCACTTTCATCCCCAGTTCGGAGAGGCAGGCGAGCAATCCCTCCAACTCTGGGTCCGATGAGGGTGAAGTCCCCGTTGATGTTGTCCATGTCCGTCCGGTAGAACCAGCATCAGTGGTTGTCGAGGACGAGGCCGAGCTAGTCGAGTGAATCGTCCTTTTTCTCTAGGGCCATGATTTCGGCACAGACCGCTATGGCGATTTCCTCGGGCGAGTCCGCTCCGATGTCGAGTCCGATAGGGCACCTCACCGAGTCCACTGACTCCTCGGTAATCCCCGCGGCTATGGCAGAGTCCCTGAATGCATTCCACTTCACGGTGGACCCTATGGCCCCCACCCTCGGTCGCCGGCCAATATTGAGGCTACCCACTAGGCCCAGCAGTATCTCTTGGTCGATTGCCCAGTCGTGCCCGAGCAGGAGCACATCGGAGAACCTAGCCATAGATTCCGAGTCCTCGCCATCGAGGAATTCCGAGACCGAGCCGGCGTGCAGCTCGCTAGCGAACGGAAACCGATTGCCATCAGCATATTCTGAGCGCACGTCGAAGACACTGTGCGACCACCCGAGGGTATCGCACACAATTGCAACTGCACGGCCAACGTGCCCTCCCCCGGCGATGAGTATGTGTGGCATCGGATCCATGACCTCCATCGCGACAGTCACGCGTCCTCCACACAGGCTGTCAAGCGGTGTTGCCTCTTCTCCCTTCGCATCCTTGTAGAGGACGAACGTCTCTACCCGGGGGGGGGGGGGGGGGGGGGGCGGGGGGGGGGGGGGGGGGCGGGCGGGGGGGGGGGGGGGGGGGGGGCGGGGGGCGGGGGGGGCGGGGGGGTCGGCGACGGGAGCGGGGCGGGGGGGGGAGCGGGGGGCG
>JAKUUP010000068.1 GCA_022447095.1 Candidatus Thalassarchaeum betae
GACGAGTTGATAAATCGAGGTCAGGACGTGGAGCTGACACACCCCACCCCACTTCTCGACGATTAGCGAGTCATCGAGTCCGATGCGGAAGTCGCGCTGATTCAGCAGTCCTCGGACATAGCCTCGGATGCTCACATCGATGCGATGCGAGCCACCTTGCCCGGAATCGCCGAGTGGGAGATTCAGTCCGTGATAGAGGCCGCCTTCACCGCACGAGAGAGCTGCTGGGCCTACCAGTCCATTGTCGGAGGAGGAGACAACGCGACGATACTGCACTACAAATCCAATAGCGATCGGATAGCAGAGGGTGATCTGGTCCTAGTGGACGCCGGGTGCGAGGTATCGGGCTACGCTTCCGACATCACTAGGACATGGCCCGTCAGCGGGAGCTTCTCACAACCCCAGAGGGAGATCTACGAGCTCGTGCTTAAGGCTCAGCTGGCTGGCATTGAGTCCTGCAAGGCGGGAAACCTCTGGACCTCCATGCACCATGCTGGCTCACGCGTGTTGGCGCAGGGGCTGATAGACTTAGGAGTGCTGGACTGCTCTCTGGATGAGGCGCTGGGAGAAGACTTCGACGGCCCGTTTAGGGACTACTTCATGCACGGCACAGGGCACATGCTTGGCCTGGACGTCCATGACGTCGGAGGCGGACGTCAGGGCGACGACGGACCCGAGAGGAGACTGGAACCGGGAATGGTCCTCACCGTCGAGCCAGGTCTGTACTTCGGCAGTTGGAGGGACGATCTGGAGATCCCTGAGCGCTATTCAGGGATAGGCGTCAGGATTGAGGACGACGTGCTCGTGACCGTAGATGGCCCCGTGGTCCTGACCTCCAGTTGCCCAAAGACAATCGAAGAAATAGAGGCCCTAGTCGGCAGCGAGGGGTGATTCTCTGTCTGAATGGAGGGGCATTCTACGTTCTCAGTGCTCCGAGGGCCCCCCTAGGCTAAGCGTCGAGGACGCCGTAACTCTGTACGACTCGGCCGACATCAACGAGCTAATGCATGCGGCTATGCTCCGCAGGAGGTCCCAGGTCCCAGGCAACGAGGTGACCTACCTCGTCGACCGGAACGTGAACTACACCAACGTGTGCACGATAAACTGCCAGTTCTGCTCCTTCTACAGGCCGCCCGAGCACCCTGAGAGCTACACTCAGTCGATTGACGAAATCAGCGAGAGGCTGTCAGAGTTGGAAGCCATAGGGGGGTCGAGGGTGCTGATGCAAGGCGGGGTGCATCCAGAACTCAAGCTGGAGTGGTACATCGATTTGCTGAGTGAGCTGAGTGCCAAGCACCCATCCATCGCCTTGGATTGCTTCTCCCCGATTGAGATTGAAGGCATCTCGCAGGTCTGTGGCTTGCCAACCAAGGTTGTACTCACTCATCTGAAGGAGGCAGGGATGCACGGGCTCCCTGGGGGTGGGGCAGAGATGCTGGTGGATGAGGTACGTCTGGACGTCTCACCGAAGAAAGGCTCCGCAGAGAACTGGCTGAAGGTCATGCGCGAGGCCCAGGAACTCGAACTCACCACATCTGCAACCAACGTGTTCGGATTTGGGGAGAGTAACCTGCATCGAGTACTCCACATGGACAGTGTGAGGAGAATGCAGGACGATGCCGCTGCCGAGGGGAGGATGGGCTTCACATCATTCGTGCCATGGCCCGTCATTCTGGGAAACAACTCGTTCGGCTCGCGCAACCGGGGTCAAAACAGGCTCACTCTCGGTGCAGGCCCGACCGAGTACCTTAGGCACGTCGCAATATCCCGGTTGTTCCTTGACAACGTTCCACACATTCAGGCATCATGGCCTACGATGGGCTTCGAAGTGGCACAGATCGCGCTGCTGGCTGGTGCCGACGACGCTGGC
>JAKUUP010000069.1 GCA_022447095.1 Candidatus Thalassarchaeum betae
GCGAATCAGTTCGGAGGCGTAATTGTGAGAGCGGGTCCTCAACTCGTCGGACACCGTGTCCATGAACTGCGACAGGGCCTGCGTTATACCGTCCAGCGGCAACTCGTGTTTACCCCCGGTACGCAAACTGACCACGCAGTTGCCTGAGGTCAAATCCCTTGGACCTAACTCGAGCCGAATCGGGACTCCCTTAATCTCCCAATCGTAGTGCTTAGCTCCCGGACGCAGATCCCTGTCATCGAGATGCACTCTGAACCCGGCGTCTGAGAGGTACTCCGCCAATTCATTCACCTTGGGGAGTACGTTCGCATCAGAATGCGCTGCAACAGGCATCACAACGACCTGGATCGGGGCTATCGAAGGTGGCATAATCAGCCCACTATCATCACCATGCATCCCGACGATCGCACCCAGCAACCTCTCTGACATCCCGAATGTGGTCTGATGGCAGTATTGGGGCTGACCTCGGTCATCCTCGTAAGTGAGGTCGAATGCCCGTGCCCATTGATCCCGATAGTGGTGATATGTAGCGACCTGCAGAGTTCTGCCGTTAGGCATCACCGCGTCCACAGCAGTGGAGTACCAAGCACCCGGGAAGGTATCCCACACCGGCCTCTTGGAGATGATAGCAGGGAAGCACATCTCGTGCAGCAGCCTCTGTACAATTAGGGCATCCTCTGATATCTGCTCGGTGGCACCCTGCTCGTCTGCATGAACCGTGTGTGCTTCAAAGAAGTGGATTTCCCTTACACGGATGAACGACCTAGTCTGCTTGGTCTCGTAACGGAAGGTGTTGACAATCTGGAACGTCTTCAGCGGTAGGTCTGCGTGACTCCTTATCCACAGCGAGAACATGGTGTACATCGGGGTCTCAGAAGTTGGCCTCAGAAACATCGGGACCTCAAGCTTGTTGTTGCCTCCATGCCTAACCCAGTACACCTCGTTTTCAAAGCCGCCCGCTTCCTCACCCAACCTCAATTCCGAGGGATCGACTCCCGCGTCCCTAGCCGCCTTTAGTAACGCTACCAGCTGATTCTCCTTCTCCAGCAGGTCTGCGGGGACTAGCAAGGGGAATCTGTACTCCTGATGGTTCGTGCGGGACATCTCTGAGCGGGTCAACGCATCGATCAGGGACATCGCCTTCAAGCCATACGGCTTCCACACGTCCATGCCCTTGATTGGGTATCTCTTGTCCACGAGATCCGCTATCTCTACTATGGCTGGGTACCATGAATTGAATTCGGACTTCGGGGGTATCCCCCTCTTGGCCTTGCCATGGTCGCCCATGTGTGCACGTCGTTCGTGCGCTCGGCTTGAATGTGACGCCCGAGCATCGCCGCTAACCGTGCAATAGGGACTCGATGGCCTCGCATAGCTCGATGTCGTCAAGCAGTTCCCTGACGCTGCCGTCGGGCAGCACTATGCGCCCGCGGGGGGAGTCGGGATCATGTACCTCCTCCTTCAGGTTGGCCACCACAGCATCGACTCCATAACGCTCGATTTGATGCATCGCCCTATCGACTAGGACCTTGACTGGAACTTCAGTCTCGAGCTTGAAACCTATTCGTCTGGCCCCCTCGACCAGTGGGGCCAACTCAGCGATGTGCTTGGGCCCGGGTGCCAGTGAAATGTCCCAGTTCTCATCCCCACTGGCCTTCTTGCCGCTCAGTGGCTCAGCGAAGTAATCCAGAACGGCCGCAGAGTGTTTCCAAGCGTCTGGCTTGGTGTCCGACCTCGCTAGTTCTAGAGATGCTGCTAACATGTCATCGGG
>JAKUUP010000007.1 GCA_022447095.1 Candidatus Thalassarchaeum betae
GGTCGCCTTGCCACCACCTGACGGGCCAATCATGGCTACGAGTTCGCCGGGCCCGATCTCGAGGTCTATGCCCTTGAGGACTTCCAGCCTTCGGCGACCGGAGCCGAAACCCTTGCGCAAGTCGGAGACTTGAAGCACATATCTTCCAATTGCGAACACCGTTTAAGCGAGTTTGTATTGAGATTTGAAACTGTTCAACGGCACGCTGTTTCATACGCTCTTGAAAGAGCCTCGCCATGCGCTTCTGGGCTCAATGAATCTCTCACGTAATCGATAAGAGAGTCATCTGGATTTCGGGGTACCCCACCTGCGCGCTTCCATGCCGAGTGCACCCTCACGACCTCGTCCACCCATGCCATGACATCGTTCGCTGGCAGAAGGCACCACTCCGGTATCACCTCGTTGTGCGCGGGGAGATTGGCTGCGATGACAGGGCATCCGGCTGCCATAGCCTCTGCAGGAGGGTAGCCAAATCCCTCCGAGATGCTCGGGAACAGCAGGGCCTCTGCATGCTGCAAGGCAGCTACGAGTTGTTCGTCAGAAAGCTCCACCTCGCTGCCGATGTGCAGCATGTGAATGTCCTGCGCCACCTCCTCGGGAAGACTGGCGATGACGTCGCGCACGAAGTCGAGTCGCTTGCGCGGCTCGTCGCTCCCGACGGTAACCAGCAGGCACTTCGAGTCGTCGTCATGCTCGGCGATAAGGTCGCGTGAGCGCGGGCTTCCCTCCGGGTCCCAGTAGTCGAGGTCGATCTGGTGGCGAACGAGTGTAGTGGGCTTTCCAGGGAACATGCGCTCAACGTCCCTCTTCGTCATCTCCGAGATGCATATCAGGAGGTCCGCCCGCTCTAGCCCGGCTTTGAGGCGCTTAAGGTCGCGACGGCGGAACAGGCCTGGCCTCTGATTGCCGACTTGGACCCTGATGTCGCCGGCCTTGATCTCGCGGGGCCTGAGGTGGAAGAGATCGTGGACGGTGACCACCACGGGCACCTCGCAATCCTCGGGAACTAGGTGGGCCTGCTCTTGGTCGGTGATGTGCAGGAGGTCGGCTTCAGAGCCTTCCATGGCGGCGGAGACGAAATCTGGATGCTTGCGCCACCTGGTCAGCAGTCTGCTGGGTGCAAAATGCAGGATGCTGTGCTCAAGAGTGGTGACCTTCGACCAGCCGGGCACAAGTGCACTCTGGAGCAGTGACTCGATTGCGTTGTGTGCGCGCCCCAAGCCCGTGCTCGATGGAAGGGCGGCTCCACGAGCCAGCACAACCCGCTTGACCATGTGGCCACCAAGGCGTATCGGACTTAAACGAGGGCGGGTGATGGGTCAGATATGATGAGTAATGGCGAGCGGGGTCGTGCGGCGGCAGGACTCGTCGTGGCGAAGGGTAGTTTCGCAGCGATGGGGGGTGCTGAGCGCGACTTGATGCGCAACCTGCCCGCGCTCGCTCAGAGATTCGCAGTGAGCGTCGCCACGCTCCATCCGGTGTCTGAACTGGAGGCTCTTTGCTCGGAGCTCGAAATTAGTCTCATCAGTCCCGAGAAACCGTGGGAACCACCAACCGGCGCACTCTCCACCGTTCTCGACGCGGGTATGGACAGCGCCTCACGAGCCTGGACGGGATGCTCTGGTTTGCACGATGCCATCTCCGACTCTGACGTCGTCCACCTCGTCAGCGGCGACGGCAGCCTCGCTCTGCTGGATCACGTGCCCGAGTCGGTGGCTGTACACCTCCACCTGCTCGAACCGCATCGGGGGCTGCACGAGGACGTGCTGCACCGCAAGATCGACGGCTCGCCGAAGCGGAACCTCGGTCTGACCAGTGCGCTGCTGTCGAGGGCGAGGCGCCGTGACATCGAGTTCATTCGTGGACTCACCGACAGGCCGCGCTCTGCGATCAGCGGAAACTCGAGTTACACTGCAGGACGCATCGGCGAAGTCTACGGCGTCGAGGCCGGCGTCCTTCTCCCCAGTGTAGTCGCTGACGAGTTCCCCTCCGAGGCTGGCTCGGACGAGCCAGTTGCAGTGGGCGATATGCCAAGGCCGTACGCCGTCAGCGTGGGCCGGGCCAGTTGGGTCAAGGGGACTTGGGAGGCAGTCTCGATGTTGGCTGACAGCGGAGTTTCTCTGGCTCACATCGGAGGCGGGGAGGCTGACGACATAGCCCGCCTTGCAGATCACGCCGGTTCTTGCGGGGTCGAGCTGTGGGTCGCCCCACGCCTCAGCTCTCCCGAGTTGGCTTCACTGATGCGCAACGCGAGGGCTGTTGTGAGCATGGCTCACGGCGAGCCTTTCGGACTCACGCCGGTCGAAGCTTTCTCCGTCGGTACGCCAGCCCTCTTCGTCGACGAGGGCGGCTTCCGCGACACCGTGATAGACGGCGCGAACGGCCGCCTCCTGAAGCGAGGCGACCAAGCGGCCTGGCACTCCGCTCTCGAACAGGCCGCGGATGCACAGACCCGTGCCCGCTGGGCCGAGGCGGGCCGCTCCAGGATAGCGGAACTTGATCTCAGCCCAGAAACCCATTGCAGCCGCCTAGCCGCGATTCTGGACTCTCTTTGAGTATATGATTCTACGAATCATTTAGTGAAATCATTGAAATGGGGCACAATAGACGGTTTTTCATGGACGACAGTCGCAAAGATACGACCGGAGACCGCTCAACCCAGATTGCCATGACCATGGGACTGTTGCTTTTCGCATCAGTCATACTCGGCTCGGGAGCCCTCGGAGACGACCGTGACTCCAACGCCGCTGGCGAGGACAGAGTCGATGATTCAGACGACCGAGTCGGTGACGATGTAAGACTCACCCCAGAGATGTGCAGGGAGAGAGGTCTCGGCTGGGACGAGGGCACGCAAGAGTGCCTCTCGATGGAAAATGGCTGGGATGGCGAGTTCGCTCACGAGGACATGGATGATCGCGACAGGAGAGGGATGGATGAGCGACGCGGAGACGACGATCGCGACAGGGGTTCGGAGAATCAGATGCGCGTGCCCCCGGAGGTCCTCCGTGAGATGGCTGGTATGTGGTGCCATAATCACGTCTTCAACACCTTCTGGGAGAACACTCACGCTGTCGAGTTGGATGACGGTTCGGGCTTTGAGATAATCACCTACGACGATGATGGTCATGAGGAGAGTACGGTAATCAGCCACGATGCGATGTGGCAGATTACATCCGGGCTCGAGCCACTCGTCGGGTCCTGCGCTGCCATGATGATGGAACTGATGGGAGTAGGAATGCAACCCCATGACCACGAAGACGACTGGGACGAGATGCGCTCGTTGGAGGAATACTGCGAGGAGCATCCCGATGACGAGGACTGCCATTGGGAAGACGACGAGGATGATTCAGACACGGACTGGAACGAGTCGGACGAGTCCGGTGAGGACGAGTCTCAGGACTAATCGAGTGAGATACGCTCGGTCTTGGGGCCGAGCCTGAACACCACGACCAGAGCGGCTATGCCGATGAGCATGAGCACGGCTGATATCATCGGGTTCAGAACTGTCGCAGAGTCTGAAGGCAACCATATCGGGAGGAGGTCGAACAGCGATTCGTTGCGGACCAGTTTGCCACCTATCGATGATGCCATCGTGGTCATCAGGAAAGCCATTACTGCCGTTACTCCTTGGAGTCCGCTGAGCGGGCGGACCTGCCAGACATCCGGGCCAAATCGCACCCTGCCGATGACGTAAGAGGCCCAGAATCCCAGTGCTAGGCCGCTGTAGACGAACTTGTTGTACAGTAGTGCGTTAGTCACCGTGTTGTCTGCGGCGAAAGAGCCGCTGAGGATAGCGATTGGCAGGAAAGCCAGGCCGAGCGAGGCCCCGACCAAGGCTGCCTTGTCCATCGTCTCCATCATGTGCTTGGTAGCGAGCCTGCCTGCCATCCTCGGGAACAGGCTGGCCACGGTGCAGCCTACGGCGCACAGAGTAGCCAGCACTAGAGTGCCCACGACTACCTCAGCCATAGCCGCATGGAAGGTCGCTGCGCCGATCATCACTCATCGCCCCCAGGTGGATTGTTTGGGTCCGAAATCCACTCCTCCTCAACAGGATCCCATAGCCATCCGGGGTTCTCCTCTGACGGCACGAGCCTTGCCCAGTAGTCGTCTGCCGGCTGCGGCTCAAGTCCGGGCGGCGAGGGTGGGGCATCAGTCGCCTCGACCTCCTCTGTGTGGTCTATCTCTGGCCTTCCCTCCCACGGCGAGAACCGAGTCTGCAATGAAACTAGGAAGGAGAGTACGAGGAAGGCGAAGGCGAAGGACTGCAGGCGGGCGTCCCATATCCCCCCGTCGAAGGGCGGTGGGTCGGTCCCGACGGTCAGCCACGGCTGCACTATCGAGAACTCGCCGTTCGAAGTCGTCACCTGGTACTGCATCCTTGTATCGCCGATGGTCGCAGGCAGCATGGCCTCCCAGACATCACCTGCTCCGGTGACCTCGGCGTCATGAGGCAACCACTCCCCCTCGAGCATCCACTGCACCGTGACCGAGGTCGCGTTCCTGGTTCGAATCTCAGTGGGCGAGTCGACGCCTGTCACTCTCATCTCGGGGGTCCAGTCAAAGGCGAATCCGGGCAGATTATCTGGTACCGGCTGGACATCCACCGTGTAACCCCTGGTGAGTGCGGAATAAGCCCAGTTGTTGCTGTTCGGGTTCACCCCGTGGTGGATCTCGACGAACAGGTTCTGCAGTCCGGTCTGCTCTGGTGCCAGCATCACCCAAGTCAGAGTCACGGAGCCGCTCGGCGGCACGATGACCTCGACGTAGTTGTGAGAGCCGCCGTTGGGGTCCTGCAGTATGGCCCACCCGTAGTCCTCAGGGTGGTCGCCATTGCCGTTAGAAGAGCCAAGAAGGAAAACGCCAAGCAGCCTGTTTCCGGACAAGCTCATCCCGCTCGCGGTGACGTGCACGGCGGTCGCGGTACCCGAGAAAACCAATGCATCCACAGAGATAGACACAGTCCCGTCGGAGGGAGCGTTCAGAGCCGGATCACCGTGGCACGAGCCGCCGCAGGTGAAGTCCCGGTCCGCATCGCCCTCACCGCCGGGGTTGGCCACGCTGGCGCTGGTTGCTAGCAGTATCGCGATGATTGCGAGAACGGCCGCGCGAGAGTGCATTATGCACCCCTCCTGCGACTCTCGAACAGAGTGATTCCAATGGCCGCTGCGCCTAGCAGCAGGAGCAGTGCGGCTACCGGGATGACAAGTAGTTTGGGCGATCCAGTTGGGTCGGTGTCGATTGAACTCGCCGCGGCGGTGGCATTGACGCTGACCATGTTCTCCCCATCGGCTATCCACACCACTTCGTGCCCGTCAATCACGGTGGTCACGGCATAGTACAGCATCGAAGCGACCGGGGCCGTCTCGCTCCAAGTTGTGTCGCTGGTCACTCCTACAGGCTCCATATCGAGCGGGACCGGTTCGCCCCACGCAGGGGTTGCGTCCATCGAGGTCAACCCGACCACAGTGGTGATAGGGCTGGTCGATCGATAGACACTGTACTCGGAGGAGGAGCCGGTCCAAGAGAGGTGGACCGTGGAGCCGTCGAGGCTGGCGGACAGCGAGGAGACGGTGATGACAGGTCCGAATATGACCTCGTTCTCTATGGTGTCCGAACCACCCATGTCATCGATAACAGTGAGTGAGACAGTGTGCACGCCTGCCGCTAGCAGGACATCTACCGACTGCCCGGCGAATCCGACTCCATCAATGGTCCAGAACCAGGTTACGATCTCGCCATCGGGATCGGATGCGCCCGAAGCGTCGAAACTCGCCATCGCACCCGGTATCGGAGGCTGTGGTGATGTCGACCAGAATGCTACAGGAGGCAGGTTGGGGATAGTGACGTTCTGCGAAGCAGAGCTGGAAAGCCCCCAAGGGTCGTTGGCGGACACCGTCACGGTCCACAGTTGGCCGGGCTCGATTCTTGAGGCCGGAACCAGTTGTGATCCATCAAGATCTGGTACGTGGAACCCGTTCCTCGACCACCGGTAGTCGAACAGCACTATCTCCTCGTCTGGGTCCTCGGACGATGCCTCGACGATGAGGTCGTGCAGTGAATCGGGCACACCGATGCTTCCGGAGAAATCGCCACCGAGGTTTACCTCAGGCGTGTCCGGAGCGGCGTTTTGTATCACGCGCGCGTTGGTCTTCATCGAGGTCCCAAGGTCCTCTCCGTCACCTGGTATGACTTGGACCGACCAATGCTGGTCTCTTATTGTCTCACCATGCCAGATAGTGCCCAAGTTGTCGTATTCACTCTTCCATTCCCCATCTACCCACCAACGGATCTGAGAATTTTGTGATTCATCGCCATCAATGTCGCTCTGCTCCCATTCCACTGTCAGATTCATGGTGGTAATCAGGTCACCCTCCGGAAGCATCGAGATGGACGTTACAACAGGTGGGGTGTTCTGAATGGTGACGGCACTGCTAGTAACCCAGTCAGACCACATCAGCCCGTCCGAGACCTTGGCCTCGGCTACCCATGTCTGCCCCTTGGTTGTGGCCTCCGGAGGCACCCAGTTCAAGTCGTTGTAGGCGGAAATTTGAACGAAATTACCATCACCGTCGTTGTCCATCATCCACCTAATCTCGGTCGATTCTTTCTCATCGCCGTCCGGGTCGCTGTAACCTACAATCACCTGAAGAGCATCAGTGGTAACAACATTGCCAGAAGGGGAAATGAATGCCGTAGCGGAAGGCTGGGTGTTGGATGAACCGATGACAATAACTCCGGTCCAAACAGTTTCGCCGTAGTCAGTTCCGTCATGCGGCTTCACTGAGGCCTGCCACTCGTCTCCGGACCTTGTCCAAAGGCTGGATACCGTGCTTGAGTCGTCCAACTCTGGAATCCTAGCACCATCCAGATACCATTGGGTGACCGTGTCCTGCTGAGTGTTGCCATCGAGGTCGAAATAATCGTAGTCCAGCACGAGGTCGTCCGTATCGATTGGATCGGAGGGGGAAACCTCCAGCTCCCTCGCTATCGGCGGGGTGTTGCCGATTGACACCGGGTTGAGTATCACGGCGTCGCCGTCTTCAGTGCCGTCGGAAGGGGTGACCTCGACCTGCCACTGCTGCCCCCTTCCCAGCCAGCTGTTCGGGACATCGTGCATGTCGTTAATCGTGGCCACCTGCAGACCGTCGCGCCACCACTTGATCTGAGTGCCCTGCTCCGAGTCGCCGTCGGCGTCGTGGAAGTCGTACGACACGCCCAGGCCGGTCGCCTTGGTCGGGCTCGTAGGGACGTATGTGACGTTGGATATGACTGGAGCAGTGTTCTCCGCTGAGCCGGCCTCCCCCAGAGTCCACGCCCCAGTGCCCCATGTGTCACCCGTGTTCTGGCCATTGCCATTGGCGTAAAGCACGGCGACGGTGAAATCAACGTCGCCGGTGCCTGTAGTTGGGGCGACCCAGTCTGCGGTCCACGAGCGGGCGGCATCGTTGCTGTGGGTCAGCTCGCCGTTCGCAATCTGGACGTGGGCACCAAGGTTCGTCCAACTCCCCGCGCTCACGTCGAGGTTGAATCCTCCATCGCCGGAGACATGGGGGCCGCCGTCCCATTGCAGGGAGTAGGTTGCACCTGGGGTGTAGCCACCCGCGCCGAAGGGAAGTCCGTTCATGGACGGAGAAAGACCCCCCGAATTCGAATGGCAAGTGCAGCCGCTGACCGACTTACCCGTCATGCCTGTGGACTGAGAGTAGGCCGAATGCGAGAGCGAGACCAGAAACAACAGCACCAGCACCACTGCTACACGCCGGCGTGGGGCCATGCCCGGCACAGGTTCCGCCCGGCTGAATAAGTTCGCGGCGATGGGTCAGGTGTTTTTCCGTTGCATTGATGGACGCGAGGCAGGTCGCCGGAGCATGCGCCCAGTCGAGAGCGTAGCAATCATCGGTGCGGGCAACATGGGCTCTGGGATAGCCCAGAAGAGCGCACAGGAGCAGTTCGAGGTCCAGATGGTTGACCGGGAGCAGCAGTGGGTCGACCGCGGCCATGACATCATCTCCGAATTCCTGGAGGAGGCGGTCGGGAGACGTATCTTCTCGCCGGCGCAGGTCGAGGGCATCAAGGGACGGATCACAGGGGTGGTCGGGACCGAGAACGTCTCTCCTGAAACCGATCTGGTCATCGAAGCGGTGTTCGAGGACTTCGACATCAAAACCGAGGTATTCGGCATCCTCGACGAGGTGTGCGACGAGCACACCATACTAGCCAGCAACACCTCATCCCTCTCGGTTAACGCGCTAGCCGAGGCGGTCGGCAGGCCGGATAGGTTCGTCGGACTCCACTTCTTCTACCACCCGGCCAAGAACAGGCTGATCGAGGTCATCCCCGCTAAGACCACTTCTTCAGAGGCTCTGGCCGCGGTGGAGCAGTACTGCAAGACCATGGGCAAGGTCGTCATCGTCTGCAGAGACAGGCCGGGCTTCGTCGTCAACCGCTTCTTCGTGCCGTGGCTGAACGAGGCCTGCAGACTGCTCGAGGAGGGCGTTGGCTCGACCGCCCAGATTGATGCGGTGGCTCGCGACGCGTTCCGCATCGGTCTCGGACCGTTCGCGCTGATGAACCTGACAGGCTCTCCGATTGCACTGCACTCCACGGACTACCTAGCTGCTCAGTTGGACACACCGCGCTACTTGGCCACACAGAGCCTACGCGACCTCGTCGCAGAAGGCAGGACATGGGATATCGGAGAGGACGAGGGTTTCAGCGAAGAGGCTGCAGTGGTTATCCGCGAGCGTCTCCTCGGACAGGTCTTCGCCGTCTCATCCCAGATAGTGGCCGAGGGTATCTGCTCGATGGAGGACGTCGACCGAGGCGCCAAGGTCGGTCTGCGCTGGGCACGCGGGCCGTTTGAGCTCGCCAACCGCATAGGTGTGGGAGAGGCTGTACGTATGGCATCTGTCTACGCCGAAGAGGCGGGGTTGGAGTTGCCAAAATGGTTCACTGGCAGGGAGGAGTCGTTTGAGTTCTCGTACATCGACGTCGGAGTCGAAGACGGCATCGCCACGGTGCGCATAAACAGGCCCGAGGCGATGAATGCGCTGAACGTCACCGTCGTGTCGCAGCTTGGGGAAGCGTTGGACGGGCTGAACTCCCGCGCCGATGTCACCACAATCGCATTAGAAGGAGCGGGCAAGGCCTTCGTGGCTGGAGCGGACGTGAAATTCTTCGTCGACAAGATACGTGCCGACGCGATTCAGGACATCTACGACTTCACCGCGCACGGGCACGCCGTTCTGGACAAGTTGGAGAACAGCCCGAAGACTACGATCGCGCTGACCACAGGACTGGCGCTCGGTGGCGGGCTCGAGCTGGCTCTGGCATGTGACTACAGAGTCGGCACCCGCCGCACCCAGTTCTGATTCCCGGAAACGGGGATCGGTCTCTACTCCGGACTCGGAGGCACTCTACGGACGCCTCGTATCTGCGGTATCGAATGCGCTCGCTACGCAGTGCTCGCGGGTACCTTCCTCGATTCCTCGTCCGCCGAGGCACTCGGACTGCTAACCCATCTGGTCGAGCCCTCGCAAGTCGAAGCCACCGTGGCCTCGATAGCAGTTGCAGGCAAGCCCGAGGACAAGTACCCCGGTGGCCCAGCTGACCCGGAAAACGCTACGGTCGCCTTCGCGACCTCATTCTACTCGGACGGCAACATGTCCTCGCTGATGTCCGGAGAGGTCCCGGATGGTTTCGATGTCTCGGAAAAGGTGGTCTCTAGGCAGCTCAAGTCGCTGTCCCGGGCCGCGCCAATCGCACTCTCGATGGCGAACGATTTGCTCGACGCGGCTGCCGACTCGGATCTTGAGGCTGGCCTAGAGGGCGAGCTCAGAGGGCTGGAGGGGATTTTTGGATCCGCGGACGCGCTCGAGGGTCTGAGCGCCTTAATCGAGGGGCGCAGACCATCCTATACCAATGCGTGAGAAGCCTGAATACGGAAGGCTCGGCTGGAATATCATGGCATATGGATGTCCGCGATGTGGTTGGACCGGTGATGAACCGATGGAGTCACGTGGCGTAGAAAGCAGCCACGTAGCGTATGGCGGCCACACAGACTGGAGGCCTTGGTTTCAAGACCGCGGTTTCGTAGTAAAAGAGAAGCAGCACGTTACCAGGAAATACTGCCCGCAGTGCCACAGACCTCTTCCTAGGTCTCAGCAGCCGGGAGCTGGAATGACTTCCGGGCAATCTGAACAGAGTATGGGAAGGATGTTGCTATTACTAGGGATAATTGCTGTAGTTGGATATATCGTACTTACCTGACCTAATCTGATTTGTCGGAGACTGAATCCAAGCAGGTGCATTTTATACACTAAATGCCGCCTGTACAACCTGTTGCGCATGGCTCGTCCCCCTCTGAGAATCTCTGCCTCAGACCAAAAGAGGATTGAGCAGGCCATCTCTGAAGTCGAGGAAAACGGAGGGATGATCCGCCGCTCCTTCGAGTCTTACTACGACGACGATTTCGACGTCAGTTGGGAGGTCGATGCTGCCGTCGACGCTTTCTCGATCTTCAGTTCTAAGTGGACAATTGAGATTCTCGCAACACTGTACATCGCAGGCGATCGCCGCTTCAACGAGATGCGAGCTCTCCTACGCGGAATCAGCAGCAGGACCCTATCGGACAAACTGACGACCTGCGTACAGAACGGACTGGTCGACAGGGTCGTCGAAGATGGTCCGCCCATACGAGTCATCTACCGCCTGACCGGCCACGGCCGCGAGGCTGGCAGACTGCTGAGCCCGCTGGTCGCTTACATGAAACTGCATCAAGGACATGTTGTCGGTCCGAAGTGAGGCGTTTACAGACCTGAGCATGGTCGATACAACCAACCGTATGCTTCAAAGGTCGTACGTCGACGAAAGGGGCTATGGCTTTGATTGAGCAATGGCGCAGTACGCGGCCTTGGTTCGTGGATGGACTCGCTGCGCTTGCAGGCGGCGCCTTGGGTTTGGGGGCCCTGTTCCCGTTCATCGCCCCTGCCTCACAGGGAACTCTGGCCGCACCTCGCGACCACGCTTGGGAGCACCCACTCAGAAAGCGTATCCTGAATACGCTTGAGCGCTCGCCCGGAATCCACTACCGCGAACTGCAACGTCAACTAGATGCAGCCAACGGCACCCTACGACACCATCTCGATGTCCTGATCAACGAACGGACGGTCACCATCATGCCCGTGAACGGACGCACCTGCTACTACGCCGGCGCGCCGGCGCAGGTCGAGATCCTAGCCGGTTCAGGAGTGACCGACCAAAGCCAGGCTGCGGCGATGCTACCAGTCGGGCTGTCGACCGTCCAGCGTAACATCGTGACCCGTCTCTCGAAAACCCCGGAACCTCCGTCGCAGGCTCAACTTGCCCGCGATCTCGGGCGCTCGCGGGCCTCGGTTCACTCGGCTATAGGGGTCCTGCGCCAACGGGGTATTCTGTGCGCAGGCAGACTAGCACTGGCGCCTCATCTGTCCGGTCTGCGGACCTCGCAGGTTGATTACCCGTGGCTCGACGTTCGCGTCGAATACGCGTGAGTCGGCACTGAGGGCTGGCTAAGCCTCTTGAGCCTAGGAATGCGCGCGGAGCGCGCATGTTCAGAATCAGACTGTCGGAATCAGCCATGCCGACAGGAAGCAAGGACCCTGATGTTCTGCTCGCCTGGCTGCTTGATTCGATGGGACTAGTGAGAAGAAAATCAGAGGGAATGAGCATAGATGATGAGCAAGGGGCACTGCACCGCCTGATGCGCGAGACCTTGCTAAGTGAGCCTCTGAAAGGATGGGATACGAAGTCCCTAGGAGATGCCAGCGGACTCTCTAATACGGGTATGCACCATCAATTGGTAAAACTCAGGGAATCGGGACTCGTGGCCGCCGAGACTGAAGGGGGCTGGCATATCCACGTCCTCCGCGGCGGCTCGATGAGCTCGGCTGTCGATCTAGTCTCGGTACAAGCACGTGCAATACTAGACCTGCGGCTCTCCGAAGTCGCTGAGAGGGTCACTGAGTCCGACATCAGGATGGTCATTCCTAGTGAGGATGGAGACGGCGGCTTCCAAATCGAGATCGCAGAGCCCGGTGCGACTGTAGAGGGAGAGGATAGGCTCGATGCGCTGATGCGCGACCTCGGGTTGAACGGGGAGAGGGGGAAGCACAGTGACAGGCTCGCCCGTCAACTGTTCGAGGAGATATCTTCTAGCGGGCGGGCGACGACTCTGCTCGCGCTCGCTGACAAGACCGGGGACTCGCGCTCGCGTGTGCAGAGCGCGGTGGAGCGGATGCGAGCGGCCGGAATCGCAGAGCGGGTCCCAATGCTGGATCGTATCGCGCAGGATGTCTATGCCGGTCTGATGCGCCAGCATGATGCCCGTGGTGAGGAGTGGCTGATGACCCGAGGGGGACTGGGACGTCTGGACGAATCGGTCTCGAAATCCCTGATTTCAGGAATCAGGAAGAAATCGCTGAACATAGAGAAGGTGCAGGACATCCTCGCCCCGGTGCCACTCGACACACAGAGGGTCCTGCTCAACACACTGGGAGGTAGGATGCCATACGGAATCAGAATCTCGGGTAAAGACGGTGCTGCGGTCAAGGAGCGGGTGATGCGTCAAGCCGACAGGACTCTGCGGCGTCTGAGGACGGTGGCGCAACGCCTCGACGAGTCGTTAGCATCGTAGTCAGGCGGCGTACTGCTCCAAAATCTCCAGAGATACTATCTGTAGCGTCTCCTCATGGGTTGCCCCCAGTACTATGGGACATGCCACGCCTGCTTCGGTCGCGTCCTGCCAAGTCTGAGCACATACGCACCATCTGTCTCCAGGCTTCAACCCAGGGAAGTTGAACTCCGGTACGGGAGTGATGAGGTCGTTTCCCTGTTGCCGTGCGAACTCAAGGAAGTCCTCAGTAACCAAGCAGCAGACTGTGTGCAGGCCTGTGTCGTTGCGGTCGGTGTTACAGCAGCCGTCTCTGAACCAACCAGTGAGAGGGTCGGTCGAGCAGGGCTGAAGTTCCTCTCCGAGCACATTGAACGACGGGAACACGGCTCTCGCATCCGACAATCGCTGATTAACTCGCGTATCAGGCAGCCACGGAGCGTGGCTCGGCGACATCCTCGAGGAACTTGGTAACTCTCCTGCCGAGTTCGGCCTGTTCTCCTATCGAATGCAGCTCGACCCTCATCGCCGAGGCGCCGGGAAGTCCCTTGGTGAACGAGACCGCGTGCCGCTTCAGATTCTTATTCTGCTGCGGCGCGTAGAGTTCTCCACTGAGTTCCAGATATCTCTTCCAGCACCACAATCTGGCTACTGTGGGGTCATCGTCACCCCAAGGAGGTACTTGGTCCGACCATCCCAAATCTCGCTTGATCTCGTGGAAGATGGTAGGCCGGCCGATAGCGCCACGACCGATCATCAGACCTGCGGCGCCTGTCGCATCGAGGCAGGCGGTGGCCGTAGCGGCATCAACGACGTCGCCGTTCGCTATGACTGGGATGTCGACGGCTTCGACGATCTCACGAATCTGCTGCCAATCGGCTGCACCGGAGTACCTCTGTCTCAAGGTTCGGCCGTGAACGCAGATTCGCTCGATGCCTTCCACCTCAAGCCGCTTGGCAACCTCCAATGCGGTGTTCGGGCCACCGCCGGTACCGAGCCTGACCTTGACTGTGATCGGCACCTCTGCTACATCGAGGCAGGCTCGGACCATCTCGACAACTCGGTCAGGATCCCTCAGAAGCGCTGCTCCGGCGTCGTTGCGGCAGACCTTGGGTGCTGGGCATCCGAAGTTGATGTCGATGGTGTCGGCCCTGTCCTGCAGAAGCTCGACGGTCTGCACCATCTCCTCGATGATACCACCGAATATCTGCGGGATGAAGGGTTTCTCGCGTGGATCGCTCTCGACCTTCAGCCAAGAGTGTGTGTTTCGACGGGTCAGGCCGGATGCCGCGGTGAACTCGGTGACCGTCACATCCGCCCCGCACTCACGCGCCAGAAGCCTGTAAGCGAGATCGGTGACCCCTGCCATAGGGGCTAGGAACAGCGGGGCTGGCTCACGAGTCACGAAGCGGCGGTCCGGTAACCCCTCTATGAGGGCGTCGAGGCCTCAGAAGGTGGATTCCCAGTCATCGACGTTCTGGGCGCGCTCCCAGTCGGCTTCGGAAACAGCGCCTCTGATCTTGAGCATCTCGCGCGCCAGCAGCCAGTAGACGAGCGCCAGCGAGCGCCGTCCCTTGTTATTGGCAGGAAGAGCGAGGTCGACGTTGCGCAGTCTGTTGTTGGCGTCGCATATCCCGACCACCGGCAAGCCCGTCTTCACGGCCTCAGAGAGGGCCTGAGAATCAGCGGCCGGATCGGTGACTAGGATAACGTCTGGCTCGATGTAGGTTCGTAGCCTCGGATTAGTCAGAGTACCAGGGATGAAGCGTCCGACTATGCGCATCGCACCGATGCTCTCAGCGAACTTGCGTGCCGGACGCTGGCCATACTGACGTGCGCTGACAACGAGAATCCTCTCGGACTCGTATCGGGACAGGAATTTAGCGACCATTCGGATACGTGCGTCGGTCTGGTGAACGTCGATTAGGTGCAGTCCGCCACCGTCCTGTCTGATGGTGTCGAGGAACTGCTTCATGTCGGCAGACTTCTGGTTGGTTCCAATGTGGACGGCATGCTGCTCGTACACATCGAGCGGCACCAAAGGGGCTAGACTCTCATCCACAATGAATCCTCAGCGTCGCGGCGACCTGACCGTGATTCATAAGCGCTACGCATCGCCCCTTGGGGCGAATAGGCCTAATCGAAATCGGATAGGTAGGTGCAATCCCCTCCCTCATGCACCTCTGAGAAGCGCACACAGGGTCTGGTAATCGTCAGATAGACGTCGAAGTGGTCGTGAAACGAGAGTTGCTCGACAGGGGCGGTGATGCCGTAGCCGCGGGCCTCTACCTCAAAGGTCCACTTGCCCTGAATGAAAGTACCGTTGCCCAAGGTGAATCGTTCCAGCGGATAGTCCTGAGTCGCCCTCACCTCCCAGAATGGATCTCCGCCGGCTTCCTTCACGCCGGGCTCCCATAGTCTCACCTCGACATATCGGAGTTCGTTGGTCTCGTTACCGAAGAACTCCTCGATCTGCGAGGACCAAGGGAACTGCGCACGGAAGTTGATGACCAGCTTGGTCACGCTCTCGTCGAACTGTATCAACTCCTCCTGCTCGTACGGGTCGGCGGCTTCGATCCCGGTTGACTCGAAAGTGTGGTCCCACCCTGTGGTCTCCTCCTTCTCGATGACTATCGGCTCGTCTCGCCACGACTCCATGATCTCGCGCTGGACGGCAAGACCGAGGCAACCGCTGGTCATCACCGAGGTGAGCAGGACGGCGAGGATGCAAATCGCGGTACTGGTACGCGTCATTGGTTGCCGGAAACGACTGGATATCTTCAATCCGCGTGTCGTTTGGTGCCTCTCGGTACTCATAGGGCACGTCAAAGCCGTTGGCTCAGTCACCCTTTCGTCGTCATTGAGGCGTCCGCTACGAGGATGGCGAAGGGGATGAACCCTGCGAATCACTCTTCTTCTGCGACTGCGCGGGGCTCGTGGACTTCCCTGAACACAATCATGCCAACACCAAGGTGTTCACGCAGGGTAGTCACGAGGCTGAACTTGGCGTAAGCCCAGTTCTGGTCATACGCGAGGTTTTCTGGGGTGGTGATGGTCAGATCATCGTCCTCGAAGGATATTTCGAAGTCGTCGCGACCGGTGTTCATGTTGAGAAGGGTCTCGACCTTCTCAGTGCGGTCCTCTACGAGCTTTGTGACTCGGTAGTTGTAGCGCAGAGTCACGCCGGCCAGTGGATGGTTGTAGTCGATCCTCGCGCGCCCGGCACTGAGGAACTGCAGGACGCCCGTGCGGCCGCCGATCTCTACGGGTGCGCCGATGGCAAGCATTTCCGGATCGCGGACGCTGCGCATCAGGACGTTCTGGCCAATGGTCTCGACAAGGCTCGCATCGCGCTCGCCGTAAGCCTCGGTGGCCTCGATGTCCAATGTGTAGTCGGTCTCAGCCTCGGCCTCAGCCAGATGGGCCTCGAACCCGGGGATGAGTCGCCCATCGCCGACGACGGTGACCATCGGAGAGTAGGTTCGGTCCTCTTCATGCACGTCATGCTCCTTGGCGACATCCTCACGAGTCGTCTCGATGAGCTTCTCAGTCTCCGCATTGAAGAGATCGTAATCGACGTGAACTATCGTTCCGTTATCCATGATTCGGGCCTCCTAGGCGACCCGGCGACCGGCTCCCCCTTTTTCATACAAACGGTATCACCGTAGGTGATATTCTGCTCACTCTGCTTCTTGTGAAACGCGGTCGCTTGAGGCTAGGGCCAGAACTCCCCCCAACATCACCAGAGTCCATCCGGCCCAGACCAAGTGGCTTCCCTTCAGGCTGTGCACGGTGACCCTGATGGTCTCGACATCATCGGTTCCGCCCATTATCATGGAACTCAGAAGGTCGTTGGACTGGAAGATGTCTAGGATCACGATGGTGTCGCCTGTCGGACCGGTTATCCTGTCGACCTCGGAACGCGAGTTGATTGCTCCGCTGGGAGAGTCGAACCGCAGCATCCCTGGAGTCAGGGTGTCTATGAGTTCGCCGTCCAGCCTCACTTCGATTACCACTCCCACAAAGCCGTCGCCGACGGCGAAGTCGTAGGCATCGTCATCCGCGGATATCAGTTCAGTGTCGACGAACATCAATTCGTAGCCGTCGTGCTCAACCGGCTGGTCCCTCTCAAGAGTGACAAGGTGTGAGGGGTCCGAGCGGTCGACCAGCGTGGTGGTGAGGACGTGCCCGATGAGCAGGAGCAGGATCCCGAGGTGGGCGAGGTGCGAGCCAAGCAGCCTCGCGCGCGCGGCGTTGCTTCTGACACGAACTCCTCCCTCTCTGAGTTTGGGCATCACTTTGGTGGCGGTACGCCACGCCTGCTGGACCGTCGGTGGGAGGGCGAAGACAAGCCAAGTCAGTAGAAACAGCGCTATTGCGCCTCTGGTGATACCGCTGGTGACGATCAGATTGGGATCACCCGGGAGGGAGAACTGGTCGGATATGTAAGCGAGGGCGATTGAGGCGAACAGGGCCGCTGCTACGAGAGCGTTGCCTCGGCTTGCATCGATTGATTGGCCCCATGCATAGAGTGTGAGTGCGATTGCCAGCAAGCCGATGAGGGGGGCCCCGTAGAACTCGTGCGCCTCAAGACTGGAGCCGTCTATCTCCACAGTCAGCAGTAACCATGTGAGCAGTAGAAAGGCCGCGCCGCCGTACCAAGGAACGGTACGCGCAGCGCGCGTGCGTGCTGAGGTGTCCTCAAGCGGTAGGAGCACGTCCACCATCTCATTCTCATCTTCGGGAGAGAGTAACCACGGAGTGAGGAACGGCACCATCCCCGTCACCGCCTGAGTGATGTCAGCGAGCCAGAACCAGGCGGAGTAGAGCATCAGCAGCACACCGAGAGCGATCCAATGCAGAGGCGGTTTCTCCCCGTCACCGTGCACCACCAGCAGAATTAACGCGAGGCCGAGAGCGAATACCGCGCTCGAGCCGATCCAGAATCCGACGGTGATGTACGCCAACACGAGGCCGGCCGCCAACTTCGGTTTGGACTCAAGCATCGAGGTGCGACCAGTGGCGGCTAGTGCCAGCCACTGCTGTCGGCGTAGATGAGCGTAGGCGTAGTAGCCCAGTACAATAATTGCAACGAGGTAGGAAGTCACCTCGATTCCAACGGGAGTCAACTCGGCTATGTCGAGGACCCGTAGGTACGGGTCGTCGGCCAGCGTGCCCTCGCCGTCGGCTACGAAGGCGTGGACCGATGCCCAGACGCCGTTCGCACGCGTCACGAGAGTCGCATGGAAGGCCAGTGCACCTGCCAGCAGCCCGATTGCGGGTGAAACGGAGACTGCGCTAGAGGAATCTGGCTTCGCGCGCACGTGCACGATAAGAAGCAGTGCGAGCCAAGGCAGCAGCGAACCGGTCTCAACCGGATCCCAGGCCCAGTAACCTCCCCAGTCCAGTACCGTGTAGGCCCACAGGCCGCCGAGCCCTATGCCGATGCTGCCGAGAACGAAGCCGGCGCGCGCCCAGTGCAGTTGAGCGGCATGGATGGCATCGGCTGAGTCTCGCCTGAGCACGCCTGCGAGAGCCACACTAGCAGTTGCCAGACACAACGCGTAGTAGGAGAAGACCACTGGTGGGTGAATGACCATCAGGTCGGTCTGCAGCAGCGGGTGCAGTTCGCCCCGCCCCCCTGTCGCGGCGGCGAACGGTTCTAGCAGCCACGCCAATACGAACAGTGCTAGCACCCATGCGTGCATGATTCTGACTTCAAGAGCCGCGGGGCCACCTTCTCGGGCCATGAACCAAGTCACTACGGCGAGTATCGCTGCCCACAGCAGCAGCGGACCTGCCCTGCCGCCCCACACAGCGGAAATTCGGTAGAACAGCGGTAGGCCGTCACCGCCGAAGCGAGCGACGAGGTCCAATGAGGAGGCGTCGAGGACGAAGGCGCCGACCAAAAGGGCGAAAGGAGCGATCTGCGAAGCCATGGTGACGTTGCGTACTACAGAGTCTCCGGCCTTCTCCGGGCGCGCAATCTGGTGCGCGCTGGTCAGGAGCGCGAGCGCGAGCAGGGCGCGCCCGAGCAAACTGAGCACGGGATCACCACCCGTAGTACTTGGCTCTACTATACCCAAATGCCAGCATCGCTGGAACCACCTTCTTGAGATACAAACCGGGACGACGCGAGAGCAGCCTCAGACCAACCATCGCCTTGCCAGGTACGCCCATGTCGGACATCTCGTCCGGGAAGCACCGGGCCATCACGGACATCTCGTCGTCGGTCAGATCGAACAACGCGTTCTTGCCGCGCAGTATCTTGTCATATGGTGGAAACTCGTCTTTCCAAAGCTTGGCGTAGATGGCTAGACGCTCTGCGCTGACATCGTCTTCAGCGATGGCAGCGGCGGCTGTCTCGGCAGCGTACACCGCCGACTTCAGCGCTAGGTGCGAACCGCCCTCAAAGAGCGGTGAGGTGAAACCAGCGGCGTCACCAACGAGCATCAACCCGTCGTAGTGGGTGTTCTCGAACGGACCTGAAATCGGGATGGTTCCTCCGAAGGCGGGGTTACCCTTCTCCTTCCAGGGTGGAGGTACCTGCTCGAGTTCCTTGAAGTGGGTGATTCCGATGAACTCGTCAAGCGCCTTCTTGGTGCGCGGACGATCCTCGGTGACCAGCCCGACGTTAGCGCGGCCGTCGCACTTGGGAATCATCCACAGATACCCCTTCTCAGCGTACTTCGGCCAGATGTAGAAGTCGAGGTAGCCGTCAGACGGGACCTCTAGCAATTCGTACTGCATCCCGGCAACCACCTTGCCCATGGTGTTCAGAGGTGTGTCCTCGTCGATATTGATGACCTTGGAGCACACCGCGGCCACGCCAGATGCGTCGATGACCACCTTGGCCTGAATCGGAAACTGTTCTCCCTTGCCATCGCACTTCCAGCCAATGAATCGTCCGTCCTCCTCAACCCTATCCATCGAGGATAGTTTGTGACTGAGGTGCATGCTTGCTCCGGCCTCGACCGCCTTGTCGGCGATCCATCTCTCGAACAGGTGCTTCTCGAGGACGTATCCCTCCTCAGTCAAGCACTTCTCCGTGCCATCGGGGAATATCACCCGAATGCCATGGACCCTCTTACTAATGACGTGCTCGGGTAGATCTAGATTGAGATTGTCGCAGGCCAGATCAGAGATGCATTCGCCGCAGTGTACCGGTGTCCCTATAGCTGAATGATCCTCGATGAGCATCGTAGAAAGGCCCTGCCGGGCGCACTGCAGGGCAGCGTTGCCGCCCCCCGGGCCCGCTCCGATGACCAAGACATCGCACATGCTCACCGCTTCACCCACAGTACCCCCGGAAGGCTGGATATCAAAGAAACCGTCGGTTCCGCCATCTATGATGGCGAGCGAACATTCTCATTCTGTGAGCGCCCCGGCGGAGCGTGGTCTGGAGGCGTCTCTCCCACTATGTCGAGGCTCTTGAGGAGTCGGACGAGATGCTACGGATCGTTGATCCAGTCGATGTGGAGCTTGAGGCAGGCTGCTTCGCCGACCGCCTCGTGAAGAAAGGGGGCCCTGCTTTGAAGTTCGAGCAGCCCCGACTGCCAGACGGCAGCATCAGCCAGTTTCCCCTGCTGATGAACCTCTTCGGAACAAGAGAGAGGACTAACCGGGCTTTGGGCGTTGACGACCCGAAAGAAATCGGAGAGCGCATGGTCGCTCTGATGAAACCGGACGTCGGAGGCATACTCAAGGCGCCGTGGACCGGGATAGGGCTTGCCAAGCAGGGCATGACGATGGCTCCTCGCAAGGTCTCGAAGGGGGCCTGCCAGCAGGTCGTGATGGAGGTACCCGACGTCACGAGGCTGCCGATTCCGAAGACCTGGCCAGAAGATGCAGGGCCGTTCATGACGCTGCCGCTGGTCGTCACCGCTGATGCAAACACAGGTGTCCATAACATGGGGATGTACCGAAGTCAGGTGTACGGGCCTACCGAGGTCGGACTGCACTGGCAGGCTCACAAGCACGGCGCGGACCACGCCGACGCTGCAAGTGGCAGGATGCCAGTTGCAATCTGTCTCGGTGGCCCTCCCGAAGTGATGTTCAGCGCAATTGCGCCGCTGCCGAACAACCTGACGGAGTACGAATTCGCAGGATTGCTCGGCGGTAGACGACTGTCCATCGTCAAGTGTGAAACCAACGACCTCTGGGTTCCAGCCGAGTGCGACGTGCTGATAGAAGGCTACACATTGCCCAGCGAGACTCGTATGGAAGGACCATTCGGGGACCACTTCGGATACTACTCGCTTGCCGAGCCCTATCCGGTTATGCACATCACGAGGATCACCCACCGCAAGGACGCGATGATTCCAATGACCATCGTCGGTATGCCACCTATGGAGGACGGTTACCTCGGCGAGGCGATAGCCGATGCTTTTCTGCCCACTCTGCAGTTCCAGCACCGCGATGTGTCCGACCTATTCCTGCCACTCGAGACGGGTTTCCACAACCTCGCTATCGTCGCCTCAAAGCAACGCTACCCCAGACAGGCTCGCAAGACCGCTCTAGGCTTATTGGGGGCTGGCCAGATGATGTTCCAGAAGGTGATAGTGACCGTCGACGAGGACCACCCGGTCAAGGATCTTGATGCGCTTCTTGATGCTCTGGACTACCGCGTCCACATACCAAACGACCTTGTCTTCCTCAGGGGCATGGTGGCCGACACACTTGCCCACGCAGCGCCTTGGGAGAATATCCACGACAAACTGATCATCGACGCCACCACGACTCCGGACAACGACCCGCACTCGGGCCAGCCATCGCAACCGGGCTGCCCGGACTCCCTCGAGATTTCCGCCTCGGCTGTAAGCGGTGTCATACAAGCGCGGATGCTGCGCTCGTCCATGCTGGTGGTCACCACCAACATCGAAGGGGGGCCGAAGCCAGAGAGCAGCATGGAGGAGGTCAGTGAAGAGGGTGCTGCGCGGCAGCGGGAGATCATCGGGGGCATCTGCGACGCGATATGGTCGCTGGAGGCAGCCCAGAACCTGCGCTGGCTGTTCATCACCGACGACGACGTCTACCTCGCCAGCGAGGAATGGAGGCGGCGATTGCTGTGGCAGTTGTTCTGCCGCTTCGATGTCGGCCGCGACCTGCACTTCGACGATTCGGGCGGCCGTCTAGCCTGGGACGCCACCGCTCCAATCCCCTCGAGCAAGGGTCCGCTGCCGGTCCGGCGCTGGCCTGGCGTCACACTGCACGACCCCAAAGTGGCTGAGAGAGTCGATGCGTGGCTTGCCGAGGGTGGTTACTAATGGGAATCAAAGAGATACTTGACTTTGTCAAGATAGAACATTTGCTGTTCTCCCTGCCGTTCGTCCTGATTGGCTTCGTTCTCGCAGACAAGGAGTTCGGCTCTGTGCAAATGGACATAGTGTGGATACTGGTGGCCGCGATTGGGGCCAGAGGACTGGCCTTGTCACTCAACAGGATAATCGATCGTGACATCGATGCAGAGAACCCACGTACCGCTACAAGGCACCTTCCTTCGGGCACAATGTCCGTCCAAACTGCTTGGGTTCTTTCTGGGGGCTTCCTCTTGATGCTGCTGCTCGCTGCATGGATGTTGAACGTGGTTGCCCTACAGATGGCATGGCTACCGGTGCTGGTTTTCGTGATTTACCCGTATACGAAGCGCATTTCCTGGATATGCCACTTCTGGGTGGGACTGTGCCTAGCACTCGCTCCTGCCGGCGCATGGGTCGCAATAGCAGCCGATTCCCACGGCTGGGCGGCTATCACCGGAATGCTGGATGGACGGTCCGAATTTCTGTGGTATCCGGAGGTGTTCTTCATCTCGTTCGGAGTAGCGCTTTGGATTGCAGCATTCGACATCAACTATGCTTTGATGGACCAGGATGCGGACCGCAAGCAAGGAGTTCGCTCTTTCCCTGCAAGTTACGGTCAAGAGGCAACTAAGAAACTGAGTGTGGTTCTGACTATCGGCTGGCTAGTGTGTTTCCTGCTAACGGGCATGCACGACTTCACCGAAGGGCGTAACTATCGTTACATCTATTGGGTTCCTTCTGTGGCGCTGATGGCACTGATCAATATCTTCGTGATGACTAAGGGAGCGGGGTCCGCAACGGAGTCTGACGAGGCGATGCAGGGGTTCCAGAAGACTCTGTTCCGTGCCTCGATGCTGACGGGATGGGCATTGCTGGCTAGTCTCATGTTCGTAGAATATTACATTGATGGACTGGAAGATTGAGGCCATACGATGTTCCGACTGCACGCAGAGTACGACACCGCTGGGGATCAGCAGCAGGCCATCGACCAGTTGGTCGAGCAACTTGAGGCGGGTCAGGAGCGCTGCGTACTGCTCGGGATCACCGGCTCGGGCAAGACTTTCGCCATGGCCAAAGTCATCGAGAGTTTGCAGATACCGACGCTTATCCTCTCGCACAACAAGACGCTCGCTCGGCAGTTGTGGCAAGAGATGGGTGAGCTGTTCCCGGAGAACGCGGTCGAGTACTTCGTGAGCTACTACGACTACTACCAGCCCGAGGCCTACATCCCCGGGCGCGATCTCTACATCGACAAGGAACTGCAGATGAACGAGCGCATCGAGCAGGAGCGTTTCTCGACTGTGGCCTCGCTGGTCTCGCGTCCAGACGTCATCACAGTTGGCACGGTCTCAATCATCTACGGGCTGAACCCCCCCGAGGTGTTCGAGCAGAACCACCTGAGACTGGCTGTGGGAGACCAAGCTGACCCTCAGGACATCGTCCGACAGTTGGTCGGTCTGCAGTACCGTCGCACGACCGGAGAGATCGCGCGCGGCGACATCCGGCTGCGTGGAGAGGTACTGGACGTATGGATGCCGAGCCGCGACGATCCGTTGCGCATCCGCTTTGGATGGGACAGAATAGAGCGCATACAGGTCTGCGAGGCGGTCTCGTGGGAGCCGCTCGACGACTTCGAGGAGGCTTGGATTCACCCGCGCGAGTTCTACATGACCAGTGAAGAGCGTTTCAGTCAGGCGCTTGAGGACATCGAAGCCGAACTCGAGGATAGACTCGACTGGTTCCACTCCAAGGACAATGATCTCGAGGCGCACCGGCTAGAGCAACGCACCAAGTTCGACCTTGAGATGCTCACCGAGGTCGGCTCGTGCAAAGGCGTCGAAAACTACTCACTGCACTTCGACCGCCGCAACCGTGGCGAGCGTTCGTACTGCCTGCTGGACTTCTTCTCGATGTGCGCGGAGAAGTACCACGGAGGGCAGGAGAGGTACCTCGTCATCATGGACGAGTCCCATGTCACCCTGCCGCAGGTCACTGGAATGCACGGAGGCGACTTCTCGCGCAAGAAGAACCTCGTGGACCACGGCTTTCGGCTTCCTTCGGCTTACGACAACCGACCGCTTCGTATCGATGAGTTCCAAGAGCTCGTGCCGCAGATGATGTACGTCAGCGCGACCCCCGGAGAGCGCGAACTGCGCCATCTGGCGGAAGTGACCGGACAGGGAGTTCCCGAGAGGTTGCTCCACGTCCAAGGCGGCGGTGGGGCGCGAACTGCGGAGCGGGACAAGCCGCGTGAGAGGGTCACAATGGAGAGGATCCTGTTAGATATCGACGGAATTGCGAGGATGGAGATAAGGCCGACTGGTCTGCTCGACCCCGGTATCGAAGTCAGGGCGACAGCAGGGCAGGTGCAGGACCTCGAGGAGGAGATCCGTAAGCGCGTCGAGGCAAACGAACGGGTCTTAGTGACCGTGATGACCATCAAGTTCGCGGAGGAGGTCGCCGCGTACCTTAATCGCCAGGGCTTCAAGGCCCATCACCTGCACAGCGAGATCGACACGCTGGAGCGAACTGAGATCATCAAAGCACTGCGTCTCGGCCACATCGACGTCATCGTCGGCATCAACCTGCTGAGAGAGGGTCTCGACATCCCGGAGGTCTCCCTAGTATCGATCTTCGATGCCGATAAGGAGGGTTTCCTGCGCAACGAGCGCTCGCTGCTGCAGACCATTGGCCGTGCGTCACGTAACCAGCACGGCTCGGTCATCCTCTACGCAGACTCGATTTCGCCCGCGATGGAGGCCGCGATCAGTCAGACGCTGGCAAGGCGCCGTATGCAGAGCGAGTACAATGAGAAGCACGGGATCGTCCCGCAGACCATCCGCAAGGCGCTCCCTGTGATGGGAGAGGAGGTCAGTGATCTGCTTTCCGGGGCAGCCGGCAAGGGAAAGAGAGGTGGCAGGCGTATGGTGGCCAAGGCACCCGGAAAGCGTGGGCTCGAGGGACTAGCGCAGAAGTTCGGCCTCGGGGCCGGGATTTGGAACGCCTCTGACTCGGTGCTCGACAACGTCAGCCAGCCCGAGTGGGTCACTGCGGCCAACGAGGCCGTGGACAGAGAGGATGTGGGAGATACCGCAAAGCTGATCGCTCGGCTGGAGAGGGAGATGAAGCAGGCTGCGGCAAGACTTGACTTTGAGCGCGCCGCCCAGTTGCGTGACCGTATATTCCAGCTTGAGAGTGCGTCGAATTGAAGGTTCGGAAGCACTGCGGAGTCCTGTGTCGAGTTACGGCAAGGACGACTTCATCGCGCCTGTGAAGGACTACGACTTCACTGCCGTGGGCGATGTGCGCTCGCTCATCGACCAGATGGGGGACGCCGGCGGCTTCACTGCCACCAAACTCGCGCACGCGCGCGATGTACTGCGTGACTCGATTGCAATGAGTGATCAGGAAGGGGTGCTGAACTGGCTCTCATTCCCTGCCTGCCTGTGCGCCACCGGAACGCGCGGCTTCTTCCTTGAGGCTCTCAAGCGCAAGTCGTTCAACGTCGTCATCACGACCTGTGGAACACTTGACCACGACATCGCTCGCACCTATCAGGACTATTTCCACGGCGACTTCCGTCTCGACGACATCGCACTAGCCGAGGAGGGACTCAATCGGTTAGGCAACGTCGTCATTCCCAATGAGTGCTACGGGGAGATTCTTGAGCAGGTGGTCCTCCCCTGGTTGCAGGAGATTGAAGTCGAGCGCCGCGAGGCCGATCCGGATAACCCGTGGCTGGGCTTCGGCTCAGTAGAGTTGTGCTGGGCCATGGGCGATCGCATCGATGATGAGTCATCGCTTCTCCACTGGGCTGCCAAGCACCGCATACCAATCGTCATCCCCGGGCTCTCAGACGGCTCCATCGGCTCGCAACTTTTCATGCACCGGCAGAAAAGCCCTGATTTCATTGTCGACTTCCTAGCCGACGAGCAGATACTCTCTGACCTAACTTGGACAGCCAAAGAAAGCCATGCCCTGATGGTCGGTGGAGGGATCTCGAAGCATCACGTCATCTGGTGGAACCAATACCGTGGGGGCCTAGACTCAGCGGTGGGTATCACGACTGCGACCGAGCACGACGGTTCCCTCTCAGGCGCTCGTCTGCGCGAGGCGATATCGTGGGGAAAGGTTCGCCCGGAGGCGCCTCAGGTCGTGGTTGAGGGCGATGCGAGTGTACTCCTTCCGATTCTCGGCGCGGATTTATTCCGCGATTAGTGCGTGAAAACCCCACCAATGCCGGGCAAACGCATAAGAGCGTTCGGCAAGGCGGCCGACCCCATGTCCGTTGAAACGATGGTACAGGGAATGATAGATGCACTAACAGATGCTATGGGAGATGCTGCAAAGCACGACCGTGGCAACAGCGCCGCAGGAACGCGCGTACGAAAGGCCATGCAGGTTTGCAAGGGCTGCGCTCAGGACGTCAGGATACAGGTCCAGTCCGACAAGAACACGCGTTGAATCAGTCATTTCTGTGTGCGAAGACTTCCATCAGGGCCACCCTCATGGAAACCAAAGGGCGCCAGCCCTCGCCTCCTGCGCTCAGCAGCGCGTCGTGCAGGGGGGCCAGATCAGGCCTCGCTGGCATTGGCCTATAACTCGAGGAAGCAGGGCTTGGATATTCGGTAAGGGACTCTATCGTGTGGCTGTGATGCAGGGCGTTAGTGAAACGCAGCCACAGCATCCTCATCTCTTCGACGACAGACCTCGGTGTCCAAGCTCTGCGACCACTCATGTCCAGAACGCCCTGAACCATCGCGTCCGCGTCTGCGAGGATCAGCAATGAGAGAGCGTCGGTCGCGTCTCTGACATGGACCCAATGACGTGCCTCAATATCCGGTGGGTGAATCCCCTCCGCACCATCCTTGACCCAGTCAGCCCACTCGTGGAGAACCTCGGTCCCCCAGTCCACAGCGCCCTCAGGAACCAGTAGGTCGTGAATCCGGACGACCAGTTCGGCTTCACCGTGATAGACATGGGCGGGGACGATGGCGACATCCCCGCTAGCGCCCTCTCCGATCGCGACCGTAATTTCGGCTTCTTCGGGATCTTCAGTCAGCGTCGCTCCGGCTCGGTGGAGCCGTTCGGCCAAAGAGTGGTAAAAGGCGTCGACTGCGCCACTAATGTGGACTATCTTGGGCATTCTACCACTAAGCCACGGCACTGGACTCGATGCTGTTCGCAACACTTTCGAGAATGTTGAGGCCTTCGTTGACTTCGTCAGAGGAGAAAGTCAGGCTTGGGCGCAGCCTGATGCTCTGCGTCCCTGAATTCAGGACGTGCATTCCCGCTTCAAGGCAAGCTGAGTTGAACCTGTTGCGTATATCTTGGCTGGGCAGTGTGAAGGCGGCGAAGAGTCCACGTCCGCGAACGCTGCTCACCATCTCGTGTGACGCCCCGAACTCATTGAGGCCGGCAATCAGTTCGGTGCCGACCACCTCGGCGTTTCTCACTAGGTCGTCACGCTCGATGGTCTCCAGTATCAGACGGGCACGAACGAAGTCGGTCAGGTTGCCACCCCATGTCGAGTTGATCCTGCTAGAAGTCGCGAAGACGTTGTCGTCGAACTCCTTCAGGCGCGGTCCGGCCATCAGTCCGCATACTTGTGACTTCTTGCCGAAGGCTATCATGTCGGGCTCGACACTGGAGTGCTGGTGTGCCCACATCCTGCCGGTGGCGCCTATCCCGGTCTGCACCTCATCGAAGATGTACAGAGCGCCGACCTCATCGCAGACCGACCTCATGTCACGCAGGAAAGAGTCGCGGAAGTGATTGTCACCGCCCTCACCTTGGATGGGTTCCATGATGATGGCCGCCATGGTTTCGGGATTGGCCTCGGCATGGGCCCTGATGGAATCCAAAGTGGCCGCCTCACAGGCGTCCAATCGTGCGTTCTCATCCTCATCCACAGGAAAGCGAATCTTTGGGTTATCGAAGCGCGGCCAGTCGAATTTGGCGAATCGCGCGGTCTTGTTCGGATCGGTGTTGGTGACCGAGAGTGTGTAGCCAGAGCGACCGTGGAAGGCCTCATGGAAGTGGCCGATAGTCAGGTGCGAGGATTTCTCCTGATCGGTATCCCAGTCGAACTTGTCCGATGCGTCAATCCCCCTCGCCTCGCGGTCGTGCGACTTCCAATCCATCGCCGCCTTCATGGTGTTCTCTACAGCGAGTGCGCCGCCCGAGACGAAGAAGTGATGAGGCAGATATGAAGGGGCTGCGATTCTACCAAACGCAGCCACAGACTCGGCCATCGCCTCTGTATAGAGGTCCGAGTTGGCGACCTTGTTGACTGACACCCGAGCCAACTCTCCCTTAGCTGCAAGGAGATCGGGATGGTTCCAGCCCAGTGGGAGCGAGGCGAAGCAGGAGAACATGTCGAGGATGTCCCGTCCGCTCCTCGAGTCGTGGAAGTGACAGCCGGCTGACTTGTCCAAGTCGATCACGAAGTCATACCCATCAGCCAGTATGTGACGGCCAAGGGTGGAATGGACCAAGTCGGCTCCCAACCCCATGCCATCAGCGAGGCCGAATCCTCACATCAACATTCTCCGGTATCGGGTTCTCAGATTCCGTCCCATTAGCCTCCGGAATCGTTGAAAACTCGATTTCCGATAATCATACAATAAATCAAACTGACTTTAGTTTTCCAATTGAAAAATTCGATAAAAGAGAAATATTCCAATTGGATTATCAGTCTTGATAATCGTATAGTATAAGTGCCAAACCACCTACTGGTCACGCGGAGAATTGCCCTGGGGATGCACTTCTCCTCCCAACGGGGGGGAACTGAGTGAGCGAAGAATACAGAATACAAGAATTACTAGAGAGAGATGTCTACGTTGGTGAGACTCGAGTCGGTGTGATAACAGGAGAGCGTTTTCACCCACGCGATGAACTCGTGCGATCGATGCGAATCCAAGTCGAGGACGACGTGGCTGAGGAATACATGAGAAAGCCCGCAGCGCACGCTCCACTACACAAGGAATTGGTGCACAGCATCAGAGCCGATGGCGGAATTAAGCTCTCAAAGTCGATGCGCGAGTTACAGCGAAGGTGGAGGAACACGGTCCGTATCGATGAGAAGTTGTACGCGCCTGACGAGTTGCTCGACAGAGCCGTGCTCGACAACGACAACGAGGACTTGGGTAACGTTATCGACTTGGTTAAGATCAAGCGGACCTACAAGGGTCTGGTGGTGCAACCGCACTATATCATGCGCAAGCGGCACGGGCTACCAGAGACGATCGTCGTCCCGGTAGGCCAACTAGCTAGGACAACTGCTAGAATGGATGAAATCATACTGCGCTGCTCGATGAAGAGGCTCGTCACTCTCCCAAGTTATCTAAAGCTCAATCGAGAAGGCTCGGAAGAAGAGTGAGTGCCCCCCTAGGAACATCTTGAAATCAGATTCGGGTGTCCCATGTCTGCTCAAGGGCGTGTAGCTTAGTTTGGCTGGAGCACCCGGCTGATAACCGGGAGGTCGCAGGTTCAAATCCTGTCATGCCCACCAAAACAACCCACCCAGTGCCCGTCGGCAGAGTCATGAAGGGTAATCAGAGCGGCTCCTTGTCACATGCCGGTCGTGAGTGGCTCCTCCGGCCGCGATGTGGCAGCCTCTCTGGCTCCCCTTCTCGGGATGCAGCACATCGAACTGGTGAGCCGTAGGTTCCCTGACGGCGAGGGTTACGTGCGCGTCCCGTCCGATGCTATCGACGCCGTTCGCGCCGAGCCGGTCGTGCTGGTATCGAACACCTACCCAGACTCCGGTGTCGTTCAGACCGTCCTCCTGCTCGAGGCGGTGGCGGACGTTCGCAAGGGCGAGCTTTCTAACCTCGAGGAAGAGGAGCCACAGAGTCTCGACGACGTAGGACCTGGCATCTACCTCGCGATCCCCTACTTCGGCTACTCGCGCCAAGACAAGCGCTTCTCAAAGGGCGAGGCACTCTCCGCCCGCGTCATCGCCGAGATCCTCGAGCGCAGCTGCGATGGCATCGCAATCCTCGACCTGCACGAGCCGGCGGCCCTAGAGGGAATGGGCGTGCCTATGCAGTTCGTCAGTTCGATGCCGGAAATCGCCGAGCGGTTGCAAACTGAGGTCGGCCCCGATTTCATCCTCAGCCCAGACAAGGGTGCCATCGTCAGGGCCACCGAGGTAGCGGGCCTGATCGGCTGCGAGTTCTCCTACCTCGAGAAGACCCGCGTCGATGCCCACACCATCGAGCACACCCCCAAGGACCTCGACGTCAACGGCAAGGTCGTCGCCATCGTTGACGACATGATTAGTACCGGCGGCACCATCTGCCGTGCCAGCGACGCGTTGCGCCGTCAGGGCGCGGTCGAGGTCCACGCCGCCTGCACCCACGGCCTGTTCACGGGTGGAGCGATCCTGAGGTTGGCTAGCCACGTCGACGGCGTGCACAGCACAGACTCGCTGCCCAACCCGAGGGCCGTGGTGAGTGCGGCACCGGCTCTGGCCCGAGGCCTGAAGCGGCTGATGAGTTAGCCAATGCGACCTATGGTCGGTTTCTGTCAATCCGTTTCGTTTATATCAGCCACGCCGTGCGGCGGCTTACCTAACACGAGGAGTAGTTCCAATGAGTGTACATATAGCATTTGAAACCCCGAACGACATACAAGAGCAGGTCTACGAGATGGTCAAGTCTCTGGGCAAGGACGGTCGTGGCCGACTGAAGAAGGGGGCCAACGAGGTCACCAAGGCGGCAGAGCGCGGCAACGCGAAGATGGTCGTCATGGCCGAGAACGTGAATCCAGGCGAGCTTCTGGCTCACATCCCTATGATCTGCAGAGAGAAGGAAATCCCGTTCATCTACGTCGAGGACCAGGCATACCTGGCTGAGGCGGCTGGGATGAGCCTAGGGACTAGGACTGCTGCGATAGCGGTCATGGAAGTCGATAATGAGGCCGAGGACAAGTTCAAGGAAGTCCGCGGCCACTACGAAACTCTGTCCGCGTGAGCACCGATAAAGGAGGAGATTTAGTATGGCACAGGAGGCATGGCCCGCGGAGGTAGTCGAGGTCATCGGCCGGACCGGTATGAGTGGCGAGGCCACTCAGGTGAAGGTCCGCGTCAACGACTCGGCCAACCCCCGAGACATCGGCCGCATCATCACCCGCAACGTTCTGGGTCCAGTGCGCGAGGGCGACATCCTGATGCTGCACGACACGGGTCGGGAGGCCCGCCGTCTAGGTGGAAGGTGAGAGAGATGCCAGAACGCCGCGTCTGCAGCTTCACCCACGAGGAGATCGAACCGGGCACTGGCATGATGTACGTCAAGCGCGATGGCAGCGTGTTCTGGTTCAAGGACAGCAAAGCTCGCAAGAACATGCTCAAACTCAAGCGCAACCCGCGCCGGCTCAAGTGGACCCGTCGCTACGAGAAGGGCGGCATCAAGTAACCTAGTCTAGGAAATCCGTTGCCCCTAGGGAATAGTGTCCTACTTTGCGTTGAAATAGGGGAGGGGGGTCGCCCGCCCCATGGGAGACTCTCAGACCACCTTCATCATGATCAAGCCGGACGGCGTCCGGCGTGGTCTTGTTGACGAGATAATCGGACGCTTCGAGGGAATTGGTCTGCGGATGCTAGGCAGGCGCGATCTGACGCCCCCGCTGGAGTTGGCAGAGGAACACTACGCCGTTCACAAGGAGCGCCCGTTCTACCCTGATCTCATCGAATTCATCACCTCGGGCCCAGTAGTGGCCATGGCATGGAACGGGGAGGATGCAATCGCAGCCTCTCGCAAATTGATTGGGGCTACAAACTGGGAGGATGCCGATCCGGGCACCATCAGGGCGGACTTCGCCCGCAGTATCGACCAAAACGTCATTCACGGCTCGGATGGCGAGGAAACAGCGGCTTTCGAATTGGGACTTTGGTTCCCCGGTGGTCTTGGGGACTGAAAAGAGGGAGTAGTATGAGGTGGGTCACATGGCAGGACGCAGACAACCCATCGTCGCCGTGCTAGGCCACGTCGATCACGGCAAGACCTCACTGCTGGACCACATCCGCAGCCTCGGCAAAGATGCCCGCGCGTCAGTGATGGATCGAGAGGCTGGAGGCATTACCCAGCACATCGGTGCAACCGAGGTCCCCTCTGACATCCTCAACGCCCTGTGCGCACCCTTGCTGGGTGGCAAGACGTTCGACTCGCCCGGCCTCCTGTTCATCGACACCCCCGGCCACCACTCGTTCTCCACCCTGCGTTCGCGCGGCGGCTCCCTAGCCGATATCGCCATACTGGTCGTCGATGTCATGGAGGGGGCTAGACCGCAGACTATCGAGTCATTGCGCGTCCTCAAGGAGGCAAAGACGCCTTTCGTCATCGCGGCCAACAAGATCGATCGTATCCACGGCTGGCACTCCGAGCACGACCGCTCGATGGCTGAAGCCATGGGTGACCAGTCGAAGGAGGCCATGGGGCTGTTCGAACAGCGCTACTGGGAACTGGTCGGTCAGTTCGCCGAACACGGCTTCAACATCGAGCGCTACGACCGCGTCACCGACTTCACCAAGGACATCGCACTGGTCCCGCTCTCCGCTCGCGAAGGTGAGGGAATCCAGGATCTTCTTACTGTGGTAATCGGGTTGGCAGAGCGCTACCTCGCCGAGCAGTTGACCGACATCGAAGGTTCGGGCGAGGGCACGGTACTCGAGATGAAGGAGGAGCGCGGCCTCGGCAAGACGCTCGACGTCATCCTGCACCGAGGCTCGATCGAGAAAGGTGACGAGATTGTCCTCGTCACCGACGATGGTGGGCGCGCCACGCGCGTCAAGGGTCTGTTCACTCCCCGTGGTATGAGCGAGATGCGGGATGCGGGTAACCGCTGGGATGCTTCTGATGCGGCCCATGCCGCTAGCGGGCTCAAGATATCAGCCCCGGACCTCGATGGAGTTCTCGCAGGCACCACCCTTCGGGTAGTTCACACCGATGCAGAGCGCACCGAGGCCCTAGCAGCCGCGCACGAGGAGTCCAAACTCTCGATCGAGCTCGAGGAAGAGGGTGTGTGCATCAAAGCGGACACTGTCGGAGGTCTCGAGGCGCTCGCCAAGGAGCTCAACGCCATTGAGGTCCCGATTCGCATGGCCAGCATCGGCCAGGTCAGCCGCAGGGACATTCGCAACACCGAGGCGGCCAGCAACCCGCTTCACCGCGTCATCATGGCATTCAGCACCGACATCCTGCCTGATGCCGTCACAGAGGTCGAGAGTTCCGAGGCCGGAGCCAAGCACATCGGCTCCGACATCATCTACCGAATCCTAGAGGAGCATGAGGAGTGGGTCGAGCAGCGAAGCCGCGAGCTCGAGGAAGCCAGCCGCGAGATGGTCGTCTATCCGGGCAGGATCCTGCTTCTTCCCGACCACACCTTCCGCGTCTCCAAGCCGGCTGTGGTCGGCGTCAGGGTGGTGGCGGGTCGCATCCACGTCGGCCAGTACCTGCTCAAAGAAGAGAGGCGTATCGGGCGAATCAAATCGATCCGCTCCGGTGAGAATTCGATGAAGGAGGCGATGCAGGGGGACGAGGTCGCCATAGCCATTGAAGGAGTCACTGTGGGGCGTCAGATCGACGAGGGTGACAGCCTGCTTGTGGACATCCCGGAATCGCATGCGAAGAAGCTCAGAAAGATGGAACTGACATCGGCCGAACATGATGTATTCGATGAACTGCTAGACATTCATCGCAAGGAAGACCACTTCTGGGGCCGCTGAGAGTTTTGATGCGTTTCGCGTTCACGAGGACCGAAAACTCAAGTAGTGTATGAGTGGGCCTGAGGGCGTTAGTAGGTCAGGTTGTCACATGGCTCAATCAGCAGATCCTAAGGCTCGCGAATTGATCCAGACGGTCGCCCAAATCTCAAACGGACTGATGAACGAAGTCGCCAAGGTCATCATCGGCAAGCAGGAGAACCTACGCAGGATCACAATCGGCATCCTCTCGAACGGCAACACCCTCATCGAGGACTTCCCCGGACTGGCCAAGACCCTGATGGCGAACACCTTCGCCACTGCCCTCGGATGCAAGTTCAAGCGCGTCCAGTTCACCCCGGACCTCCTGCCTGCCGACATAATGGGGACCTACATGTACGATCAGCAGGCGGGCGAGTTCAAACTCCGCCCCGGGCCGCTGTTCACCAATGTCCTTCTCGCCGACGAGATCAACCGCGCTCCGCCCAAGACCCAAGCCGCTCTGCTTGAGGCCATGGAGGAGAAGCAGGTCACCATCGAGGGCATCACCCACAAGCTCCCGGCGCCTTTCATCACCATGGCCACGCAGAACCCAATCGAGCAGGAGGGCACCTACCCGCTGCCTGAGGCGCAGATGGACCGCTTCCTGATGAAGATGTCAATGGGCTACCCCGACCGCCAGGAGGAGAAGGCCATCCTGCAGCGCAGGAAGCTGCGCGGCAAGGACGAGTACGACATCGAGCAGATCACCAGTCCGAAGAAGGTCGTCGCCATGCAGAAGGCGCTCGAGACGGTCCACGTCGACCCCGCCATCATGTCCTACATCGTCGAGTTGGTCCAGCGCACCCGCGAGGACCACCGCGTCATCACCGGAGCTTCGCCGCGTGCCAGCCAGTCTCTGTTCAAGACCAGTCGTGCGTCCGCGGCTATCGACGGTCGCGACTACGTCATCCCGGACGACATCAAGAACGTCGCACTCGAGGTCGTCAGCCACAGGATCCTCCTCAAGCCAGAATCGAAGATTCGCGGCGTCACCGGGCGGCACATCACTCGCAAGATACTGTCCGAAGTGCCCGTCCCAGTCATCCAGTGATTCGCAAGATTCACGGTAGTCCCGCGGTTTTCCCCCAATGAGGGACATGTCTGCGCCGGTCGTGATTGCGGTTGTCAACCACAAGGGTGGGTGCGCCAAGACCACCACGGCTGTCAACCTGGCCTCGGCTCTGGCCGTGGGCAACGAGCAGATGGGTATCTCCGGGCGCAGGGTCCTGCTGGTCGACCTCGATCCCAAGGGGAACGTAGCCACCACCTTCGGAATCGACAAGAGGTCACTGGGCCCGACGATGAACGAGTTGTTCAAAGGAGGGGTTGACGGCGCGCCGGTCACCCTCAACGAGTGCCTGCTCGGCCCCGACAACCTGACTGAGGCTATGCGCGCGGCGTGGAAGCTCCACAACCCCGAACGCAAGCGGGGACCGCCCAAGGGCATCGCCATCGACAATCTGTGGCTGCTGCCCGCCGACCTCGACCTGTCAGGCGTCGAGATCGATCTCGCCACCAGGATCGGACGTGAGAACCGGCTCAAACTGGCTCTCGAGCAGGCTGCGGGGCACTTCGACGTGGTCATCGTAGACACCCCTGCCTCGCTAGGCCTGCTGACCGTGAACGCGCTTGCCGCGGCCAACTGGGTGCTGATACCCATCCAAGCAGAGTTCTACGCGCTCGAAGGCATGGGGCAGCTGATCAACGCCATCCGAGAGGTGCAGAAGGCGATTAATCCAGAGCTCAAGATGTTTGGAATCGCTCTGACTATGGTTCAGACCAACAGCAACCTCGGCGAGACCGTAGCCGAGCGCGCGCGCAAGCACTTTGGAGACCGAGTGTTCGAGACTGCCATCCAGCGCTCGGTGGCAATTGCCGAGGCCCCGCTGGAGGGGGCACCGATAGTCATCGCGAAGAAGCCGAACAAATCCAACCCGGGCAGCAAGGCGTACTGGGACCTCGCTAGGGAAGTGGATGCGCGCATCGAGCGGATACTGAGCGGCTAGTCCTCGCCCACTCTCTCGAGGGCTGACTGCTTCGCATCGAGCAGTGCGGCCTCCCACTTCGACTTGAGGACCGCCTCGAGCGACTTGAGGATCTCCTTGACCTCCTTCTTCGAAAGGTCGCCGCGCTTGGCGAACTGCTCCTCGAGCTTGGCCATCATCTCGCCCTCGCGCTTCTTGGCGAACTCGGCCACCCTGTGCTCCATCTCGACCTCTTGCTCAAGCGCCATCTCCTGGCGGCGAAGGGCGAGTGCAACCTCCATGGTCTCGCGCTCGGCTCGGAAGCGGCGGTCTAACTCGGCCAGCGCACTGCGCTCCGATTCCTCCTCGAGTTCCTTGATTCGTACGTCAACGTCGGCCTTCATCTCCTTCTCGAGCGATGCTCGCTCGCCCTTGAGCTGCTTCTCCAATTCCGCCTCTCTCTCCCTGCGGGAATCAGAGAGGCGTTCCCTCCTCTGCATCTCCTGATCCAAGCGATGGGCCTCGACCTTTCTGTGGACTCCGCTCTCCATGGCCTCACGCAAGTCCATCTCGACCCGGCGCTGCATCCTCTCAACATCTTGGGACGCCTCGAGTTCCAGACGCTCCTCGAGGAACGCTCTGCGGCGCTCGTACTCGGTCTCCATCTCGTCCTTGAGCCTACTTCGCAGTTGGGTGGAATGCGCCTCTATGCGGCGATCACGTTCCAGATCAAGTTGCTCGCGCAACCGGTTCTCCTCGCGGCGAAGCCGATGTAGCATCTCCTCGCGAAGCAGCCTCTCCTCACGCTCGATGGCCTCGGTCTCGAGGCGTTCCATCTCGTCCTCGAGCTCGGCCCTGAGGTCTGCCTCGATCTGCTGCAGCCTCTCCTCGAACAGGATCTCGTTGGCCTTGCGCATCGCCCCGTGCATCCCGGAGACCCTCTCGGTCATCTCGGTGATGCGCATCCGGCGCTCGCGGCGGATGCCAGAGCGAAGTTTCGACTCCTCGTCCAAGCGCTCTCTGGCGCGTGCTACCGACTCCATGCTGGAAGAAGCGGAGAGGGCATGCTGGGCACGCAGTTCAGCCAGTTCGTCGATACCTTCGGTATCGTTGCCATCCGGCGACTTGCTCTCACTCACGGGTACCCATCCCCAAGTTGACGCTCATTTCTGAGTATTTGAGAGCGAAGGGTCCGAATCGGCTGATAAAAGCGGTTTCAGGGTACTATCGGAAGCAACGAGAGTCTAGAAAGTGACGTTGAAAGCAGACTCGCAGGCAGGGCAGGTGAGTTCACGAGTCCCGGGCCTCGGCCTGATCCTCAACGTCCTCTCGCAGCCCGGGCAGTCTATCTCCACCTTGACGATCTTGGCAGTGAGGGTGAAGCTGCCCATGCAGGCCCCGCAGGTCAACTCGATTGGTCTCTCGTCAGTGCCGGCGACGACCACGGTGTTGCAGTGTGGGCACGGTAGGGACTCGTCGGTCAGCGAGTCGATGGTCGGCTGGTGGCTGACGCGACAAACCGCGCCGCAAACCTTGCACTCCTTCTCACCTAGGCCCTGAGGTAGCATGTGGTCGCAGTGAGCACATTCCGCAAGCGGTGGAGCGTACTTCGATTCGACCTCGACCGAATCCGCCATGGGCCTCGATTCCGGACTGGGTTAATCAAGCGGTCGCAGAAGAGTCATCGTCTGAGAGGCCAATCGCAACCCTCAGCGCTTCGGCGAGGTCACGGCCAATCTCTCGACTTAAGTCGACTAGTGTCGTCACTCTCTGAGTCCCGGTTCCCGAAACCCACATACCGTTGAGGATGACTATCAGCGCGCTGGCCTCGTGCAGGGCCACACCTGCGAAAATGCTGGTTAACTCACCCATCAGGACAGTCGTCACAAGGAGTAGCGTGACTCCCACAGATATCGCTATGTTGGCGTATACAGCTCCGCGTGTCCTCTTGGCGAGGATGATGAGCCGAGAGAGGGCCCTTGGGTCCTCTCCGGGTATTAACACGTCAGCGGCGTCGAGGTTGACTTGCTCACCGCTGCCTACTGCCACTCCTACGTCAGCTGCTGCCAACGCGCCGGCGTCGTTGAAGCCATCACCCGCCATCAGGGTGCGTCGCGCCTTCGAGCGCTCGGAGACCCACTGAGCCTTACTCTCTGGGTCTACGCCGCCTCGACATGCGGCAGAATCGAGTCCGAGGCGATGTCCGAACGCCTCGACGCTGGCTTGCTCATCCCCGCTCAGTATCTCGACGGTGACGTCGTTCTCAAGCAAGGCGGCGATGAGTTCCTCGACGCCCTCACGGGCGTCGTCGTGGGCGAAGCCAAACGCGGCGACCGCCTTGCCGTCGATGGCGAGCACGCTAGCGCCATACCCGGCCTTCCTGGATTTGGTGAGTGCCGAGTCTATGTCGAGTGGTATGCTGACGTCGTTCTCGAGCAGCCAGTCGGCCCGCCCGAGCAAGACCTCCTGCCCGCGCAACTTGCCTCTGACTCCGGCGTCTCCGTCGGTGATGTCGGTGACATTGCTAGCCTTGAGGGAGCGCTGCTCGGTCAAATCCAGGATGCTCTTGGCGTAGGGGTGGTTCGAGCGCTGCTCGAGCCCCGCGGCTATCTGCAGCACCCGGTACTCGTTCTCGTGTTCCGAGACTGTGAGGCCCGTCATCCTAGGACGTCCGCTGGTCAGCGTGCCGGTCTTGTCAAGCAGAGCCAGATTCACGCCCGCGGCCGCCTCGAGAACGTCGCCGCCGCGTGCGACCAGTCCCGAGGCGGAGGCGGAAGAAAGGGCGGCTGCGTGAGGCACCGGAGCAGCGAGAAGGAGCGAGCAAGGGCACGATACGACCCATAAAAGGAGTGTAATGAGGATAGCCTTGGATGTTAAGCCGTACGCGAGGAATGCTATCGCTGGCGCGCCCAGCATCACCAAGGGCACCCAGACTGCGGTGAATCTCTCGATGGCGCTCTGCGTCCTAGTAGGCTGGTCTCGGTAGCGCCTGACGAGATCGATGAGGCTCGAGAGCCGTGTGTCGTCTCCGCTTGCCTGAGCGCGGATCACCAGAGGTCCGCGTACTAGACTGAGTCCGGCCTCCACCAAATCCCCGGCCTTGACTGGAATGGGCAAGGGCTCGCCAGTGAGCGGAGCGCGGTCTATTGACCCAACGCCCTCGACGACGATGCCGTCTACTGGTACAACCTCACCCGAGCGGACCTCGACGAGATCGCCCGGTTCGAGAGCTTCCACCGGAGTGAGGTCCTCGCAGTGGTCATTGACTCCCCCCGTTGCTGCCGAAGATGGTAACACCGTCAGCGAGCGAGAGTGGGAGTGAGGCTCATGCTCGCTAGGTCTCGGCTCAAGCAGTCGTGCCCTACGCGGCAGCCTGTCCAAGCCCCCCTGCATAGACTCCCGGGCCTTGATCAGCGCCCTGTCCTCGAGATTGGAGGCGAATCCGACGAGTCCGACCACCATCAGCGCTTCAGCCCATTCGTGCAGGTACATTGCACCGATGACGGCGAGCGAGGTCAGAACTTGGAAACCTAGGATCCTGTTCTGGATGCTGGCGAAGGCTTCTTGGAACATCTGATGGCCAGCGAAGATGACTCCGAAGAAAGCCACCCCGGCCGCCAACGTATTCGGGATAACGTGGATTTGCTCTATGGCGATGACGCCGCCAATGAGCGGAACGGTCAACGCCGCGCCCAGCAGTCGAATCTGATCGGGCCTGAGCCTAGCGCTCTTGGAGGGCACCAACTTAGCTTCGGGTCCCAGTATCTTGCGCATCCTCAGCTCGGAGACCTCTCTGATGCTGGTATCGTCGAGCCAGAGGCGCTGCATCTCGATCTTGCCGTCATCCAAACGGACGTTGAGCACTCCTGGGATATCCATGAGAGTGGTTCTCAGTACCCGGCGATCAACGCCTATCCTTGCAGCGACCTCCCTCGGGGTCTGCCCTACCACGGCCAGCCACTCGATGTCGGGGCTGTGGCCGAGGTTCTCCAATACCGAGGAAGTTCGGGATATCGCCCCCTTGCTGATGTCCAGATTGATTCTCACTCGGCCGTCAGTGGCCGAGACCCGGCACTCCTCGATTCCCGGTAGGCGCTGTACAGCTCTCGTCGCCTTCATCGCGCAGTCGGGGCAGTCCATGCCCCGGATGTCCCATTCGAACTCGTGTACGCCGTCCGCTGCGAGGTCGGCGTCGAGTACGTCACCAGCCGATTCAGCAACCGCATCGATGGCGGGCTCAGGCTTCGGCGACGGCTTCTCCTTGGACTTCGGACGCAAGAAGTCTGGCAACTTGAGTGAGGTTATCTTGGGCATGGGGGGCAGTACAGGAGGCTCTTCCGGTTTCTCCGAAACCGAAGTCTCCTCGTCATCGTCGTCGAGAACTAGGAAGTCCTCATGCTCCTCGTCCATACACAGGCCATTCAGTGGTCCCGCTTGAACATGATGCGAGGGGTCTTGTGCGGTGGAATCATCATCCCAGTGCCGCCCCGGTCAGCTATGGTGGAACTTCCTCAGGACCGTACTTGGGATATGATCGTGTTCGATGTGGACGGCACTCTGATGGACGCCGGGGGTTTTCATCCCGACCTGATTCCGCTGATTCGCGAGGTCGAGGTGCGCGGTCTTCCGATCTCGCTCGCATCCGGTCGCACGCTTCCCAACGTCACTCCTATCAAGCAGTCTCTCGGCGCATCGGGGTTCATCGTAGCCGAGAACGGAGGCATGGTCTGGGACAGCGGCGAGGGGCACGAAATCATCACGCTGGCCGACGGCTCCCGCGCTAGAGCAGCCGTACAGTGGCTGGCCACTCAGATAGAAGACTTCGATGCGGCGGGGATAGAATCGAATCGCTGGCGCGAGACCGAATGGTGCCTATTCGAAAATGGAAATGAAGATTTGATTCGCGAACTCCTCGCTGGAAGCGAGTGGTCTGACCTCATCGTCGTACCCACTGGTTTCGCGGTTCACATCACAGTCCCTGGAATAGACAAAGCAGGGGGCCTGCGGGTGGCCTTCGAACAGCGTGGTGTAGACCCCGAGAGAGTGCTGGTGTGCGGTGATGCGCCGAACGATATCTCGATGTTCGAACTCTGCGGCTTCTCCGTCGCAGTCAACGACGAGCGAGAGGATGTGGTGGATGCGGCCGACTGCCTGACTGTGGCACGCGGGATAGAGGGCTCGCTTGAGTTCCTCAGGGCCGTGATTGCTATCCTGTGAGAGTCATTGGTGCAGGTGGCAGGATTTGAACCTGCGAAGCACTACGCATCGGATCTTGAGCCCGACCCCTTTGACCACTCGGGTACACCTGCGGCGCTGCTAGGGAAGTTTGCCTCTTGATACTCGCGCCTCGGGGGCTTTTGCCGGATGTCGCGAGGAATTGTTCAATAGTCTCCCTCCACCCACCTCTGACAGGTTGCTCTGATGGACGAAGATGATGCTGCGCCTAGGCTAAACAGGAACCAGTTGCAATCCATCGAGAAGTCTCTTTTTGAGCTCTCTCGCAAGCAGAAGTCCCAGACTGTTCCAGTCGACCTACCCGTACCTGCATTCTGGGGCTCAGTGGGACAGTTGCTGCACCATCTGGAAGTGGAGCTTGCAGAGACCATCAGGGACGAGGGTATGACTGCCAAGGCGCAACTCAAGTCACGACGGCTGGGCATAATCCGGACCTGCGTCAGCGACCTGACTCGCCTGCGGCTGAACGCGTTCACCCAGCACGCTGTCCTCTCGAACCTGCTTAAGTCCCCACAGGGCGATGCGGTGAACGTGGCTGCGAATTTCGAGACGATGGACTGGGAGAGGCATGACCCCTCGGAAAGGGCATACTACTCCGGGGTCGGTCACCTCGTTGAGAAGTACAAGCACGAAGTCTCGTGGAACGCCCTGCTAAGGGGCTCCAGCATCGAGGTTCCCGAATCGGCTAATATCACCGGACACGCTCCTCTTACTGAGTTCGTCGAGCAGGATGAGAAAGTATCCTACACGACACCCGATGCAGTACGGACACCGCCCAGTGGCAACTGGGAGGACCCCGAGATTGACGAGGAGGATCGGATTCGGCAGATTGATGCGTTTCCGGGCCGTGCCACTGGTGCTGCCCCACCTGCACCTCTTGAGGAGCCCCTTGCTGAAGATGAGAGCGGGCTGCGCCGCATCCGCATCTTGAAGGACCTCTCCGATCCCATAATCACCGAAGATGGTTCGGAGATAGTGCTGACTGCTGGTGATGTCGAATCATGTGCGGCTCCCATTGCTGATACCCTAATCGCTGCCGGCTTCGCCGAGCCCGCGCCGCTGTGATTCTCGCAATGACTTAGTGTCGTCGTCACTCGAAGTGGCTCACCAAAGGTGAGCCAATGGGCAAGACGATTACCAGAAAACAGGTTGCAGAATTGAGGAAGGGTTTCGCGGCGGACCCATCGAACAAGGTCGCGCAGAACGCCGTGACAAACGTGCAGTTGCCCGATTTGACTTTGGACAGGAGCCTAGTTCAGAACATGGACTCCTCTTTCAGCACCAAACTGGATGATTGGAAGGTGACCGCTCAGATGAGGAGTGGTCGGTGCTGGTTGTTCGCGACTCTGAACCTGTTCAGGGTCGGTGCGATGAAGAAGATGAATCTCAAGAACTTCGAGTTCAGCCAGGCCCACATTCACTTCTGGGACAAGTTCGAACGTGCCAACCACCTGCTCGAGGCCATCATCAAGACGGCTGAACGCCCCGTCGACGATCGCACCATCCACTTCCTGCTCTCCGATCCGATCGGCGACGGCGGTCAGTGGAACATGGCGATGAACCTGATTCGCAAGCACGGTCTAGTCCCCAAGTCGGCCTATCCAGAGTCTAACACCAGCAGCGCGACACGCTGGATGAATACCGAGTTGAAAAACATCCTAAGGAGTTCGGCCTGTGAGATCCGGGCCATCCTCGAAGGAGGTGGCACGGAAGACGAGGCCAGAGAACACAAGGAGAAGAGGATAGCAGACATCTGGAAAATGCTGTGCATCCACCTAGGTACTCCACCCAAAACATTCGACTGGCAGTGGCGCGACAAGGATGACAAGTTCCACCGCAAGGGCAGGATGACTCCGCAGCAGTTCGCCGCTGAGTACGTCGACATCGAGTGGGAGGATTACGTCTGCATCGTCAACGATCCCCGCAATGAGTACTACCGGACCTACACCGTAGACTTCCTGCAGAATGTCGCCGGCGGACCTCCCGTAGTCTACCTGAATGTGCCGAGCAAGGAGATGAAGGCGGTCACGCGGAGGCTGCTCGAAGACGGCATGCCCGTCTGGATGGGTTGCGATGTCGGCAAGGAAATGGATCGCAAGAAGGGCCTCTGGGACGCCGACCTGTTCGATGTCGAGGGACTCTACGGGGTCGAGTACGGCATGGACAAGGCAGACAGGTTGCGCCACAACCAGACCATGATGACACACGCGATGCTGTTCACAGGTGTCGATGTGGTCAATGGGAGGGTCCGACGCTGGCGCGTCGAGAACTCTTGGGGTGCGGACACCGGTCAGAAGGGCTACTACACGATGAACGACAGCTGGTACGACCAGTACATGTTTGAGATCGCTGCTCCGACTTCGTACCTGAATGAGAAGATGGTCGCCGGACTCGAGACCGAGCCCGTGGTGCTTCCGGCTTGGGACCCAATGGGCAGCCTAGCCTAGGTTGCGCAGAGAGAGTTCGATGGTGACCGAGTCGGGGATCGGGATTCGCAGAACCTTTCGGAGCGCCTTCTCGTCCTTGGCGGTGTTAGTCACCAGTTCAAGCAGGCGCTTGTGGACTCGCATCTCCCAGTGGTCCCAAGTCTCCGCGCCCTCTCCGTCAGGGCTCTTACGGCAGGGCACGACTAGGCGGCGCGTAGGCAGGGGAATCGGGCCACGCAGATTTACGCCAGTCTCCTCTGAGATTGTCTTGATGTGCTCGCAGACTAGGTCTACGTCAGTGTGATTCTCTCCAGTCAACTTGATGGTGGTGACGACTGGCATCAACTCACCGTTAACCGAATCACTTCTTCTCGACCTTCATACAGACGCCAGCGGCGACTGTCTTGCCCATGTCGCGGATTGCGAAGCGGGCTAGTTCGGGGAACGCGTCCATCTGCTCGATTGCCATGGGTTTTGTCGGCATGAAGCGAACGAGAGCAGCGTCACCGGTCTTCAGGAACGGAGGGTTGGCCTCCTTGGTCTTCGAGTTCTCAAGAAGATCGACGAAGCGCACTGCTACCTGCGAGGTGTGGGCATGGAACACCGGGGTGTATCCGGAGCCGATGGCCTTCGGGATGTCCATTAGTTGGATCTGTCCGACGAAGGTCTCGTCGTGGCGGACGAACATCGGAGGTGTGTCCGTGTATCCTGCGACGTCGCCCCGGCGGATGTCGGTGGCCGACAGACCGCGGACGTTGAAACCGACGTTATCGCCGGGCTCAGCCTTCTCGACCATGGTGTGGTGCATCTCGATGCTCTTGACCTCAGCGGACTGCTGGCTCGGATTGAACACGACGGTCTTGCCGGCGTTCAGCACTCCGGTCTCTATCTTGCCGACCGGCACAGTGCCGATTCCGCTAATCTTGTAGACGTCTTGGATAGGCAGGCGCAGTGGTCTGTCGGTGGGCTTCGGAGGCATCTGTATCTTGTCGATAGCTTCGAAAAGCGTCATGCCGTTGTACCAAGGCATGTTGTCGCTCTTGTTGAAGACGTTGTCACCGGCCAGTGCAGCACAGGGGATGAACGGAACCTCGTCGGTGTTGAAGCCTGCCATCTTGAGCAGTGCGGTGACCTCGGTGACAACGCTGTCATACTTTTCCTGAGAGTAGTTGACGCCGCTGATGTCCATCTTGTTGACGTTCACGATCAGTTGCTGGACGCCTAGGACGCGGGCCAAGAAGGCGTGCTCCTTGGTCTGAGCGTTCACACCGTCGTCGGCGGCGACGCAGAGGACTGCGGCGTCAGCCTGGCTGGTGCCGGTGATCATGTTCTTCACGAAGTCGCGGTGACCTGGCGCGTCGATGACGGTGAAGTAGTAGTTGGGGGTGAAGAACTCCTTGTGAGCGACGTCGATGGTGATGCCTCGCTCGCGCTCCTCCTTCAGTCCGTCCATGACGTAGGCGAAGCCAAATCCGGCCTTGCCTCGCTCGGATGCTTCCTTCTCGAACTTCTCAATCACGTGTGCCTCGATGTGTTCGCTGTCAAGCAGTAGTCTGCCGACCGTTGTCGACTTCCCGTGGTCCACGTGACCAACGAATACGATATTCAAATGCGGCTTGCTCTTATCTTCCCATTGTGAACCCATAATGTACACCTTCTGAGTGTCCCGCCGACCGATGGGGTGTATTTGAATCTCTCCCCCTAGACTAGGGGAGGTCACTTCTGAGCAGCCTAGCGTAAAGGAAGCCAGAAGGCTAGCGGTACTGCAACTCGACGACCATCTGCTTGACTTCGGTGTTGTGGGTCTTCTCGTTGACTATGTCGACTGTCCAGTCTCCTGGTACGAATCCTCGGACTGTCGAGCCGCCCACCACCATCCAGACGCAGCGGTCGCCGGATGCGCAGTCCCCAGCGTCCCTGCTCTCGTCGTCGATGGCCGAGGTGTTGGCGACTTCCTCGTCGGTGCCGTTGTACAGATAGAGGTCGAGTTTGTTCTCCGTATCTATTCCTCCGAAGGGCTGGTCATCGTCCTCGGCCGGGTATGTCAGCTTGACCCTGAGATAGCGGATCCTGTCTCTGGTATCATCATCGTAGGTGACGGGGAACTCCCAGGTCATGATTACCGGATCTTGGTATCGGCGGTCGATCACGAAGTCCTTCCAGACCCCTCGGTAGTTGACGTAGACTGTCGAGTCGACGTGGTCAATGAGGCCCTGGTCGTCGGTGACCGAGAGTCGGATGTCCCATGCCCCAGCAGGCAGGTCCTCCCACTCATAGGTCTCGCCGGAGGCGTCGATGTCGTTCTCCGGGTTCCCATCGCCGTCGGAATCGGTGTTAGTGTCGAGGTCCCAGTTGTACTCGACCAGATACTCCTCGGCGTAGCATTCGGCATGATCGGGGTCGCATCCCGCCCATGAATCCGAACCATCGAGTGAGACGGTGGCCGAGACGCTAATCTCCCTCTCATTCTCGTCCTTGTCGTCCTCGCAGACCCATACCAAGACGAAATCGCCGTTGGGTGGCTCCTCGCCCTCGCAGTCGTCATCCTTGTTGGCAGTGATCTCAGCGTGCGGCTCGCGCGCCGAGGCGTCAACAACCGTGATGGTCTTGCTGGCCGTGGCCTCGTGGGTGCCGTCGCCGACCGCCAGACGGGCGGTGTAGTCGCCTGGTTGGGCGTACGAGTGGCTAGTGGTCAGACCTGTCCCAGTGTTGCCGTCGCCGAAGGTCCAAGAGAAAGTCAGGGAGTCGCCGTCGGGGTCAGATGAGCCGACGGCGCTGAAGGTGAGTGAGTCGCCGGCCTTGGCTGTTCCCGGTGGGTCAACCGACATCGCCGCTGTAGGCGGTTCGTTTCCACTGAGCATATCCAAGCATCCGGCCAAGGCCGAGCAGAGCAGGATTGCGGACAGCATCGGAGCGAGCACACGCATGCGAGCCATTAGCCCGGTCTGGCGGACCGGATGAAATCAACCCTACGCTGTCCAGTACACATCCAATGGTAGTTAGACAGGCTTCCAATGTAGCGATTAGAAGTCAAATAGGGTCTGTTGGCGCGAGCCTGACATAAGTTCGGTATCACCCCACCCGAAGGCCTCTGTTATCCTACCTAGAGCGGTCGCGAGGCGTCTCGCGTAATACTCAGGGTCATATCTGGGCGGATCCTCGCCAATCTCATCGACGAGCCAAGGCTCCACATCCATGGGGCTGTTCTTGGCGTTGGTGACGACGTAGCCCACCTTCATCCCGGGGGTGAAGGGTAGGTCTCTCTCGATTCTCTTCTTCGCCGCACGCACGTAAGGTAGTCCGTTCGGGTTATTGTAGACCTTGGAGAAGTCAACTGTGCCGTCGCGCTTCAGCGTACCCTTGCAGGAACGGCTGATGACCAGATCGGCTGCGTCGACACGTCTAGCCTTCACATCGTCGATGACTGACTTGGTCATCTCAACGGCGGCCCATTCCTCACCGTTTAGGATCATTTCGAACATCTCCGTCATCGTGCGAGTCAGAAGTGCGAAGGAGTCGGTCCTGCGAACCTCATAGCCGCGAATCAGCATCTCCTCTCGCGGCCACACGACGCGCCCGACGTAGCGTTTCTTGGCGCCGTGGCTGAAGAAAGCGGAAAGCGCGGTCTCGAGTTCTAGTTCAGCTCCTTCCTTGGTGAATTCTGAGGCCAGACTCTCCCCGAAGCGAAGCGTCTCTGCCTTCGCCCTCTCCCAATCCGCATGAATCGGTGAATCCTCTGACGGCTTATTGATTGGAGACTCCTTGTCTACCGGGGCTTTGACGAATATCGAATCGGTATCAGAGTAGACCACCTCGTGGCCGTCCTTCTCCACGTAAGCGATGATTTCGCGGATGTTGTGGCGGGCCCATTCTGTTATACTGGCGCCGAGGTCTGGGTGGGTGAAGCGGTAGAAACTCGAGGCAAAGACTCCGTAGAAAGAGTTCATCAGAATCTTGACTGCGTATTGCAACTGGTCCTGCAGGAAGGCCTCGGCCTCGTCGCCAGACTCTCTGGCAACTGAGAGGGCGGCCTTGTGGACCTCCCTGCTCTGCATCAGCTGCTCCAGAAGTTGCGGGACCAGCCCTAAGCGGTCCTCCTTCGAGAGATATCGCGTCTTGGTGATAGGAGATACGCTGTGCGAATCGTCGACTGAGCCATCTCTCAGTAGGGTGGTAGAGCATATGTTGTTTGCAATCATGATCGATGGGTACATCGACTTGAAGTCGAGTACGACAACCCATGGCTCCAGTCCCGCTTCCACCTCGTGGACATATCCGCCGGTGATCTGATCCCTCCTCCGAGGTCCCGAGTTAGTGGTCGGGACGGAGACGTTTCTGCGGTCCGCCAGACGGATCACCAACGAGTCGAGCCACTGGCTGGTGGTTCCAGAGGAGGCTGTTTCGACTGTTGTCAGTGATACCGAGGCGAGAGCCTCCTTGCGGGCGACTGATTGCAGACGATCAAGGATGTCCAACGGAAGAACCGTGTCTCGAACGCAGTACTCGAGGACCTCCTCGGGCCTCTCGGCCCACTCCCTATCCATCTGGCTGGCATCGATGTCCAGTTTGTGCTTGTCCTCGTCTTCCGGCCAGAGCAACTTGGAGACATATCTCAGAGTCTCCCGCTGAGGTCGGAGGGTCTGGCGTGCCTGCCACCAAGCATCGAGAGGGATTCTTCCTGGAATTCTCCAGACGCGGTTCTGCTGGCGGCTGGGTAACAGCCTCCTGTTCTCGCCCTGCAGCATCGGGACTCTGCCCCAGCCGTACAGCGCGGCGGCCTCCATCCTTGAGCGACCTGCTAGGACGTCCGCCCTCTCCTCCATCCGAGGCAGGTCGAAGTTGTCGATGTTATAGCCGGTGATGATGTCGGGGTCCTCCGAGCGCAGCAGCTTGGTCAGACCCTCCATGATATCGCCCTCCTCGCCTTGGAAGGTGTGCTCAGTGCGCTCCCCTCCCCTGTCGATGACAGCCGCGGCACACAGGATTCTGTTCGACTGGATGCTCGTCTCCAGATCGAATGAGAAAGTGACGAATGGGGTTCGGAATGGCTCGGTGATTGATAGGTCATCCACAGTGCAAGACAGAACCATATCGACCGGGTAGAGACCTGCTCCACCGACCTCGGTGATACGCCCAGCAGCGGTAGCGCGATCCGTGGTAGACTCGTCACGGGCCTCGACCGGCGCGCGCTCGCCGGCCCAGAGTACCTCACCACAGGCAGAGATGTGGGGTCCGAGGTCGTAGTCCAGCAGCAATCTGCGCTCAAACAATATGTCGGCGCTGCTGACCTCCCAACTCTCCTGCAATGCCTTCCTAATATTCGGGCCTCTGGTAATCATCCAGGGTTGTGGCACCTCGACCTTCCAGTGCGGCTTGTCGCCGTCCGGGGTCCACTTGTCACCGATTGGGGTGACGTCGACCGCCCAGTCCATGCTCCGTAGATAATCCAGTGCCGAATCGGCCTCGGAAGCTGGTCGTGGTTTGCCGGGCAGTGCGATTACGACATACGGTCGAAGCCCGTTCACCAACAGGGTCACAGAGTGCCCAGCACGAGAGCGGCACCAGAGTTCAACGGTGGTTCGGTGGGGCTTCCCCTCACTCGATTGATAGGAGCCTGATATGATGCACATCTCCTCCTCCCACTGCATGACTGTCCCTCAGGCTCAGGCTGGACTCAAACGCCTTCAATCTATGTAATCATGAGAGCCCAAAACGATAGTGGAAGAGATGGGAGCGGAACCGTTGAAAACCGACCCCCTCACCTGCGACATAATCGGGGTGCATTGGTGTTGGATAATGACGGCCCAGCAATCGACTGGGACAGCATGATATTCAGTTACCAGAAGACCGATCGGATGTACATCTCCCACTGCAAACAGGGTGGGAGCTGGAGCTCTGGGGTGATGCAGGACTTCCAGGATCTCAGCATGTCACCTGCCGCTGGGGTTCTCAACTACGGCCAGGGCCTGTTCGAGGGTCTGAAGGCACAGCGCGCGGCCGACGGCAGCATCGTCATGTTCCGGCCCGATCGAAACGCGAGTCGTATGCAGGACGGCGCGAAGCGCCTCGGGATGCCTGTCGTCCCTGAGGAGATGTTTCTCGACGCGGTCCGCAAGACCGTTCACGAGAACAGCCGTTGGATCCCCCCGATGGGCAAGGGCGCGCTCTACATCCGACCGCTTCTGATGGGCAGCGGCGCAATCCTCGGTGTGGCACCCGCACCCGAGTACACTTTCCTAGTCTACGTCTCCCCAGTAGGGCCCTACTTCAAGGGCGGCCTCAAGCCAATCTCGCTGAAGATCTCGGATAATTTCCACCGCGCCGCCCCGGGCGGCTCGGGGGGAGTAAAGGCGATCGGTAACTACGCGCCCGGGATGGTTCCATCGAAGGACGCCAAGTCTGAGGGTTTCGCCGAGATCATCTACCTCGACGCCGTTCACCATAGGTATGTCGAGGAGGTAGGAGCGGCCAACTTCTTCTGCGTCAAGGACGGCATCATCTCGACGCCTGAGCTGACCGGGACTATACTGCCGGGAGTCACAAGAGAGTCGGTCATCGAGATCGCGAAGGATATGGGTTACGAGGTCCGCGAGGAGAAGATCGATGTCGACTACGCTCTGAGTGCCGACGAGTGCTTCTGCGCCGGCACAGCCGCTGTGGTTGCCTCCATCGGCTCGATTCAGCACGGCGACAATGTCGCCGGTTTCGGCGAAGGCGAGGTCGGACCGATTACTCGAATCCTGCATGACGAACTCACGGGCATCCAGCAGAAGCGGATTCCTGACGAGCGCGGATGGAACGTGGCCGTCGAGTGAATCACTCGCGTACTACGCCTTGGAAGTACCCGGCAAAGCCGAACGGGAGGTTCATCGGCCCACCCGTCGGGACCCAGCCGTCTTCCAAGGCGGCGTTGACTTCCTCCTCTAGGCTCTCGAGGGTCTTCGACTTGATGATGCGGTACTCCATGGCCCGTCATGCGAGGCGACGAACAAGGTGATTGCGGTCAGCGGCCGAACTTCTTGCGCCGCTGGCCGCTCTTCTGCTTGAACGACTTGCGCTGAGCGCGCCTCTGGCGGTCGCCCTTCGATGGTCCTCTGGCCTGAGTCTTGCTATCCTGCTCCTTGGCCTCCTTCATCTGGCTGCGCAGGCGAAGGCCGATCGACTGCATGACACCTTCCTTGCTGTCTGCATTGGTGGCGCTGAGAGCGTCCTGGGTGGAGAGTACGAGACGTCCCTCCTGATGGTGCGGGCGGGAAGGGTGGCTGGCCTCCGCCTCGCGCTTCATCTTGGATATCCCGACGGCTTTGGCCGCCCAAGCGACCGCTTCAAGAGTGGGTTTTGGCACGCTGGCCTCCTTGGGGACGCGTCGACCACCAGATCGACTCAGTCTGGAGTCGAAGTAGCCGGTCCAGATGTTCATTTTGCTGGCGTCGCGGGGCATGCTGTCGCTACCTCCCCGTCTGCGGAGTGACTTGAGGGCTTCGCGAGCCTCAGTCCTCGAGAAGGACACCGCTGACAACGCCGTGCATGCCGGGCCTGCTGGTAACGCGCACTCGTCCTACATCGGTATCGACGACGGCGCCCTTGGTGATGATGTTGCGTCGGACGTAGTTGGGGTCGGCGTCGTTCTCGGCGACGCTGTTGATGGTCGCCTTCACTGTCTTGCCCTCCTTAGGGTCGTTGACGTTGATGTGCCTGGCCGACTGGACTCTCATGGTCTGGGACTTCGCCCGCTTGCGGTAGGCCTTGCTCTTGTCCTCCTCGCCCACGTACGCGAACTGGTTCTCGCTGGATATCTCCCCTCGGCGCTTGCCGCGCGGTCGCTTCACGCGGCCGCCGCTCGGCTTTCTGCGGGATATGCCATGCCACTTTGCCATGCGTCCCGCCGACCGACCGCCCTTATTTCAATGGATTGGAGGACTATTCGCCCATAGCCGATGCGGCTTGCTGGATGGCGTCGCGCAGTTCGGTGTAGTTCGTGGCCACCGGGTACTGAGAGAACTCGTCGACGACGTTCTGCGGGGGGTTGATCAGGATGCCCGCGTTGGCTGCGGCCAGCATCGTGGTGTCGTTGTACGAATCACCTGATGCGATGACGTTGAAGTTCATCGCCCGGAGAGCCTCGACCGTGCGGCACTTCTGGTCCTCGAGGCGGATGGTCCAGTCAGTGATTCTTCGTGAGTCCTCGTCGATCTCAAGGGTGTGGCAGAACAGGGTCGGTCGGCCGAGCTTGTCCATCATCGGGCCGGCGAACTGGGAGAAGGTGTCTGAGAGGATGATGACCTGCCAGTTGGACCTGAGCCAGTCGAGGAACTCCACTGCGCCGTCGAGCGGCTCCATCCCCTCGATCACATCGGTGATGTCGTCGATGGTCAGTCCGTTGGCATCGAGGATGTCTAGCCGGTACCTCATCAGCTTGTCGTAGTCGGGCTCTTCACGGGTCGTGATGCGGAGTTCTGGGATGCCCGTGCGCTCGGCGAAGTTGATCCAGACCTCTGGCATGAGAACGCCCTCTAGGTCGAGGCAGACGACTAGCATCGGGCCGACGCCGGCGAGCGTCCGTCTTCAACGTGTTCGTCACTGCGCCGATGCAGTATGTTCTTCTCGGTAGCGCATTCACAGCGGTGCGTGAGCGAGAAGAGGTTGCGTCGGCGCACGCCTGTCAGATTCAAGCAGGTGCGCGAGGACATTCGCCAGCTCGGCGAGTCCGTGGGTCTCGAGCTGGACCTCGCTGAGAGCTTCCTCGAGAGGGGGCACTTCGAGGGGCGTGACCTGATCCTGGGCGACCGGGTCCCTCTGGGGATACAGGTCGAGACCGAGGGAGGGACCTCCTGGTTCCCGACGCTCCGAGGCATCATCGCTTGGCAGCCCGAGCACCGCTGGGCCGCCGTCGACCACGGCGCCATCCCGTTCCTGATGAACGGCGCTGACTGCATGGCGGCCGGCGTCCAGCTCGCCGATCCCTCGCTGGAGGCCGGCGACCTGGTCTGGATCCGGGACGAGGAGCACGGCAAGCCCCTTGCCACGGGGGTCGCACTCGTCAGCGGGGACGAGATGCGGGAGCTGAGTAGCGGCACAGCGGTGAGCACGCTCCACTGGGTCGGCGACGAGTTGTGGGGGCTCGAAACCTGAGCCAAGAGGATTCATTTGGTGCAAGTACGCCGTCGGGGCATGCGCAGGTCGGTCATACTGGCAGTCATCCTGCTGCTGCCGCTGGCGACCGCGG
>JAKUUP010000070.1 GCA_022447095.1 Candidatus Thalassarchaeum betae
TATGGGGCCATCAAAGAGATCGAAGTAACACCAAATACCCCGATAGTTGTGGACAACGGACATCTCGTGGCATTCACCAATGGGGTATCCTATGAAGCCCAAAAGGCAGGATCTTGGAAGACTACCATTTTCGGAGGGGAGGCTATTGTTTTGAGATTATCAGGATCCGGTAGAGCTTGGATACAGACTCGAAATATAGAGGCTCTTGCTAACAAGTTGATGCCTTTCCTACCTAAACCCAGCAACTGAGTTTCCTTAGAAAAACTTGAGGTTGGCCAGCCCCATCCGACGGGCATGAGGATTTGCGCTCCCGCCGTAGTCTTGATTCTGTGCTCGGCGATATTCTCTGGTTGCTTTGGCACGATAGGTGGCCTAGAGAGGAATTGTGATGAGCAGGAATATTGGATGGATATCGGTGAAGAATATCCCTATCCGGGGATGCAATGCGATTCTGGTCCCACTAGGGTACTATCGCTGACCATCTTCGTCTACAAGGACAACGACGGAGTCGACTATATCTCAGATGAGGAATCGATTGCACAAGGAATCGTTCTGATTAATTCGGTGTACAGCCAACATGGCATAACTTTCTCTTTGGGAGAGATAGTCTGGGTTGACGAAGCATTCCCAGACGCCGGAGAGGATTCGGATGGAGACTATGGAGAAATGGTACCCATCGATGCTCTTGGGAGTGGCTTCACCGAGGGTTACAACCACAGTGGCGTGAACGTGGTCCTAGTCACTGATGGCTGGGGTGCCTACAGCATGTACCCGTTTTCGACTAAAGAGTTCTATGTGACATACGCCCGTGCCTCGACCTTTACAGAGAGTTACGTTCCAGCCCACGAGCTCGGTCACTTCCTAGGCTTGTACCACACCCACCATAACAGCGATAATCCGAATTCTGATTCAGATCTAGGTAGCGCGTTATCATGGACACAGGACTGGGTCGTTCCTGCCGATCAATGCTATAGAACTGGGGACTTCATCTGCGGGACTCCCTATGACTGCTACAACTTCTGCGAGGAGGCGATAGGTTGCAGCGCGAGTGACCTGTATGAGGAGGAGAAGCCCGGGCAGGACAGTGGAGTAGAGCAGTGCAGTGCAGAGGAGCACTCGCCCTCCTTGACCAATCTAATGAGTCGGTATGGGGATCGAAGTGAACTCACAGACGACCAAGGAGCTAGGGCGCGTTATTTTGTCCAATTCATGATTGAGAATGATAGAATGGGGAACCAACTCGTTCTTGTCAAGTGAGCCTTTCCCAGCACCATGGACGAGGGCGTGAGGAGGGTCACGGGAACTCGCCTGATTGACCACGACGGTGCAATCCAGCACGGTGACTTCCTGCTGCATCCCGATGGCTCGTACTCGAAGAGCAAGGGCGACGAGGACGTTGTCGAGACGATCGATGGCTCGGCTCGGCTGGTCACGCGCTCACTGCAGAACTGGCACACCCACCTCGCGATGATACTCAATCGCTCGATGGGCGAGGGACTGCCTCTGATGGAGTGGCTCGAGACCTCGATCTTTCCTGTCGAGAAGGGTTTGACCGCGGAGTTCGTCGAAGTGGG
>JAKUUP010000008.1 GCA_022447095.1 Candidatus Thalassarchaeum betae
CTGGGCCGCCATTGTTGGAGTAGTAGCTGTAGCACCAGGCGTTACCCGTGGTCGAGTACAGGCGGTTGGACGTGGTCTCGCCGCCGAAGTAGAGAAGGAACGCGTAGGTGTCGCCCTGGATGTAGGTTCCAGGATTCGAGTGGTTCCAGCTGAGTGTCGCGGTGACACCGTACCCAGGTGGAGGATCGATGACGTAGTGGTCATTGCAATCTGCGGATGTGTACGAGTACGCAAGACATGCCGCCTCTGCCCCGTAGTAGACGTTGGTCTCGTTCACACCATTCCAGTCGAAGTCCGATGATAGGTCGATCGCGGTATCGTAAGTGGTTCCCGCGTCAGTCCCACGACAGGCATCCCAGCCTTGACATGGACTCGGCGGAGTCTCCATCTTTTCCTCGGAATCGCGTAACTCGGGCGGTTCCGTTTGGGCATCGAGCAGCGGTAGCGCGATAGAGGCAATCATCAGTATTGCTAGACAAACGGAGCGTGGGGCGTTCTCGTTCATAGGTGTCACTAGGTCCCATCAGACTATGTGAATCATATAATCGTGTCGCCAGATGCTCGTCTCACCCCCTTTAGGGGTGGGTTATGAAAAACAGTTCCTGTTGCCCGGTTTTCCGGAATCATGGCCGATAATCACAGAAATATAGTGGAAATTACCATCTCATAGGGTTCTGAACTTCTCCACGCGCCGTTACTGCAACTCCCAACTATCGTCAGGTTGCCGTACCCATGTCCCGCAGTCCTCACCTGTGTACTGCATCGGCTCGGTCTGGACGTAGTCGCCGCCATCAGGCAGATCCTCCCAACTGTCGACTGTGACAGGGCCCTGGGGCTCAGAGGAGGCAAGGTCCTCAAAACCGGGAGGGGGCGGAGGTCGAGACGTCCCGAAATCAGGTGGAGGAGGAGGTGCTGGAGGTACCTCAGGCTCCTCCATCTCGGGCTCTGCCTCTGGCTCCTCTGCCTCCTGCTCCGGCTCGGGCGTCATCTCCGGCTCTGGGGCCAAGATGGTGCGAGTTGGGGGCGATGGAGGCACCTCATCGTCGGTCCACCCTTGGGGCTTCTCCTCTCGGAGGGCGGGTTGCCGGTCGTAGCGCTGATACTCATCGTCCTTCCAGGTCTCCTCGGCCTGCCCGGTGCGGCGCCCCATAGAGAAGGCGACAACACCCGCGATAATCGCGAGTATGAGGGTGAAAACCACGCCCGTGAGCACCGGGTTGAGCTTCATCTTGTCTACAAGGGTCAGCGGGTGGCCGTTGTCGCCAAGGCCGTCGCCGTTTCGGTCCTCCCACTCGGTCCCATCGAATGGGAATACGTCGAGCGCGTCGAGTACTCCGTCGTTGTCGTCGTCTGCGTCAATAGCATCGCAAGTGCCATCTCCGTCGTTGTCGGCCGGCATCACAGTGGCAACCAGAGCATCTCCTAGGCCGCCGCTGCTGAAGCACAGCACCTCGAGGTTGTCTGGCCAGTCGTCACCGTCATCGTCGGTGTCGGCGTTGTTGCCGATGCCGTCGCCGTCGGTGTCCTTGGTCTCCGCTGGGTCGAATTGGAATGCGTCGTTGATGTCGAGTACCATGTCGTTGTCGTCGTCATTGTCGACGACGTCGCAGACCCTGTCGCCGTCGAAGTCCGCAGGGAACGAGTTGGCATCCATCGGGTCTGTGCCGCAGTTCGGCTCCTCGAGGTCGGACCAGCCATCGCCGTCGTCATCCTCGTCGGTGTTGTCGCCGATGCCATCGAGATCGAGATCGGCCCACTCCGTGGCATCGAACGGGAACATATCGTCGATGTCGTCGACCCCATCACCGTCGTCGTCATCGTCCATCGGGTCGTCACAGAGGTGGTCGTCGTCGAAATCATCGGGTGTGCTGAATGCGGAGAAGGGGTCGGACTCGCAGTCGATCTCATCGGTGTCCGACCAACCATCGTTGTCGTCATCCTCGTCGGCGTTGTCACCAAGGCCGTCGCCGTCGTTGTCCTCCCACTCGGTAGCATCCAACGGGAAGGCGTCGCTGTTGTCGGGGTAGCCATCTCCATCATCGTCGATGTCCTCGTTGTCCCCGATCAGGTCACCATCGGTGTCCACCCACTCGCTCGCGTCGAGCGGGAACGCGTCGGTCACATCGGCGTAGCCGTCGTTGTCGTCGTCGCCGTCAACGGCATTGCAAGAGCCGTCCTGGTCAGTGTCGAGAGGTAGTGAATTGGCGTCCAGTGGGTCGGAACCGCAGGTGGCTTCGATGGCGTCGCTGAAGCCGTCTCCGTCGTCGTCGATGTCCTCGTTGTCCCCGATCAGGTCACCGTCGGTGTCCAGCCACTCCTCGGAGTCGAACGGGAACGCGTCCTCGGAGTCGAGGTAGCCGTCGTTGTCGTCGTCATCGTCCATCAGATCACAGATCTGGTCATCATCGTAGTCGTCAGGCTGGCTGTTGAAGGAGATTGGATCGGAGCCGCACTGGTACTCCTCGGAGTCGGTCCAGCCGTCGCCGTCGTCGTCCTCGTCGGCGTTGTTGCCGATGCCGTCGTTGTCGGTGTCCTCCCACTCCGTGTCGTCGAGCGGGAACGAGTCGTTGGCGTCATCGTAGCCGTCTCCATCGTCATCATAGTCCATGACGTCGCAGATGCCGTCTGCATCGGTGTCCTGTGGCACGCTGGAGGCATCGTCTGGGTCGGAGCCGCAGGTGATCTCGTCCACGTCGTAGAATCCGTCGCCGTCGGTGTCGAGGGTGAATATCCAGATGGTCATGTTGTAGTCGCCCTCGCCTGAACTAGCGTAGATCTCGATCAGGACCGTTTCCCCTCCGACGTAGGTGCCGTTGGAGGTGACCTCCTCAGGGCTGCTGAACGTCTGGGATGTATCGATAATGTTGCTCGCTGGATTCGGCATCAAGGCCAGTGCTACGTCGAAGTTGGCCTCGCCGGTATCGAAGGAGACGCTGACAGATATGCCGTAATCGGCAGGGACGTCCACCGAGTACTCATCGGCTGGGTCGTCGGCGTTGGAAGCCCAGCCAGTGAAGTCGTTCTGGCCTATGTTGGTGATGATCCCAGTGGGGTTGTCGTAGTCGTCGGAGGCATCGTCGCCTGTTCCCGAGTCGTTCTGGTTGTAGACGGGAGCGGAAGATATGTTGTCGAACCAGATCGTCAGGGTGTAGTCATCACCACCAGTCCATGCCCTGACCATTAGGGCTACATTTGTCCCACCAACCGAGGAATTGTTACTGGAGACTGTGTTAGGTGAGTTGCTGTTGAAGCCCTGTCCGCCTGGAAGGTAGGCTCCGTTCTCGTCGTACAAATGGAGGTGGAAGGTTACACTGGAGGTGTTCCAAGATACGCTTGCGTTGATACGGTGGTAAAGTGGTACAGGGAGGTCATACCAGTCGAACTCGTCAATACTATTGTCGGCATAGCCGTAGTATGTCGCATTCGTGCCATTTAGGGATGTCCTTGCAGCGTATGTGTCGCCAGCATCGCCACCGGTGTTTGCGTCGTTCTGGGTCGGCGGCGGGGTGACCGCGAATATCCAGATCTGCAGGGTGTACTGGCCCGAGCCGCTCCAACGGTCGACGTTGATGTAGACAGTGGTACCGCCGACACCGGTCCCGTTGGAAGATACGCTATCGTAACTCGAAATCGAGTAGCTGGAGTCTATCGTACTTCCATTCGAGTCGTACAGTAACAGGTCAAAATCGGCTCCTGACGGGGACGTTAGACCGACCGCTATGCCGGTGTCGGTCGACATGTTGACCCCGTAGTAGTCGTTGTCGTCGCTGCCCGAGGTCAGGTTTCCGTAGTAGGTGTCGTTCGAAGCAGGAAGCCAGGCGGCCGTGGAAAGGGTGTCGCCGGCATCGCCGCCGGTACCGGCATCGTTCGCTACCACCAACCCGGCCATGCAGGAAATCACGAGGAGTGCAGTCAGTGTTCTTGCTGCGCTCGCGCTCGACATGGCCTAAGGGCCATGAATACCGCTTTGAACTTTGGCACGGAATGATGGTGCAGAAAATGCACCGCCACAGCAATGCGGTTTCATTCGTATGAGTAGAATCCCTGACCGCTCTTTCGCCCGAGTTTACCCTCATCGACCATCTGCACGAGCAGAGGGGCTGGGGCGTACTTGTCGTCTGCCAGTCCCTCTTGCAGGACGTTCATGATGTGCAGCAAGGTGTCCAAGCCGATTAGATCGGCCAGAGCGAGTGGTCCGAGGGGGTGGTTCATCCCGAGTTTCATGATGCCGTCTATGGCTTCCGGCTCGGCCACGCCCTCCTGCAGTGCGAGTACGGCTTCGTTGAGCATCGGGCACAGGATCCTGTTGCTGATGAAGCCCGGAGAATCATTGCACGACAGAGCCGTCTTGCCCATCACCTCTGCGGCCCTGACCACTGCCGCATTGACTTCGTCAGAGGTCTGAGTGCCATTGATGATCTCGACCAGTCGCATTATCGGGACGGGGTTCATGAAGTGCATCCCGATGACCCGGTCCGGCCTGCTTGTAGCCGCGGCGATCTCGTCGATACTGATGCTCGAAGTGTTGCTAGCGAGGATGGTTTCGGGCTTGCAGATACCGTCCATCTCGGCGAAGGTCGAGAATTTCAGTTCAGGGATCTCCGGGATCGCCTCGACGAGGAGGTCGCATTCTGCAGCTGCGCCTTTGTCTGTGGAGGCGCGCACGCGCGCGAGGGCCGAGTCGGCTTCCCTCTGGCTCATCCTCTCCTTGGCGACGAGTTTGCCTAGGGAGTTCCCTATTGCCTCCATGCCACGTTCTACGAAAGACTGCTCGATGTCGATCATCGTGACCTCGTACCCCGCGCACGCCGCGACCTGTGCGATGCCGTTTCCCATCTGACCCGCACCGAGAACGGCGATGCTGCGAATCTCCACGGAAGAGCCAGAAGCAGGAAGGGGATGAGGGTTACTCAGTGGCTTCATCGCCGTATTCGGCAACCGGCTGGTTGGCTACGGCCTCGATCTCTGACATAATCTCATCGAGATCGGGGCCGTGCTCCTCTATCATGAGTCTGCGCGCCCGTCTGCGCCTGAGGACTGTCAGTGGCAGGACGGTAACCGAGAGCAGCGCTATCGCGGCTAGGGAGAACCACCAGAGCATCGGCCCAGAGTTACGAGCGTCCTCGATGGCCCAGTCTATCCACTCCTGCTCCAGCACCTCTATCGACATCGAGTTCTGGTTGTTCGCTGCATCGACGGAGAGTCCGTTGATCGTGTGGTTCCCTGGCGTGGGTGGGATCTCGATGGTGACAAGGAATTCCCCGGTCGAAGGGCACACGAACTCCTCGTCGTCTGCCTCCGTCCACAGCATCACGGTGGAGCCCTGTTCGCACACGCCGCTCACGACCCGGCTGGTCTCGAGTGTGCTGGTCCGATTGGTCACCTCGTAGAAGTTCAGTGCGGGCGCTATGGTGTCCTTTACTATGGACAGCGAGTAATTGTCGACATGGTCGAGGGCGTGTATCTCGATCAAGAACTGGTTGTCGCCCTCCTCAAGGTCGAAGACCACGCTCACTATGCTCGCACCGCGCTCAATCAGGTGCCTCTGGCCGCTTTCGGCCCTGCTCCACCATATCTCTTGATCCGGACCGCGCTGCAGGATAGCCTCGACCGTCTCTATCGCCCCGAGCCCGCCGTTCCAGTCAGCGGTGACGTGGGTGCTGTATATCGCGGGGTCGAGTAGTATGCTCCTACACTCGAGGAACCTGTTGTCGTTCTCCTGGGGCTCGGTCATGTCCACTGCCTCCAGACATACCTCGTGCACACCTGTGTGGTTGAGCTCGAACAACGCGCCACTAGTGACTCCAGTACGCTCGCTGACTAGCACCCCGTCTATGGTGAACCGGACGTGGGCCTCCTCGCTCGACAGCCAAGACAGGCCCTGCCTGTGATCGAAGAAGGCCGAATCGGTGCCGGGGCTGATCCCCCATTCCACAATCGGCACCGAGCGGTCTAGCCCTAGGGGCCACTCCTCGACGACCGTGTTGTTGGCCCAATCAGTCATTTCGAGGAAGATGTTGTAGTCACCGTCGGGCAAGGTAGTCGTGTTGATCTCGTACTGAGAGATGAGGGTGCTCTGCCCCGGTGTGTCCTCCATTGTGATTTGCGGTATCAGCGAGTCGGATTCGCATTGCACGGTCTGATGCGGCGAGTTCACTGCCTGTAGCCTCAAGCACCAGTCCCGGATGTCCACGGGTATCGAGACGGTCAGCGTCCCCTCGCTCATGTTGACTGGATTGGCCATCTGCTCCAAGGTGTAGTGATAGCCGGCTTGGTCAGCCACGTCGAGCAGCGTCGCACTGGGCGCATGGGGGTCGAACACGACCACGAAGTTCCTAGTGAACGAGTTACCAGCAGCATCGCTGACCTCAATATCGAAGATGCTGCTGCCGTGCACGTAGAAGAACGACGAGTCGTCGTCGGCTCTCTCTTCGGCCTCGGTTAACTGGAAGGTGAACTCTCCGAAGCCGCTCTCGTCGAGCTCGATCTCGGTATCGCCGTGTCTCGCACTGGCACCGGGCTCAGTCTGGAGTGTGTAGATCATCGTAGCTTCGTTGGTTATCCACGGGATGTTGGAGATGGACACAATCGGAGCGGTGGCATCGTAGGACACCGAGAGGTGGGCCTCGTCAGAGTTGTTCGACCTGTCAGTCAGGTCGGCTCTGTAGTCATGCCATTTCTCCACCTGTGGCAGCGTGGCGTTCACCCAGACCTCCCTGAACGAGACGTTCTCGGGCATGGCGAAGTGGTTGCCGCTGTTCCAGATGGCAGTCAGGTTGTGGTGATTGCCATCGGTGTCGATGGCTTCGACGAGGTCAGCGACGGGTACGCTGGTGTCCTCGTCAGCAGGTTCCCAGTTCAGATCGTCGAGGCTGAACCCTATGCCTGTGTCGAGAGCGTGGAGCCTGACCGGTACGGTGACGTTTGTCTGCGTCAGGTTGGCGGGGACCTCGAAGTCGACCTCCGGATCCAACTCGACCAACTCGTAGGTATACGGCAGCCGAAGGCTGATGTCGCCCTCGATGATGATGTCGATGAACCCGGTCCATATCCCTGCGGTCTCTGGCATCTCGTAAGCGAGATTGACCTGCAGGGCCGAAGCTGGCACCTGACCTGCTAGGGTCTCGCTTCCGTTAGGCCATATCGCGTCGATCTCTCCCTGAGTAAGCGAGAGTTGGTCGGTAATCACCAGTTCGTCACCACCTACCACCTCGATGTCGATCCAGAACTGTACTGTGCCACTCGGCACTGAGTATCCGTGGACGGCTACCGAGTAGAGTCCGTCATCGGGGTCCACGATGCGAATCGTCTCGGCGGAGGAGCCGGACCATGAGCGGGTCACCTCCTCGCCGGAGGAGAATGCGCCGTCCCCGTTAGAGTCGCGGAACAGGAACAGGTCGAGGTCTGCATCGTCATGTGCGTTCATCCGGATGTTCAGCTCGGTAGAGTTCTGGACGGTCATGTTGTGCCACCAAGATGCGGTCATCTTGTTGCCCGAGACGTCCTGATATGCCGTCTCGTTGTCGAAGTGGGCCGGCTGGCTCCAACCATAGGCGGTCACCGAGTCCACAGAGAGTGGGACAGTGGAGACTACGTGGACCGCGTCCACCCCACTGCCCTCGGCCCAGTCGGTGACCACGCGCTCGAAGCCGGACTCCTCGGCCGCGATGTAGCCGACGGAGATGTTGAGGGGGTTGTCGTTGGTGGACACGCCGTGCAGCGCGGTATGCAAGACCATCTGGTGCATGCCCTGGGATGCAGGCACAGCGAACATCTCGCGCGAAGTACCAGTGAATGTGTCCCAGTTGTGCGAGCCCCCGCCCGCGTGGTTGTTTATCGAACGTGATTCGATGAAGAAGGTCGACTCGCCATAGGCATCAGGGTGGTCCTCGGCGTAGCCATGAGGCATCTCGGACAGCCACATGATGTCGATGTCAGTGTAGGGGTTGTCTTCCCAGTCGACATCGAGGATAGCCGTTCCCCCGGTGTCCCATTCCTCGGGCCAATCGACAGATAGGAAACGCCAGTCGCCGCTCTCAGCCCGCCAGTCCCATCTGGTGGCGCCGCTGATCCACTCCTCGGTGTATAGAGTCTGATTCGACACGTTTCCGTCCAGTGGGCCTGCGTCCAGTGTGAACGGCCCTACCCATGGCACGTTCGTCACCACTGGCAGGGTCCAGTTCCTGTGAGATATGGGCGATGTCGTGTTCCCCCCTCCAGCCTCGAGTTCGAAAGTCTCTACTAGCACACCGTGCTGATGCAAGCCGGACCTAGCGTCCTGAGGCACTGAGACGGTCATCTGAGTCGAACTAGAGTCGTTCGCGGAGACAGCCAAGGAGGTGGGCATAGAGATCCAATCATCGTCGGCGCTGCCAAAGGCAGTCCAATCGATCTCGATCCTGACCGGGTCGTCCGAGAGATGGCCGTTATAGTTCCAGACTCCGAGGAAGATTCCGTCCCTAGCATCCTCGAAGGGCAGACCTACTCTGACCTCGGCATTTGGCCCGTTGTCCCACCAGTAGGTGACTTCGTCTAGTTCGCTCCCTTCAGTCCAGTCATCAGAGTCGACCATGGAGTCGTTGTCGAAGTCCTCGACATACACCCCATCTCCGTCATCGTCGGTCCAACGGTATATCTGCAGGAAGACTCGTTCCTCGGAACTGCGGTCCTGATTGGCATCGAATGCAGAGTACTCTATGGTCGCACGCGCGCGCAGTTGAACCGTTTCCGATGGGAGCCTGAAGGTCGGGTCGTCGGAGATGTGCAGTGGTATCAGCAAGTCCGGCCGGCTCCCCTGATGGCCGTCCCATGTGTCGTTGGCCCCGTCTTCGGTACCGTTGCCGAGGCTGTGCCAAACCTGCACCGTGTGCTCAAGGGGGGCGAAGGCCGTGGGAGTGTACCTGAGGAGCACGTCAGTCTGGCCATAGTTGGTGAACTCGAGGTCGACGACCTGCGACTCGCCTGGGTGCATGACGTTGATGTTGGCATCCCTGTGCTGGCCTTGGAAGGCGCCGCTGTTCCACTGAGCAGGACTTGCCCACCATGTCCCGTTCACCCCGTCCAGAGTGGCTGTGGCCCTCGACGCGTTGAACCAGCCACCGCCCTGCACGAATGGCTCGTAGCCCCTATCGTCAGAGGTAGAGAGCACGAAGTCCCTGAACTCCTGCGAACCGGGATGGTCGCCGAGGTTGGCCTGCCACGCCTGAGCGACCAGTGCCATCAGTCCGGCTGCTATTGGCGTGGCCAAGCTGGTGCCGCCCCACGAGCTCCATGCCGAGTTGGCGTCTGAGCGGTAGTTGAGGGGGATGTCTCCGGTCGCGGACCATCCGACGGAAACGATGTCCGGGTCCATTCTGCCGACTACGTTGGGGCCGCGGTTGGACCAAGGGGCGTTCTGGCCCCATGAGTCGCTGGTGCGGCTGCTGAAGGCACCCACGGAGAATATCCCGTGAGCTGCGCCCGGCACTTTGGCGGTGCCGAAGCCATGGCCTCCGTTGCCGATGGCGACAGAGTAGGATGTGTTCTGGTTGTACACCCTCGTCAGCCAGTCGAGATAGAGGGAGTAGCCGTCGGCCCCGGCTTCATCGACAGAGGAGTAGCCGAACGAGAAAGAGCCGATGTGAGGCTGGTCTCCAACAGTCTGAGTTACGCCGTCATAGCCCTCGGCGATGAATCGCCAGCCGTCGAGGGCGTGCCCGCCGGAGTAGTGGTTGCCAATCGACGAGATTGTGGCGTTGGGGGCCATTCCTAGGACCTTGCCGTCGCTGATCACCCCCTGAGCGGAGACTGCGCTGGCGCACAGAGTCCCGTGGCTGCCGGACTCGAGCATGAACAGGGTGAGGTTACCAGCACCGGGTATTCGGTTGGCGTAGCCGTGGCGGGCCGAGTATGTGTCTGTGTAAGGTGCGCCGTTGTTCCCGTCTGATATCCAGTACACGAGGCCTCCGGAGATATCCCATAACCCGTCCCCGTTGGTATCCAGCCCCGCTGTCTCCTCACCGGGCCTCATGGGCTCGTCGTTCTGGAACGCGCCATCGCGGTTGATATCCGGATATACAGTCTCATAGAGACCCGAAACACGGTCGTCGACGACTAATAGAGGCACATCTCCACCGACCTTGTTCCTCAGGCCTGAATCGGGGTGTTCGCCGAGGTGGTATTCGCCGGAGAGCGAGGCGTTGACCCCGGTGATGTTGTATCCGGAGGAATCCAGTACGCCGTCGCTGTCGTTGTCGTAGTCGATGAGTGATGTGTCGGCGTACCATGTGTTGCGGGCAGGGTAAGCGTCGCCGTACACCAACCAGTAGTACATGCTGTTGTGGTCGAACATCAATGGCCAGCCTTCGTATGGCGACTTCGAATCGGTGACTCTGGCCTGGGTACCGTTGAGGTCGGGATGGGCGAAGTCGACCCCGGTGTCAGCGATCGCGACCACCATCCCCTCACCTGCGTAGCCACGTTCCCAAGCGTCGTTAGCGCCGTGTATCTCACCGCTACGGACAGATTCTGGTTCGTAGTCAGGGGGACTCTCGAAGGGCATGGTATCGTACGGCTCGGGAGCCCTCTCAGCGTCGATTATCGCGATTACCCCCCCTACCACGGGGAGCTTGTGGAAGAGCTCGGCCCCCATCCAGAATGTCCTGTGGTCAATCTGACCGTCAACGGGGTCATCGGCCACTAGAGTCTCGCCGTTCTTTGCCGGCTTCTGCTCCTCGAATGCACCATTGGCATGCTGCCACTCGTTCAGTGTCTGCAGTGAACGTGTGATGACCGTGATTCGGACCTCCGAAGCGCCTTCATCGATGCGTTTCCAGAGGCTCGAGTCTACCCACGGTGAACCGCTGGTGATGTCTTCGGTCGCCTCAGTTGGCTGTTGAGCATCAGCATCTATGATGCTGGGATTATGGCTGAGGGAGATACCAGCAGATGCCAGCCCAGTCGACAGAGATGAGAGCAGCATCAGCAGAACCATGGCAGATGCAGTACGCTGACGCATGTTCCAAGGGTACTCCGAGAACTCTTCATACTGCCGGCTGGATGTCCCGTCAAATCAAAAGCGAGGACCCGTCAGGAATGGCTCGGAGTCCCGTGGTGTAGTGGCCCATCATACCGGGTTTTGGTCCCGGTGACGGAGGTTCGAATCCTCCCGGGACTACCACTAGCGTTCGATGGCGTCGGAGTCATCGGCGAGGTCTCGGGTGATGTTCTTCTGATGGCCCTCAAGCGTCCCGCCGCCTATCTCCAGCAGCTTAGCGTCGCGCCACAGCCTCTCAACCACGTACTCGCCGACGTAGCCGTAGCCCCCCATCACCTGGATGGCTCTGTCTGCGATGTTCTTGGCCGCGGTAGTGCCGTACAGTTTGACGCCGTCAGAGTCCAGACGGTTTCCCGCCTCTGAGAGGTCGATCTGCCGGGCGGTATCGTAGACGTAAGTCCGCATGGCCCTGTACTCTGCCCATGATTCGCCGATGTGCCTCTGTATCTGCCCAAACTCTCGTATCTGCTTCCCAAAGGCTTCGCGCTCACTTGCATAGCGATTCATCGCAGTGAGGCAGCGTCTCGATATGCCCAGCCCCATCGCTGCAAGGCCGAGCCTTTCAAGCTCGAGGTTTCTCATCATGTGAATCATTGACTCTCCGGGCTCGCCGACGATGTTCTCGGCTGGCACGATGCAGTCGTCGAACACCAACTCGGCTGTGTTGCTGGCCCTCATGCCGAGTTTATCGTAGATCTTCTGACCTACCGAGTAGCCGGGCATGCCGTTCTCGACGATGAAAGTGGTGATTTCAGCACGGCCCTTCTTGTTGGTGCCGGTACGCGCGTACAACCAGACTGCGTCGGCAGGTGTGCCGTCATCGTCTATTGAGCCGTTGGTTATCCACATCTTGCGCCCGTTGATCACCCAGTTCCCGTCATCGCGCTGTAGCGCACTGGTTTGCATGCCGAGCACGTCAGTTCCATAACCCGGTTCACTCATCGCCATGCAGCCAATCCACTCACCGCTGCACAACTTGGGTAGGATCCTGCGCTTCTGCTCCTCGCTACCGTTCTGGGCTAGGTTGTTGGCCATCAACTGGTCGTGGGCTAGGTAGGCAAGGCAGAAGCCAGGGTCCGAGTAAGATAGTTCCTCGTTGATGATAGCCACTGCAGTGGCATCCATGCCCCCGCCGCCATACTCATCCGGAACGGAGATTCCCAGCAACCCTTGGTCACCGAGACTTTGGAATAATTCGGCGTTGAACCTCTCGTCACGGTCGTGTTCCAGTGCCTGTGGCTCGACCTCTTTGAGAACGAAATCGCGGAGCATCTCCCGGAGCATCGCGTGCTCCTCGGTGGGATTAGCGATGTCAAGTTCGCGCCAGTCCCCACTCATGGGCGTGCTCCCTCCTGTCTCTGTATGAGGTAGATCAGATTTGACAGTGCAACCATTGGCGCATATCCATCCTACGCTCCTGCGCGTGGCAGACGCCATGGACTTGGCCTCCTCGCCAGGAGCAGGCAGGCGTGACTCGATTCGATACATGATGCGCTGGCAGTGATCGCATCGAGGACGAGGATTGAGTGACTTCTTCGGCACACTGTGTGCTCAATCGCCTGATATTAGAGGTTTTGGATACAAAGATACCTTTTGAGCACGCCTACGGCGTGACCCTTCTGCTGTCTCTCGGGAAGGGGATGACTTCGCGGATGTGGTCGGCACCGGACAACCATGCGCATACACGGTCGACTCCGAGTCCGAAGCCGCCGTGGGGAACTCCTCCGTAACGGCGGATGTCGATGTAGAACTCGTACGGCTCGCGAGGAGTACCCTCCTCATCGATTCGCTCAAGTATCTCCTTCTCGGACCAAGTGCGCTCACCGCCTCCGACGATCTCTCCATAGCCCTCGGGAGCGAGTAGGTCGTGGCATAGCACGTACTTCGGCTCGTCCGGGTCGGGACGGTGGTAGAACGGCTTGGCGATGCGTGGATAGTGGGTGATGAAGTGAGGCACGTCGAAGTCAGCGGTGAGTACCTTCTCCTTTGAGTAGTCGAGATCCTGTCCCCACTCCACAGCCACCCCCTTGCTCTGCAGGGTCTCGATAGCCTCGTCGTACCTAATTCTAGGGTATGCGCTGTCAGCATAACTGGCAATAAGCTCAAGATCACGGCCCAATTCTGACAACTCGTCCGAACTCTCATCGAGGAGAGTCTTAGCGATGTGCCTGACGACTCCCTCGCCATACTCCATGATATCCGCATTGGACGCCCAGGCGACCTCCATCTCAGCATGCCAGTACTCGGTCAGGTGTCTGCGGGTCCTGCTTTTCTCAGCTCTGAAAGACGGTGCTATCGTGTACAACCTCTCCAGAGCCGGAGCGGCCGCTTCGGCGTACAGTTGCCAAGACTGTGTGAGGTAGGCCTTGCGACCGAAGTAGGGCACCTCAAACAATGTGCTCCCCCCCTCCACTGCACCGGCTACGAAGTTCGGCGCGTGGTACTCGATGAAGTCACGATCGCGGAAGTAAGAGTGGATGGCTCCGAACAGTGTCGAGCGGAGTTTGAGCATCGTCGTCATCCGACCGGTTCGCAGGTACAGGTGGCGGTTGTCAAGGAGGAATTCTGTCTCGCCACCATCTGCTTCTGCCATAGCTGACTCTGTTATCGGGAATGGTCGCTCTGGATTGACCCTTCCAACCACCTCGCCCGATGAGACTTGTACCTCGTGACCGTGCTCACGGTCGGTCGACTCGACCACCCCGCGCACGATGACACTGGACTCGATCAGGGTCGTGCTGAGTTCCTCGAAGGTATCGTCTCCGACTCCATCGCGCTTGATCACGCACTGAACTAAACCTGTGGAGTCACGAAGTACCATGAACCATATCTTGTTGGAGCCACGGGTCCTGTGGACCCATCCCTTCAACTCGACTTCAGCACCGTCGTGGGAGCCTGCACGTACATCGCCGATCCAATGCTGCTTGCTCATGCGCTCCCTTCCTGTGGGCTGCTCGTTCGCTTATGGGTTAAGAAACCTCGATTCAAAGGTGGGCTAGGATGGCGGGTCTGACGGGGTTCGAACCCGCGACCGCCCGGTTAAGAGCCGGGTGCTCTACCTGACTAAGCTACAGACCCAGTCTAACCGACTTGATGCCACTCTATAACCGCAACGGAGCAAGTGATTAGTCCAGTCTGCCGCCTTGTTTGACCATGGTCAGTACTTCTGATGGCGTCGCCATTACCACCGCGTCGCACATCCCAACGAACAGACCCACCTCGACGACCCCCTCGACTGAGAGGATTAGCTGTTCCAGTTGGTCGGGCTCAAAGATGGTGGGGCCGAACTCGCAGTCGAGGATGTAACCTCCGTTGTCGGTCAAATATGGATAGGGTTCGAGGGGCAGTTTCATATCTTCAAGGCGATAGATGCCCCTGCGCAGACTTACCGGACCGGGGCAGATTGTGTCCAGCTCGTCGCGCACCCTCTCCCAGTCATCGGTTCCGACCTCAAGAGGTAGGTCGAATCCCCCAAGGACGGGTACCTGCTTGCTGTCATCCGCCACCACAACCATGGCTCTGGAAGACGCGGCCACCCTCTTCTCCCGAGTGAGAGCACCGCCGCCGCCTTTGATGAGTTGGAAATCCGGATCGAACTCGTCCGCCCCGTCTATCGTCAGGTCGAGCTCGCCAGCCTCTTCGAGGGAGAGAAGCGGGATCCCGAGGCCCTCTGCCAGATGCCTCGTCGCCTCGCTGGTCGGCACCCCGATGACCTCTAGCGCCTCCTCAGCGATCCTGCGTCCGATCTCCAGTATCGTGTAACGCACCGTAGAGCCGGTCCCGAGGCCGAGTCTCATGCCGCTGCTGACGAACGAGCAGGCAGCGATGCCGGCCTCGCGCTTGAGTGCCTCGACCTCATCCACGTTGCGCGCTGGAGGTGCCCCGCGCATCATGGTTTCCGCATGCGTTCGGAGTCAGAATAGGCAAATTACGCGACCGAGAGGTTCATGCGAGGCACCAGCACCCGTGGGTGCGAGGGAGCAGGAGGGTTGCTGACAGTGTACGACACTGAGGAAAGTCCCCTCTCCGCGATGCAGGTGGTCCGACGCAAGTCGGAGGTCCGGGAGGGCCGGCTCTGCAACAGAAACGAACCGCGCCAGGCGCACTGTGAACCCGCAAGGGAGAGGTTTCCTGACCGCGGCTGGAACGAGCATCCCCGCCGGAGCAAGTCCAAGCAGGTCCGCATGGCATCGACAGGACCGGGTAGGATGCATAGTTGAATGCGACCAGCCGAAAGGTGAACAGAAAGGGGCTTACTCCCTGCACCCTCGCCTTGTCTCAGTAGCGACAGCGTTCGCTGTCACTCAAGCACCGCATCCAGCACCACTTGCTCGGAAAGGGCTCCGCTGTCCTCGTAATCGAGCCAGGGTCCTGCCCCCGTTATCCGGTGGCCTAACTCATGGTACGCTACCACTAGGGCCGGCAGCAGTATGGAACTGGTGAGCAGAGCCAGTATCAGTAGCAGCATCATCAGTACGAAGAAGTTCTGCAGACCGGGGATAGCGACGAACATACCTGCTGCCAACCCAGCGCAGGTCGTCGTGGTCGTCTCGAAAATGGTCTGTCCGGTCTTGGCCACTGACTTGACTATGCCAGCAGGGGTCTCGCCTTCGTCCTTGATGCGGTCCACGATGTGGATCGAGTCGTCCACGCCTATCCCGAAGACGATGGTGCCTATCATCGCCGTGAACACGTTCACGTTGACACCACCGCCGCGCATCAGCAGTGGCTGCCAAATTACCACTACCCCAACCGCGATCATGGTGAAAAATGCAAGTCGGGGCGAGCGGAACAGGAAGGCCATGGTGATCAGTAGTATCAGCATCGTCGCGATGGTGGTCTCGGACTGGGCCTCATGTATCCCGTCGTTGATGTCTATCGATACCGGCAGCCCACCGGTCAGAAGCGAGTTGAAAACCTGTGATATCCCGAGTGCCTGGCAGGTCCAAGCGGAGCCCCCGCAGCCTGCCGCGCCGGTCAGGTAGCCGTCGATGGCGTTGCGCAGGACACTGGCGTCTGCGAGATTGATGTAAGGCTGGTTGACATAGACCAGAGTCTTGGTCTCGCCAGTTCCCTGATCGGCGTTCATCAGCATCGACCTCACCTCCGGCGAGAGCGTGTCGAAGGCGATGTTCACCATATCTTCGCGGCTCGATACGGAGTACGCCCAGCAGTCTGGCCTCAAGGGGTTGGAAGACTCGTCCCAGCATTCGTCGTGCAGAATCTCCCACAGGCTCTGGTCGTAGATCTCCAGCCCGCCGATGACGACGTCGACGTGAATCGATTTCAGAACAGTGACCAGACTGACTGTCGTGGTGTTGGCAACCAGGTCTATCTTCTGCACCTGTATGTATTCTATCGCGTCGAGAATAGGCAGATCTCGTATGGGTGCTGTGTTGTTCTGGGAGCCCCTGTTCGTTGCATCGACAATGAACATGTTCGTCTGTCCACCCTCGAAGACGTAACTGTACTCTCTAAGGGTCTCATATGACTCCAGCCCAGGGGGGACCTCGTCTGAGGAACCGGTTATTCCCTGCCCCAATTCCTCGCTGAGGATACTGGCTCCCGCTACCGTGAATCCGGTAGCTACCAAGATTACCAGCAACGTGGCCTTGATTGGAATTTCGCCGACCTTCTCCCATAACCTGTCAAACGCCTTGACCTGTACCCTCCTGTACCGAAGTAGTTGAATCAGCGCCGGTACCATCAGCATCGAGAGGACGAATGTAGTCGAGATTCCGAGCAACAGGGTTGTGCCGACGGTCCGCATAGGCTCGATAGGGACTAGGCTCGGCCACCTGAGTACGCTGAAACCGATGATGGTGGTTAGTGCGGACAGGAAGATCGCGTGGCCAGTAGTGAGTACTGCTCGCACCGTCGCCGTGAGGCTGATGTGGGGGTCCCACGGGTCCACGTCCTCTGTCTGGAAGCCGTCCCTCTGGGCGGCCCACGACATCTCCAAGCGCTCCTCTATCAACTCTATCCTGTTCTCCTCGATTCGATTCGTCAGATGCAGCGCGTAGTCAACCCCCAAACCAACCAATATGGGGCCAACTGAGATGATCATCGGAGTGAGCATGATGTTGGCCCACACGGTGGTGCCGAAGGTTATGGCGAGGCTCATCAGGATGGGTGCGCCGCAGATGATGATGACTTTCGGATTGCGGTGCAGCACCAGCATGGCTAGAGCGACCAGTACGAGACTGATTGGGAGCATCCGATCCACCAGTTCAAGGTAGATGGCATCGGAGACGTCGTGCAGTACGGGAGTCAGCCCAGTGATGGTGATGGCCTTGCGATCCTCGATCGAGGTGAACTCGTCCATGGTCGACATCGGGGTGTTGTAGACCCTATGGCAGAGTTGGCAGTCCGAGGGGTCCGACTCTTCATAGATCAGCATCTCGGCGTGGATGATGAACGCCTTGTGATCCCTGAGGACACCGTCTGGGTTCTCCTCCGTAGTTCCCTTGGGGTCCGAACGCGAGGTGATGGCGGTATCCGACATGTCGAACCTGAGGCCCATTACGACCACACCAGTGTCCCATATCCCGTCTGCATTGGTGTCCCTGACGAAGTTCGAGAGTAGAGGCTCGGCGTCCTCGACGAAGCGGTCAACCCGCTCTTGAGCACCTGAGCCCTCTGGTATGGAGTAGCCCTCATACGGGTTGAGTGAGGCTAGCATGCAATCCTCGTTGGAGCCTGTCGGGAGACCATGCTTCTCGACAGCGCAGTTGAACCTGTAACTCGAGGAGTTCGCCTCCTTGATGATCTGGGCTGGAGAAAGTATCCAAACGACGCCGTCTATGTCGCCCCTGTCTTCCTTGTTGTAGTCGAGGCCGGACTGGTAACCACCTATGCCACGGTTCTGGTCATCGCCTTCAATCCAAGAGATCTGTTTCAGGATATCCACGTGAGTGATGTTTTCGATGCCGCGAAAACTCTGGTCTGCTATCGCGTTGTCAGTCTGGACATAGAGGATGAAAATGTCAGTTGCCCATTGTTCACGCACCTCCTTCAGCAGCACCGTCGAATCTGCGCCGTCCGGCAGGTAAATCTCAACATCGCCGTTGATCTGATGCTCGAAATCCATAGCGTCTCTGCCAATCACCGCGGTCAGCAGTAATAGTAGGATGACTATGCTGGCCGGGCTTCTGAGAATTGAAGAGTAGGTCAACTCGATGGTTCTCCTAGTGGCCCCTTGGACAGCGTCGCTGGAGTCATCGACGAGTTGTGCGATAGTATCGAGGCCTTCGCCTACGAAACTGCTTGCGAATCTCTCTCGAACTCTATCTGAGGTCTCCTTCAGAGGCTTGAGTCTCTTGAAGAAGCCAGCCCAGAAAGCCGCCTCGTCATCACGGTCTTCTCCATCTGTGATGGAGTACTTGTCAACCGGTTCGGCGTCGGGCACGGAGTTGGGCCTCCACGGGAGCCAAATGAAGCGTTCGCATAGGCTTCACGTCGAAGGCGTGTTAAGGGCAGTTACAGGATTCCTGAACTAACTCACGCTCGAGACAGCCTGCTCAGTGAATCCAGAACAGCGAACTCCTGAAAGTGAATGAGGGCCCCGCCCCTGTTGTAACATGTCTAGAAGGAGCAGGGTGACAGCGCCCAAGGGCAAGGACGAGGATGTCCGTCTGATGGCTGCTCTAATCACATTCGGGGTGACGAGTATTGTTTTCTTCAGCGTCATATTTCTGGCCCCTCCGGTCAAGGTCGGGCCGTCTGAGGGCGAGCTCGCGCCAGATTTCACAGCTCAAGCTTACAATGGAGTAAGTTGGAACGACTTTCGCCTTTCAGAGTTGTTCAACAAGAGTTGGGAAGAGGGTGGTGACGGCAATTGGATCTTGATACAGTACATCGACACGGACTGCCCGTACTGTTGGACCGAGGGAGGGGAGATGAGTGAGTTGCACTCACAGTGGGGCCAAGATGTTACATTCGTCACAGTAGTTTTGGAATTGAGCATAGGGGGGCATGAAAGCAGCACTGCCGAGATCGAGGCCTTCAGGGACAAGACGTCCCACGATGGTTGTAAGGGCGGCTCGGTGAACTGTGCCGACAGGCCTGGCTCCCCACACTCGTGGCTTTACGTCGATGACCTCGCTGGGAGGACTGATGGGGACTGGGAGATTCCCGGTACTCCGTTCTCGGCTCTGCTGCAGCCTGACGGTATCGTAGCTTGGAATCACAATCAGCCCGAAAACCATCCCACCGGCGAAGAGATGGGCGGAGCGCTCCAGAGACTGGTCGGTGGTTCCTGATGGCAGTTCTAGACCCACCTCTGATGTTATTCATCGCCGGACTTGGAGTTGGATCGGTGATGGCGTCTATCGCTAGGTCGAGGAATGGCGAGGAAGGCACCCAAATGATGCTCAATGCCGGCCTCGCATTCATCGGGGTCGGGCTGATGTCTTCAGGCTGGACTTATGCCATTCACAACTCACTACTTGCCTCCGGGGCGTCGTCTATGTGCGCCTCAGAGGGCCTAGTCCAATGCGGATCTGTAATCGGTGATCCGAACTGGAACAACCTCTTCGGGATCCCTTGGGGAATCACGGGGCTAATATCGTTCAGCCTGCTGCTCTTCCTCTTCCTGTCCCTCCGCATGGACATGCACGCGAAGTGGTCAGAGACGTTCACCAACCTCTCTTGGTACGCAGGCCTAGCCGGCCTGCCCTTCGTTGCATTCCTCGTTTTCGTCGAACTCACCCAAGTCGACGGAGCACCTCACATCTGCCCCTTCTGCACGGTTGCACACCTATCGCTGATTGGATTCTTAGTCACCGCTTACCTCCTGCGTGGTCGCAGAGAAAGCAGCAACTGGACTTAGAAAAAACCACGCGCAACACGACCCGATGGACTCAAGGGGGGCCCTAGGGTCGCGCGGCCATGGAACTGGTAACAGGCGGTGCCGGGTTCATCGGCTCTCACCTAGTGGATTCCCTAGTAGACCAGGGCAAGCGCGTGCGGGTGCTCGACAACTTCAGCAGCGGGCGAGAAGAGTTCCTCTCTCATCATTCGGACGCGGAGATGGTCGAAATCGTCAGGGCCGACCTCTTGGACCTCGAATCGGTGAAGTCAGCGATGAACGGGGTTGAGACCGTCCACCACATGGCTGCCAACCCCGATATCAGGCTCGGCACCGAAGTCACGGATACGGATCTCAGACAAGGCACCATCGCCACCTACAACGTGCTTGAATCAATGCGTCTCGCCGGTGTAAGTAGGATCTCGTTCTCGTCGTCCTCAGCCGTTTACGGGGAGGCTGTTCAGATGCCCACACCTGAGACCTACGGCCCGATTAAGCCGATTTCTCTCTACGGCGCGTCAAAGCTGGCCTCCGAGGCCCTCATCACCGCATGGTGCGGAACCTTCGGTGCTAAGGCCTGGATTCACAGATTCGCGAACATCGTGGGCCCGAGAGGAACACATGGCGTAATCTACGACTTCGTCCACAAACTCAGGGCAGATCCAACACGTCTCGAGGTTCTCGGCGATGGCCTTCAGGAGAAGTCGTACATGTCTGCTGAAGACTGCGTCAGCGCCATGCTTCACCTCGTCAACGGCGTCGATGAAGATGTGAACCTGTATAACCTAGGAACCGGCGACACCTGCTCTGTCCGCCGCATCGCCGAGATAGTGGTCGAAGAGAGTGGTCTCGATCGTGTCTCGATCGAGTACACCGGTGGTAAGCGAGGCTGGGCCGGAGACGTCCCGAAGACCTCTCTTGAGGTACAGTGCCTACTCTCTACGGGCTTCGTTCCCAATATGCAATCCGAGGCAGCAATAAGGCACACTGCGCGAGCACTCATTGACGAAATCGGCCTCTGAGCACAAGCGTCGAAGGCATCAACTCGATGGCTGTTCCGGCATTCCCCTTTCATAACCCAATGACCCGGGGCTCATCGCATGAGTAAGCGGTGGTATCAGGACAACAGGCGCGACGCATGGCGTCGAATAGCCCGTTCCAAAGGATATCGAACCCGCTCCGCGTACAAACTCAAGCAGATTCAGGAGCGTTTCGGCATCCTCCGCAAGGGAGATGTGGTGCTGGATGTGGGCTGCCATCCAGGCGGTTGGACTCAAGTAGCGGTCGAGGAAGTAGGAGAAGAGGGATTAGTCATCGGTGTCGACTTGCTCGCGACCTCACCCGTCGAAGGTGCTCAAATCATCATCGGAGACGTCACCGAGGAGGGGACCATGGGCCAGATCAGGGATGCTCTAGGTGAGCGTGAATTTAACGTGGTCGTCAGTGATATTTCCCCCAATCTGACAGGACGCTACGATACCGATCAGACCATCTCCCTAGAACTCTCCACTCTGGTTCTGGATGCTTCCATGGAATTCATCCCGTCCGGAGGAAGTTTCGTCACGAAGATCTTCCAAGGAACAGGGATCGAAGGACTGATTGATGCCGCTAAAGACCGGTTCTCCAACGTACAAAGGTACTCTCCAACTGCAAGCAGGAGCGCTTCCTCAGAGACTTACCTGATCTGCCAAAACAGACTTTCCCAACCACGGGCTCGGGCTCAGGGCAAGAGCGCCTTGGAGCAGGTCCAACTGCATCTCTCCGATTTGGGCATCGTAGTCGAGAAAGAGGAAGACGATATCGAATTCAAAGTCGGTTTCAAACGACTGCGAAAACGTGAGGAAGACTGATCACTCTGAATCCCTGTCGTAAGGCTCGATGTTTTGCCATTCTGAAGGGTCCGAGCGAGATACGACAGCATGGACCCAGTCGGTGTCCGAGGTGTTGAATACCTCGTGAGGCAGTCCTGGCTCGATGTAGAACATGTCGCCCGCACTGTGAATCACGGACTTCCTGCAGCCGGGTCCGTACTCGTGCCTCACGCTCCCCTTCAAGAGGAAAATCATCACATCGAAATCAACGTGGATGTGAGCCTTGGCAACTCCGCCGGGAGGGATGTAGGCCCTGTTCATAGAAAGCCCCGTAGATGGTGTATTCTTGCCCGACAAGCCTGCGCCGTACTCGATGTTATTCCAGCCACGTATCTTCTCGATTTGCCTCAGGCTCCATATCCCGCCCTCGTCTTTCACTAATTTTTCTAGGTCCACCTGTTCGCCTGTCAATGAGACCTCACCCTCGCTCATGCTTTCACTTAACCTGCGTAAGGGTACCCGGCTTTGAAACATACTCAGGGCTTGAAATCGCCCTACTGCTCAGATGTCTCGCCCCTCTACCTCGGTCAACGCTAAAAGGGAGGTGTGGTTCGGCCGCCTCACCGAGGAAGAGCAATGTCAGGAAGAGCAGTTATCTGCACGTCGTCAGGACTCCCGCTGATTAGCAAGAAGAGTACCGCCTTCCCATGCCCAGAATGCGGCAATTCAATAGGTCGAAGCGAGAAGTGCAGAGTTCAGTCAGTCATGTACATCTGCACTGAATGTGGCTTCCAAGGCCCTTGAGAGAGTGATTATGATGGGGCATGTTGTTGTGAAGTACAAGGTCACTTTTGACCAGCCCGAAGAAGGTAGCCCGGATTACGATGGGATTGCCGTCCAGATAGACGGTTTCGACGAGGTCCAAGCTGTTGAGGTCAAGCCACTGGCCTTCGGGATGATGTTCATTGAGGTCCAAGCCGTTCTAAGCGAAGGCGAGGGGATTGTGGATGGATTCGAAGACAGGGTCCGTGAGGTAGATCCCCTAGTGGGGCAGATAGAGGCCCTTGAGATGGGGCGCCTCTGAACTCCTAGTAATGGTCCAACGGAGAGCGCATCAACTCGCGCATCAATACCGTTGCATAGGTGCCGGGCGGCAGAGTGAATTTGAGTTTGAGGCTGGCCCCGTCAGGATGCCACAGATCGCCCTCCAAAGGGCCCCGCTCCCACCTCTCGGAGAGGGAGGAATCCGAGATATATGGAGCCTCCTCGACCGAGAATGACTGGAATGGGACCGACAGCGGCCTGCGAGTCCCCGAGGAGGTCAGCCTCGGAATCCTTGGCACCTTCCAATTGATGTTGGACAAACCTGTGTCCTCGATGGCCTGCTGCTCCAATTCACCCGGAAGGTCCTCGGCGAAGGATGCACTGTCGCCGGGCAGAGGTCCAGTGACGGAGAGCCTGCCCAACTGGCAATTTCTCTTGCATCTCTCTAGATTTGACTCACCGACATACGCCATCTTGGAGACATCGATTCTACCGTTGCCCTGGACGGGGGCCACCAAATCACCGATGATTGGTTCGATGAGTGAGACATCCGCAGCGAGACGAGCTGCGAGAGCATGGTTGAACGTGAGGGACTGCAGGGAGTGAATTGTCAGCAACTGCAGTGAGTGCGGCAGGCTCCTGTAGGCTTGAAGCCAGTCTTCAGGGTTCTTCAGCAGACTCTCGAGGATTCCCCTTTCGTAGCCCAGATGGCGAGGTATGATCTCCAAGCATACTTGTGGGTCTCTAGTCTCTCTCCACTTCTCTCTGAAGGCGGCGACGTCCTCGCTCGAATTCTGCCCCTCCATCCCGAGATAGAGGTCACACGCCCTCTCGTAGTCGTCCTCGACCACGGCCCTTCCAACCTCGGGGGTCACTGGCCTAGTCGCCCCGAACCTCTGAGGTCCTATCCAGTTGGGGAATGCGTCGGTACCCATTCTCTGGGACATTCTCGACCTGATTTCGTTCACTCTCCTCATAGCCTCCTTACCGTCGATGGGTTTGCCGTCGGAGTCGCAGCAGCCGCGCAAGGTGATTGTGAATCGGTTCCCGTCGTGGTCACCCATCCCAATCTTCTGATGAGTCCGTCCAATTACCTCTATTACTGAGTCTTTGATTGCTATCTGCTCGACCTTGCTTTGAGGGGCGTCAACCACTAGAATCTGAGTTGTCACAGCCCGTTTATCCTTCATTCCGGAAGAAAAGACTCGCTTCCGAGAGATTCTGCATGCGTCGGCCATGCGCTTGAGGAAGCGATTGGTCTCCCAGTTGGTCAAAGAGGCTCGAACGACTGTGAATCGACCCTTCGGGTCGAGGGCTGGAATCTTCGCCATCTCCTCAACTCGAAAGTCTTCGACCCGCGACTTGAGGATCCCCCCGGTGCCCTTGCCCTCGGCGGCCCAACCAATCAGACCCAAATGCTCCTCTATAGAGGGCTCAGCCACGCCGACACCGCCTTCATAGTTTGAGTTTGGACAGTTCCTTGGAGATGTCCGAGCAGAGGCTCTTGAAAACTTTCTCAGCACTCTTGCCTTTGGAGGCCCTGATGTAGAGTTCGGGCTCGTCGAGGTCGGGGTGATTCTGGAAATAGTTTGAGTACTCAACATCCTTGCTCTCATTCAGCCTTGAGCGGAATAACTGGAGGGTGGTGTGACTCTCCCCGGAGATCCTCAGGCGTAGTTCGCGACCCTCATTCTTGAGTACCTTGACTGGCATATGACAGCCGCCCGACCGGCCCGCCCCTTTTGAGGGCTTTCCTGACTATGTTGGACCCCCTAGGGTCCAAGTGGAGCCTAAGTTATACATGGGGTGGTTTTGGCCGCGGCAATGATGAATGGTGCCTCGTCGAGAGAGCCCCTTGTCAGTGCCTTCGAAAGATTGGCTCTGCCAATTGTAGTTGCGGGTGTTCTGTTGACGGTAGTCATGGCTAATCAGTTGATTTACGATTTCGAAGGATTCACGACCGACCTCGGCTCATTCGCTCCCGAGACGGAGGCTGATGCGGCCGAAGAGCGGATCAGCGCGGTCATGGATTCATCACCGCACATGATTTACATCCATATCGAGCCTTACATTGATTCTGCAGAAGGAGGTAATGAATGCGATGAAACTTTCTGTAACGTGCTGGAGTTTGGAGCCCTCCAGCAACTGTCTTATGACCTAAGTAGAGTCGAAGAATTTTCTGCTGCCAATGGCAACTTCATCATATCGCACCTGAATACGGCCGATATGCTGGAGAGGGCTCTTGAGGAGAGGGACGAGCAAGGTCGCAACCTAGCAGACTTCAACGACTGGGAGGGTTTTCTTGGCGCCGTCACGGACGGGGATAAGTGCACCGACGCGATTGGTAACGACCAAGCCATTGCCTCGGCCTCGTTCGCTGCATCAGCAATGCTCCACGCCGACTTCGACTACGAACCGGTGTGTGAGTGGCTGGACACTGGAGAAGGCGACCCCACCCCTCGTGCGTCCAGCACCATGTGGGCAATCGAGATCAGCGGTGACATTAGCGACGATGTTCGACAGAACAGGGCATCTCAAATTCGGAGCCTTCTGGACCTGAACGCAAAACACCCGCTCGGTAACAATTCGGCGCTGCAATATGGGGTCATCTCGGATGATCTAATCAGCCACGACATCAACGAGTCGACCTTGGACAACCTAGTCTGGCTGCTGCTAATCGCCGTCATGGTCGTAGTCGTGCTGCTAGCTATGGCGTTTCGCTCCTTCATGATGGTTGCAGCACCTCTGCTGGGACTATCCGCCGCTCTGGTCTGGACCTACGGCATCGTGACCTTCGTCGGTATGCGATTCTCAATACTCGAGGTCGCTGTGGCCCCCGTGGTTCTTGGATTAGGCATCGACTATTCCATTCACCTACAACGTGGCTACGAAGAGGCAAAGAATCGGACAGAGAGCGCTGCACTGGCATGGATTAAGTCTGTCTCAGTGCTGCGCTTGGCACTCTCACTAGCTGTAATCACTACGGTTTTCGCCTTCCTCGCAAACGCGTTCCCCCCTCCATTCGGCTCCGAACTCGCTCCGCTGCGGACCTTTGGATTCACTCTGGCATTGGGTGTGGTCTCAGCTTTCGTGGCTAGCACCATATTCGTTGGAGCGGTACATGTGGTGGTTGAGAAAACGGCGGGCGAGATGCGGTCTCGCGGTCTGAAAATGGACAGGTTGGCAGACTTGGCCACGCGGTTCCAGAGGAGGAATACGGCGAGAGTCTTGCTGGTCGTCGCGCTGATTACCATGGGTTCGGTGATAGTGGCTATCAGGGAGTTGGACACCAGTTTCGAATTGACTGATTTCCTCTCGGAGGATGGCATGGACATAATGGAAGTCAGGAACGACATGTACGAGTCCTACGATGCGGCTGCTTGGAAGTCGGTCATCATACTAATCGAGCCTCTGCCTGGGGAGGATGCCCTGAGTGGCGAAAGAGACCTGCTGAAGGGACTCGGGTTCTTCGACGATAGAATCGCTGGCATCCCAGAAGTGGTCAACCCGACGAATACAGATTCGCAGCGCCCGTCTTACGACGGGCTCCATCCAATTCTGCGAGATGCTGTCGAGAACGACCCGTCGTTCGGCGATTCATATCACTTGGGGATATTCGACGGCGAACTTGGGGTTGCTGATGGATTCGTAGAGGGCGATTTAGTGGGGGCTATCTCAGACCTGATGTCCAACGAATCGACCGGAGATGGACTCAGGGGGCTCAGTTGGGCTGAGAGGATCGACATGCACGTCGCTATGACCGAAGACGGTCAGTCGCTGTTGTATCTCAAGATGAGGGTGGATGTTCTAGCAAGGAGCAGTGAAGAGGCTCAAGAGGTCGCGGAAGTGTTCGTGAAGCAGGCTGAACTATTGGAGGAAGAGGGACTAGTTGGTGGAGAAGTGCATGTCACTGGGGATGTCATCGTCCTGAACAACGTACTCTCGGAACTGGTGGTATCTCAAGTGACATCGACTGCAATTAGCCTACTTGTCTCAATGATGGTGCTGGTTCTCCTGACGCGTAGATTGGGGCAGTCGCTGGTGGTCATCCTTCCGGTCGGCCTAGCTGGCGCTTGGGTGGTCGGGGCAATGGCCGTGCTGGGGATGAACTGGAACGTACTGACGATTATGATCACTGCACTGACGATTGGCCTAGGTATTGACTACTCGATTCACGTGTGGAGGCGTTTTGAGGCGAATCGCCTCTCTGGGATGGGGACTTGGCAGGCCATGCGAGATATGTACGCCACCACGGGCACCGCCCTGCTGCTGTCCGCTGGAACCACAATCTGTGGATTTCTAGTTCTGAAACTGTCCCCCATCCCGGTCATTCAAGACTTCGGCATAGTTAGTTCGATTTCAGTTCTGTTCTCACTGATGATGGCTCTGTTTGTGGTTCCTGGAATACAGCCCGCCGAAGTGCGCTCAGGGAACGGCTATGACTGAGTCAGGCCTCTATCGCTAGGTCCACCGCGTGCATGTCTAGACCTTGTTCCCGGGCAACCAAGGCGAGTGCCATCCACAGAGTCACTTGGCCGAGTGCTCTTCGCTTCCGCTGGGCCCGACGTATGACTTCCTTGTTCTCCAAACCGGACTTCTCTCCAATCATTGATATCAATCTAGGTATGCTTCCTTCTGCCCTGTCTGGAGGCATGGAAGTAGATTCGGGGTCAGAAATCCGTGGCATAGGCTGCTGCTTGGGTGTGGGAGGATCGATTGCCTGCTCGGTATATTCCCGAGGCAGAGGGGGTGTTTCCGCGGGAGGGGTGCGGCGCTTGAATTCGGGAGGATCCATCATACGCCTTGCCAGAGGGCGCCATCCTAGAGAGGGGCGCAGGAGTTGAAGACCTAGTGGAGGAGACAGCCTGCCTTCGGCCTCAACGAGCCAGCCCCTCTCAGACAGCCTGTCTGCAATTAGGTCGGCCTCCTGCGGGGTGAACCACTGTAGTTCCAGCGACCAGATTCGGGAGAGTTCCTCACGTGTCGTTGAATCCCCAGAGAGTCCGGCCATGCTAATCTGCAGTAGACGTCCAATCTCCTGCTCGTGTGCTTCCGACATCTGGCCCCCCGAAGGAACAACTGAATGAAGGCGCCGTTTGATGGTTACTATGTGGAATAATGCACAATTCTACATTTAATTCAAGAGAGGCGGCTACTTGCGCGGGCCGAGGCGAAGGATGTCAAGAGGTTACATCGCACGCGACCCGCGCACGGGCAAGCCGATCAGACGGCAGCGATTGGATAGAGATGTGGACATCAGGGGGCTCCTCCCTGATGCCGGTCTGTGGCAGAGGATTCCAGCACACGAGATCCTACCATTGGCTAGTGGTGAGGCAGAAAGTTTGGAACTGTCTCGGAGTGACGGAGGCGGATTCGCTCGCAGAAGCGATGGGATCAAGGCGCTTCACCGAACTCTAGGTAGCCAAATCGACTCTGCGCACAAAGTTCTGCTCGATGCACTCGATGACGATTCTATCGATATCAGAATAGCCGCTCTGGAGATTCTGCCTGTCTTCGCGCTGAAGAAGCACGATGACCTCTTGCACTTCCTCTCCGATCGTCTTCTCGAAGATGAGGAGCGGGTCAGAGAGGCGGCTAGAGAGTGCTTACTAATTGTCGCTCCAGTGTTCCCCTCAGGCTGTGAGAACATCCTCCGCAGAGAGTTGCGTGATACTAGGGTGGATCATCGCGCTAATGCCTTTGAGACCCTCCGACGGACAGCCGATAGTTGGCCCGAGGCCGGTTGCCTGCATCTTGATGAATTGATTCGAGAAGAGGATGTCGACTTGAGGCGACGCGGTTCGAAGATTCTGCGTACGATTGCCGCGAGTGCAGGTGCTACGGGGTGGGACCTGATAGGTTGGTCGTTGGAGGACGAGGACGCGCAAGTCAGGAGGAACGCTTCCAACACGCTAATTACGCTTACCAAAACTGAACCTGTGATTGCTACCATCTTCATCGAGGCTGCCATCACGGACGATGATGCGGGAGTTAAGAAGTCAGTAATCAGAGCACTGAAGAAACTAGACATGCAAAGCCCCCGAGTCACGAAGATGGTTGTCGACGGTGCCAGAAGCAGGGATTACACGCTGCGCAAGGCCTGCATTGACCAACTTTCGATTGTTCTGAGCGGGGAAAGACTCAGGGAGGCTGCTGCCGAGTTGCTGCGCCAGGAGACTCGGGCTGACTTGCGCAAGAGGCTGACCTCGCTGGCAAAGGATGTGGAAATGGAGGGCTCAGAGGAGGAGAAAAACAAGGCACTGGCTCCATTGGACAAGGTCGTAGTTCTGCTTCCGGAACTGGAGGAAGACTTGCCCAGGAGTCCGGAATCAGACCCCAATGACTTGCGTGAGGATGATAAACGGGTTTCAGGTCGGCCGCACAGCGAGGATTCGACATGAGTGACGAGTTTGATGGTAAACTGGAACGTTTCGAGCGCCTCTGGGATGGCGTCACGCCGAAAGGGGTGAACCGTAGCAAGTCACTGAAGTTCAGGCAATATATGCGCCAACACGTACTCCAAAAGTTCCACAAGAGGCGTAAGGACCAGTACGCATCTGCCGACAAGGGCCACTACAACCACAGTTTTTCGAGCAAGGATCAGTATCTCACCAAGGAGAACTGCCGCAAGTACTGGATGGGCGAACTGCAGAGGGAAATCCGCGATTCGGAAACCTTCTGAGGCGATACCATGAACGCTTCCAAGACCGGTTTCAGTAGTTGGGACCTAGAAGCTCCGATTGCCGCAGCCATCGAGGCGCTTGGCTGGACCGAGCCGACCGAGATTCAGCGGGAGGCACTGCCACCTGCTCGACAAGGAATGAATGTCGTGGGGCAGGCGAGGACCGGTTCGGGAAAAACAGCCGCATTCGGAATCCCGATTCTTGAGAGTTGCTCGCCATCTGGCTCTCCTCAGGCCATTATCCTCTGTCCAACTAGGGAGCTCGCCGTACAGGTCGCCAAGGAGATTGACAGTCTGCAAGGAGACAAGGGGCTATCAATCCAAACCGTCTACGGAGGCACCGACCTTGAGAAGCAGGCGAAGAAACTCGACAAAGGCGCCGACATCATTGTCGGAACTCCTGGGAGAGTTATTGATATGACCAAAAGAGGGCACCTCAAGCTCGAGGACATTGGGCACTTCTGCCTCGACGAAGCGGACCGTATGCTGGACATGGGATTCTTTCCGGATGTCCTGTGGATCTTCGAGAAGACTCCGAACCGAGAGCAGACACTACTTTTCAGCGCCACATTCCCTCAGGAGGTTCTCGACGCCTCTGAAGAGTTCATGCTCGATGCCACCCACGTGATGAGCGAAGACATGGAAGTCGAGATACCGGAGATTGACCAGTACGCTATTCGGGTCGGACGGGCCAACAAACTCTGGGCGCTCGGCCGTATTATAGCGCACATGGGAGGAGATGATCAGATGCTCGTCTTCGCGAACACCAAGCGTATGGTGGACATCCTCTCCGAGAGGCTGGGGAAGTTCAGAATCCGAGCCATCGGGCTGCACGGGGATCTGCCTCAGAGCAAGAGAGAGAAGATACTCGACTCGTTCAAGGGCGGTGGCGAGAGTATCGTGGTCGCCACCGACGTAGCAGCGCGTGGCCTTGATGTGGATGGTATCACCCATGTCGTAAACTACGATCTGCCCGATGACACCGAGTCGTATGTCCACAGAATTGGCAGAACAGGCAGGATGGGTAGAAAAGGCGAGGCTTGGAGTTTCGTCACCAGTGAAGACCGTCAACTCATCGAGAAGATTTCATCGACATGGAATCTCAAAATCCCCTACGTCGATGCCCCTAGCCTGCCTGAAGGCATGGACAGGGACTCCATCGGGAGGAGGGATGACTGGGAGGAAGTTTCTGACCCATTCGGGATGGTCACCGTCAGACTCGCCCTAGGTAAATCGGATTCGACCAAGAGGGCCATAGCAGACTGGATCGCTCGGGAGTCACGGGTCTCTGATATCGTGATTGGGGAGATCTCACAGGATGAGGATGAAACGAAAGTCGAAATTCATGTCGACAAGGTCGCCTACGTGATTGATGTGATTAAGGCCCGTGATTTCAATGGACGTTCGCTAGCGCCTTCTATCGTGACTCCATAAGGTGGAAAAGAAATGGTCGATGAGGGGGCCACCACACTGAATCTCCTCGGTTTCTTCTGTCCTGTGCCCATACACGAGACTAGGAGGGCTGTCGAGGCGTCTGATGGGGAATCTATGTTCGAAGTGATATGCGACGACCCTGAGACGTTGCACGACATGCCCGCTCTATGCGACAGGATGGGGCTTGATCTGCTGGGCGTGAGCGAGCACGCTGGTGAGTACACCTTCCGCATCAGGAGCCCGGCACGGGCGTGAGAGATTGTTCAAAGGGAGTGTGCTTCTCGATGAGTTTCGTGGCCAGCGATATGAACGTCACCGAACTGGGTGAGGTCCCGGCGGATGCACGTCTGCCGACCGACTACGGAAACTTTCGGATACGCGTCTTCCACGAGGATAGTACGGGATTCGATCACGTCGCACTTACTCTGGGAGACATGGCTGGTCCTGATCCGGTCCTCGTCAGAGTCCACTCGGAGTGCCTCACAGGAGATGCTTTTGGCAGCTTAAGGTGTGATTGTGGTGCTCAACTCGAAGCTGCGATGAGGCAGATCCACGAAGTCGGATGGGGCTGTCTCGTCTACTTGCGCCAAGAGGGGAGAGGAATCGGATTGCATGCCAAGATACAGGCCTACAATCTGCAGGATAGAGGAGCAGATACCATGGATGCAAACCTGTTGCTCGGGCATCCCGCGGATGCTCGGGACTACCGGATTGCATCAGAGATACTGCGTGCCGTGGGAATAAACGGCGTCTGCCTCTTGACCAACAATCCTGACAAGATCAGACAGCTCAGCGAGAATGGGGTCAACGTGGTCCAAAAGATGCCTCTGGTGGTCGGCGTCGGAGAGGAGAACAGGGAGTACCTAGCAGCCAAGGTCGACAGGATGGGGCACGAGATAGATGAAGATGATATCAACGGCTCAACCCGTTGATTCAATGGGGCCGTGACCGGGACTTGAACCCGGGCCGGCGGGACCACAACCCACCGTGCTAACCGCTACACCATCACAGCCGTATGTGTGACGGTGGAGGGAAGGTCGTTTATCAACCGTTACGCATGCTTGCATGGATGCACTGAGGACCAACGGATTGAAGCCCTGCACTCTACCGTTGTCTGGATATGAGGGGGCCCACTGGTGTTACGATTATCCTCCTCCTCGTCTTCTCCTTGGCACCTATGGTGCCATTTTCGGCCGCAGACACCGTCATCGGCGCCGAAGGGATCGAACTCATAGAAGCTGGTGACTTCTCGGACTCCGAGCAATGGGAGATAACGGCCACTGCCGGTTTCTCCGGCGAGCAGGCTGAGTACTCTGGTGGGATGGTCGCCGATGGCGAGCTTTCCTTCACCCACGACCGGCCTGATAACTTCGAACAAGTGACTTCCTGGGCCAGTTACAGCCCGACTTTGTCTAATGCTACCCTCGGGGGGCCTGATTCTTACTACACCTGGTCGAAGGGCCCGAACATCACGATGAACGGGTACGACTTCTCTGGGCTGCACGGCATGCAGATCGCCAACGTCTCAGTGGTCCTGCACTTCTCTATCCCAGATGCGCTATCTCAGGATACTGTGAGAATCGTTCTGCAGAATCACGGCTCCGACAAGTTGGTCGTGACCTTCGGGCACACCTTCGGCCCTATTCTTAGGATGTCCAACCCTCTCGTGCTACCGTTGGAGGACCTAGCCCAGATAGACTGGGGCGCATTGGAGGATACCCAATTCACTGTCGATTACGTCTCCCAGGGGACGAGTGATGACTCCGAGGTCCAAGTGGACGCAGTCGGGTTGCAGGTGAAGTACCATCAGCCGTGGTACTCCTTCGAGACCACTAAGGCCCGCCACACCCTCAATAGTGTCAATTCGCCGGTTGTTGATTTCGGGCCATACGACGGAGAGATTTCCGGACTCTCGCAAGTTTCCTGCGGAATGACCCCAGACGGCCCTGAGGCAGGAATTTGGACATTCGATGTTGAAGTCCCCCCTCTACAGCAACTGGGGAGGATACACGTCTACGGAACCGGTAATCACACTATATGGGCTCTGCCCGAAGACGTCGACGGAGACTACAGCGAGAAGCAATCTGGCGAACTTCTGGACAATCCCGATTCAACCCAGCAAATCCGAATCAACATCGAGGACGGATGCATCTCCGGTGCCAGAGTGGATGTCAACGACCCGCACCTCGTGGTACATTGGGTCGTCTCAGGGGAAATCGGAGGACTAGCCAACACGAGTTACATTCGATTAGCCGTCAACAACCACTTGATTGCCGACCTACCGATGAAGGTCGGTGCCTTCGTTCTTGATGTCCCCGTTGGTTACGCTCTACCCGAACAGGGGGGTGAGATGGTCGCCGGGGTCGCTGCGAGGTTCCAATGGTCTTCGAACGGAACTGCTGAAACCACAGTGGTCCATGTTCACTCAATCTCCATCACGGGTGGCTACGATGTCGAGTGGGACTTCGACCCGGAGTGCATGCCACTCGAAGATATGTCGTTCAACGAGGATGATGCGGGCGTTCACATCCCTATGGATGTCAGGTGCATCGACGACATCACCTCGCCTGAAGGCCTAGTACTGAGTACCGTCAGCGGAGACCCAGCCGTCATAGAAGCCACCATCGTCGACCAGTATGTCAGGATTCAGCCTGTCAGGGACGCTTGGGGAGAGGCTTCAGTAATGGTCACAGTAGAAGACGAGCGCGGCAACACTTGGGCTGGTGAGATGAATATCACGGTGAACCCGATCGAGGACCCACCAATCCTTGAGGGACTCCCCCTCACAGTGTATATCGAATTGGGCGAGACAATGGTAGTAGACATCACGGTGACAGATTCCGATACCCAGTCACTGACCTTCTCGGCCAGTCGCTCATGGGCTACCTTCGATACAGCGAACGATCTGATTCTTACTCCGGTGGAATCTGGTTCTCACATAGTGGAGATTGGTGTCAGCGACGGGACAAATGACATCTCGCAGTCGATTGAAGTCGTAGTGACGGCCAAACCCGACCTTCTCATAGAATCAATAGACGTGAGACGGGATGGATTGAGCGTCTCGAAACTGGTTGACGGGGATGTCATTGAGATTTACGCTTACGTCAGAAATGAGGGAAGAGGGGGTGCCGATGCCGTCAACGTCAAGTGCACGGTTGGGAGCATCTTGGTCGGTGTAGTCATGGTCGAATCCATACCGTCCGGGGGATTAGGTGTAGCAGTTTGTGATGCACAGGTGTCGGGGCCCGATGACGCACTGGAGGTTGAAGTCGTGGCCGACAGTACCGCATCCATCGACGAGACTTTGGAGAACAACAACGACCGCTTGATCACTATGATTGTGAGTGAGAGAGAGGCGGACTCGGGCAGTATAATTGATTCACTCGACCGAGGGCCGGCAATCGTCTTTCTTTCCATTGGAATAATTCTGATTGCCCTCACTGCACTCTATTTCAGCCCGAGCAAGGTGCGCAAACCCTACGAGCACAGAAAGTAGTTCGGGCACCTCGGTTTTCCCTGTTGTCGACCCCCCTTCAGGCTGATAATCGGTCATTTTCAGGGAATAGTTATACCAAGCGCGAAACCGAAAAGCCATGCCGCGCAAGGGTGCTTCAGGGTGTTTGAGTCGGTGGTGTGTGATTGAAATGATGAAACTAAAGATTCGTTTGGAGACAGAAGAGTGGGTCTACGAAGAGCATGAGATGGCCTGAGCCCTCATTCTCTGGACCAACTCTGTGGATACGTTCCTGTTTCCATCATGACTGCGCGAGCAACGGCCACTTCCCCCGACTTCATCTCGGAAAGAGAGTCGGTGTCTACCGACATCCTCGCCACAGAGATCGCTTCCCCTTTGATGCTCTGTAGAAGTACCGTTGCGCCCTCTTGAACGCCCTTAGGCGCTCGTACGACGCCTGGCCTTGCCAATGGAGCACCATGTGAAAGAGCGGCGGCGGCGCCATCCTTCACGGTGATGGCAGGGAGTCCGGAGAGCAGAGTCTCGACGGGGGCTATCAATTTGACAAGGGCGCTGTCGTCGCCGTGCTCCTTGAACAGAAACGCCGCATCGGCAAGTTGCTGCATGCTGCATGACATGCTCTGATCGAAGTTGCCTGTACGGTCCCGGTGGAGTTCGATCAACTCACATCTCGTATCCAGAAGCAGGCCAATGTCCTTGGCGAGAGTCCTAATGTAGGTACCAGCGCTGGAGGACACCTCGAAAGCAGCGATGCGAGACTCGGGTTCGGTGTCCAAGAGTCGGAGCGAATAAATCGTCCTAGTCCGAACCTGAATCTTGACCGCTGACTCCAGTGGCGGGACGTTGTATATCACTCCCGTAAGACCTGACAGTATTGCCTCAAGTTCTGCCTCGTCCACAGCACGACCGAAGCGCAGGACCCCTACATACCTCTTGTCGGCCTTGAGGGTCAACTCTGTGAGCCTCGTCGCCTTGCCACAGAGTAAAGTCAGCAACCCCGTAGCAAAGGGGTCGAGTGTCCCCCCATGCCCCAATCTGCTGATTCCGAGTAATTCACGGGCCCAAGCAGCCAGTTGATGACTAGACGGACCTCGCGGCTTCTCGACGAGGACTATACCGGCAGCTAGGAGTTGGTCCAGCGAGCGCTCCCGGGGGTCTGAGCCGAAGTCGGGATTGGTCGATGCGTCTGCCAGTTCCCAGTAATCGCTGTCGCCCATAGAACCACATCATTCAATCAGTTCGGCACTCACCATGCGGAATACCTCGTCGGCGCCGGCCACGTCGGCGTCGACGACGATAGAATAAGGCGTCATATCGTTCAGGTCGATGTCGTACAACGTGCGGTACCTAGCCATGTCGTCTCTCTGCCTCTGCTGAGACAAGGTCAGACAGGTGGCATAGTCGCCACCTTCTCGGTTCTGGATTCTCCTCGCTCTCTCTTCGTCAGAAACCGCGATCCAAACCCTAGGGCATTTCAGACCGAGTTGGTAAGCCCACCAACCACACAACCTACTCTCTACGACTTCGGGGGCGTCAGGATCGGTCAACACTTGCTTTAGCAACGTATCCAGTGAGCGGTCGACGTCGAGATCCTGCTTGCACAAAGCACTGAATTCCTCAACTGAAAGGCTCCTTTGAGAGGCTTCATTCCTGAAGAGTTCACCCCCGTTGACAGAAGACCATCCCCGATCTTCACACAACTTGCTCACTAGGGTCGAGGTGCCACTGCCAGGAGGCCCGCTGACTGTGAGTCTGAGCATTACCTCACCTCCACTCGTTCCTACACACTTCACATCTCAGTCTGCCTTTTTGGGTCCTCAAGACCATGTCAGAGTCACATGAGGGGCAGGTAGTCCCCGACTTAGGCGGGGTCGAATGCACGTTGCCGCCCTTCCTTTGCGCTGTCGCAGCAGTTTGAGGTCCGGTCTTGCGCGGCCCGGCCTTTCTGCGCTGGGCCCTGCGGATCCTCATGTCGTCGCTTGTCTTGGCCTTCTCCTCCTCAAGTAGATGCAGTAGGGGTTCGGGGATGGGATCTCCCGCGACGACCAGCGGGTGTGTACGGTAGCGGTACAGTTTGATGTGGCGGTCGATGATTCGGCCCAACGGTGCGCTCATCGTGATGTACGTGGCAATCCAAGCTGGGAAAATCCACATCACCCTGTCGTTGAATGACCACATCGGCGCCCAAGGAAGACTGACGAATGCCACCCTGAAGGTCTCGACCTCACTGGCCATCCAACTGAAGATGGCGATGATGAAAACCATTGTGAACATCATCGGTCGCATCATCGCTGCCTGCATTGCCATCTGCTCAGGCATCAACTCCATCTGCAACTTCTGTATCTTGTCCGCCCTAGCTGTGTCTCGGGCAATCTGCGCATCTCTGAGTTTCTTGCGAATCTGGCCCTGACGGTGAGTGAAGTGAGCCTGAGTCAATGGATCCATGAAGAATGCCCGAATGATGGTGCTTACGACCATAATGCTGGAGCCGACGATGAACACTGTAGGAACGAAGTAGGCAGAGTGGAAAGGAAGGAGTGGTACGAGGACATAGCCCGCCCCATCGGCCAATCCCACGCGGAGTCCCGGGTGGAGCATCAGCACCACCATCATCAGCATCAGGAAGAGCATCGGCATCATCATCGAGGACATGGCCTCGGCCTGCGAGTCGCTGCTGGTGCCCGCTGACGCCATGCACCTTCGCTCAACCAGAACAGGATGAACGCTTCGGTGGACGCCATAGGCGTCCAGCCGGTTCCACTTCAGAACGAATAACTGCAGACAACGCACACTGAAGCGCCTATCTCTGCCTCAGAACCACATATCGGACAGACCGCGCCTTCGGGTTCCTCAGATGCTTCTTCATCTTCTGGCTCCTCTTCAAGGAGTCCTTCATCCTCTGGCTCCTCTTCAAGAAGTACTTCATCCTCTGGCTCCTCTTCAGGGGGCCCTTCATCCTCTGGTTCTGGTGCAGGTTCTAGACTTAACTCGGGCTGCCTTGGAATCTCAGGGATCCTCTGCGGATCCACCCACTCTGGGAGATTAGGCTCCTCGTCAACCTCGTCGCCGAAAGTAGCACCATGGAAGTCCTGAGCGTCAGAGACCTTGTACTCGGACTCGGGATCTCCTTGAATCTCGTATGTCACCTCAATCCTCTCGCTCTGTTCAATCCTGCCGATACCCCACTCGATGTGAATCCCCTCCGGAGCGGATTCCTTCTTCAGTTTCACATCCCGCTCACCGTCAACTGAAGAGCGCACAGTTGATTTCTCAAGAGAGAATGTACCAGGGACCACATCATGAAGAGTTAGTTCGTCTAGCGCGCTGTCGGAGTTGTTGACGAACACCAGCAGGATCTCGTATCTGCCCGCACCACCAGCCGGGAAAACCTCCTTCCCGGAGCTGATGTTCCTCCGGCGGTGGACGACTCGCATCTGAGGTGGCCTCGCCACTTCCCTAGTGGCCACAGGACCGAACTTCTCAGAGCCGAAGTCGGCCCTTATGGGAGCTGCTAGGAACTCGTTGGCAGGAGAGGGGTCGGGGGCGTGAAGCGGATACCTGATTACCATGGTTTTGCCGGGTTGGAGACCGAGTGGCGCTGAAGTTCCGACAGTGATTCTCAAACCATGACCTGCATTGTCGGGGGATATCATTCTCTCTTCCAATTGAACCCCATCAATCACCTCTATCATGTACTGCTCCTCATTGAGGTCTGTACCTTCTATCTCTATGCTCACGTTCTCGTGCGAAGGAGGATCGAAGACACCGGGGACGTCATCCATCAGACGTATGACATTGATTGGGGCAGAGCCGTTGTTCTCAATAGATATCGTCGCCTCGATATCGGAAGGCACAAACGACTTGATCCTGGACTTGTCATACTGTTTGAGAAGGATTGCATCCAGAACAGTCAGCTCCTGCTCCTTCAAGTCGATCGAACCGGTTGACCCGACGGAGACTCGGGGCAGTATCGAAGACCTGAACTCATGGGTGAAACTGGGGCTGTCAGCCTCCACTCTCTTCTCCATAGAACTCCAACTTCCCTCAGGGGGGACGTCCTGACGGAGGTCAGAAACGTCTAGGATTGGATTATCCCTGCCAGAAAGCCAAACAGTCACTCCCGACAATGTCACTACAAAGGAGGATCTGTTCTCAAAGACGGACTTGCAGTGCCAGATTCCGGGCCTGTCATCTTCGACCTTATCGACCCTCATCATGTGCAGAGTGGAGCCGGACACACGTTCGAAGTCAGCTCTCGATGCCGTCGCCTCAGCAGCGTAGTTCGCAGATGCGACTCCGGCTGAAATCTTGTCTACTCCGCCGGTGGTTACTCTCGGTGAGAGAGAGAGTGTCCTGCTCTCACCGACGTTGAGTCTGCCGATATCCCAAGAGATTGATAATTCGTCGACATTGTACTCAGGGCCGTCCGGGATGCTGAAGTTATCAGGGAATGTCCTGTTTACCTCTACCTCCAAAAGAGGTACAGGAGAGACGTTCTCGATCACAATCTGCATCTCGATTTCCTGCTCCTCCTCAGAGAAGACCAAAGACAGGCTATTCTCCTGAGTTCTCTCTGGATTGGTGTCGATTGTCTCCTTCAGGACCAACATCCGTGGACCATTGGCTGAGTACGGGATCACCGTGTCCTCGGTGGCCTCTAGTTCTCTCACGGAAATCGACCTACCTCCGATGTCTGTATCACTGGTCGAGGACAGCAAAACCTCGATGTCCCAGGCCCTGTGCTTCTTGCTCGCGTTCCGTAGTATCAGTTCGCCCTCGATGCTCTGTCTCCTGATTGAGCCATCTGGGTTCAGTGTGGAGTTCTCCACCTCGCTCAGAGTGGCATGCAACTTATCGCCTGGAATTGCATCCACCTCGCTGGCAGATCTCAGATTGGGAGAGGAAGCAGGAGCGATTACCGGGGTTGATAGGGCGTCGGCGATAGCAGAGTCCTCATCCTCATCCAATGAGTCAGTAGAGGGTTCTGGTTCGGACCAATCAATCTCGTCATCCTCTTTTCTATCTCCGGGAATGCTTAATGCTGCTAAGGAATCATCCAAGGAGGCAGATTCCTCGTCAGAACTCAGTTTAGGAGGTACTGGAGGGGGATAATCAGGCTCGGAACTGGATGGCGGGACACCGAAGTCGGGCGGCGGAGGAGGAGGTTCGTCGGGTTCCCCATCAGCCTCATCGGAAATCTCCCGGTCCTCTATCTCCATCAAGCCCGGCGGAGAAGAGAGAGGAGCTGATGGCGTATCCTCCGAATCGTCATCCTCCTCTTCCTCGAAACCCGGTGGAGGAGGTGGAGGAGGAGGGAGAGGAAATCCGGGAGGGAAGGGAGGAGGCTCTTCGGACATGGCGCGAACACCCCGATGGGTGGCCACGGACGTGGCTTGGATTGGTATAACCATTACTTGTCCGCCACACAGTCAAGACAGGGCGTCGCGAATGGTTGAAGTTCTCTCGCCTTCGGGCGAGAGTGTGAGCAGTCAAGACGGAACGGCCCCCCCGGTTCTATTCGTCGTCGGTACCGCAGGGGCGGGGAAGAGTTCTCTAGTGACGGCCTTCCAAAGATGGGGGCGATTTCTAGAGGTTGATGTTTTAGCAATCAACCTCGACCCTGGGGCCGAGAAAGTGGACTACGACACGGAGTTCGATGTCAGAGACCTAGTGTCCCTGTCCGACGTCATGGTGGAGTACGAGCTAGGCCCTAACGGAGCCCAGATTCTAGCCGCTGACCTAGTGGCGTCCCGGGCTGACGAGGTCTTCAACGAGATTGAGGGATTGTCGTGCGATATGCTGATTGTCGACACGCCCGGCCAAGTGGAGTTGTTTGCTTTCAGGGAAGCCTCCAACCACCTAGTCAACGTGATCGGCCAAGGTCGGGCCTGCCTGATATTCCTCTTCGACCCGATGCTCTCACAGACTCCGAGCGGCTTTGTCTCGCAGATGCTGCTATCGGCTATCGTTCATTTCAGACTAGGCCTCCCAACCGCGAACTTCCTCTCCAAGTCCGACTTATTAGAGCCAGAGGCACTCGAGCGGGTGATGGATTGGGGCGATAACCTCGATATCCTCGAGGCTGCGCTGTTTGAGGAGTCTGCCCAGCAGGCCTTGGACACCGAGTCCGGTAGTCAGAGAGCCGAATTCGCCATAGGCCAGCTCAGAATGATGCAGCACGCGTCGATACAGCCCGGCTTGATTCCTCTATCGAGTGAGTATGAGGAAGGGCTTGCAGATGTGCTTACCTTCGCTCAGACAATCTTCGGTGGTATGGCTGATTCTAGAGACGGATTTGCAGGGGACATAGAGTATGAGCGACAGTGATTCCAAGCGGGACCTGATGGCAATCGACGATGTGAGCGATGAGTTGGCTGGCCTAATCGACTGGGGCATCAATTTCAAGCACGGGAGCGATATCAACTACGACTTCAAACCACTTGACGGGATGTCGATAGGATCGATATACGAAAAGCCGTCGACAAGAACCAGAGTCTCTTTCGAAGTAGGTGTTAGCAGGCTCGGCGGTCAGCCACTTACTCTGCTATCGAATGATATCCAACTCGGTAAGAGCGAATCCATCGCCGACACTGCTGCAGTCCTCTCCAGGTACCTCGATGGAATCACCTATCGGTGCTTCGGGCACGGCGACGCGGAGGAACTGGCCAAACACGCCACTGTTCCAGTAATCAACGCCCTCTCTGACCTGCACCATCCCTGTCAAGCAGCGGCAGATCTGATGACGATCACCGAACACGGCGAGAACGTAAACGGGCACATCGCCTGGGTTGGCGATGGCAACAATGTGTTTCACGACCTGTTGCTCGCCGGCGTCGCGCTCGGACACGATGTCTCGTACGCTACCCCTGCTGGATTCGAGCCTGATGAGTCGGTGATTTCGAGGGCTCGCAGCATCGCCTCCGACACGGGCTCCAGCATCAGCGGTTCTAACGATCCAATCGAAGCCGTGAGCGGTGCCGGGGTCATCTACGCCGACATCTGCGTTTCGATGGGAGAAGAGCACATAGAGGGAAAGGTAGACTCCTTCAGGGGTTTCCAAGTCAACGAAGAACTTGTTTCACACGCTGACCCTGACTACCTGTTCATGCACTGTCTGCCAGCACATCGCGGCGAGGAGGTGACCGATGCGGTCATCGACTCCCCTAACAGTGTCGTCTTCGACCAAGCTGAGAACAGGATGTGGGCTCAGATGTCTCTGCTCACCTACCTCTGTAATGAGGCTGCATGGCACACTTACCGCGACCTTGAGTGACTAGGCCAGCAGAGCGCTTACTAGGAATGCTGCAAGGCCTAGATACATCGATTTCTTGATTAATTGCTGTGCAGCACGGTCCTCAAATAGTACCAACTTTGGCTTGACCATCAGCAGAAGGACGACAGCCGGAACCGCCCCAATCAGATGATGCTCTGGGAATACCCCTATTGTGAAGGACAGTAAGATAGCGGCCAGCGTCAGCAACAGCAGCACCCAAGCGACGGCCCGTGCTTGCTGGGGTCCGCCTCGCATAGCATAGGTGCTCCTTCCCTCGTCCCCCTCCATGTCCTCAACATCCTTGACTATCTCCCGGGCGAGGGTATACAGGACTCCGACGGAGAATATGGCCCACGCACGGTGGCTGAATGGCTCGAAAACCCCTGCGGCACCAAACAGCACGACCATTCCAACGGAGAGGCTGATGGCGATGTTTCCTGGTAGGCCCTTATCCTTGAGGCGCAAGCTGAACGAGCCTGCAGACTCGTAGTTCGCAAGCAGGAACAACGCACCCGCCCATATCGCGAGAGCCGGATACCACCCCTCGATCCCCCCTTCCAAACCGCTCGCGGTCACAGCCGCCCAGACAATCGAGAGTATTGAGATCGCCATCATCAGGGCTATTGCCTTTCTTGCGGTGGTCTCCGAAATTGCACCGGAGGGAAGTGGTCTGTCGGGGCGGTTGACGCGGTCTATTTCCAGATCGAGGTAATCGTTCAACGCGTTCCACGAGCACATAAAGCTCCATACCGAAACGGCTTGTAGGACGGTTATCAGCGCGAGTTTGCCCTCAGGCAGTCCCCCTAGGGCTAACATAGCCCCCAGAAAGACCCCTAGTACCCCTACAGTCGAGTTGCCAACTCTGAACAAGACTGACCAGTCCCTCATCGCACCGCTACTGCTCACGCCTCAACTCAAAGCCCTTGGGCCTTCATTGCTTCCCTGACTAGGCGGTAGCTTGAGCGGCTTGCTGACTGAGGCCCCATACGCACACTGTGTAGGTGCTGCCGCGGAACTGCCCACGGACGTGTCCGACCTTGGAGAATCTCCTGTCCTTGGCAAGTATGTTACCAACCTGATTCATCGTGGCCCCCCAACGGAACCTGCCATTCAGATGATCGAATATCTCGACGGTGTTGGCGGTGTCGTTCTCCTCGAGGTAGACTCTTACTTCCTCGCGGAGGCGTCCCGTCCTAGACATCAGGCCACCGCCGTCTGGATAGTTTGACTGGCACGCAGCCTCTCGCGCAGTCCAGCCCAACTCGATGGGCTGACGTTGATCGGTGCGGCTACGCGTGGCATCGGGCCCCAGGAATCGGCCTCAGAGACTACTCCAGAGTAACTGACCAGCGTGGTAGACGCTGGTTTCGGCACCGGCCCTTTCGTTCTTCGTAGGGTCGCCAGAGAGACCACCCTACATGGTTCTGGACGCTTCCTGTAGAGGAGCGCCGCTGTGTCGTTCGTTTGTCTGTTCATGGTGGTATGTCTCGACTTCTGCATATCAAGCGAGGCAATAGTCCCGAGAGGTGAAAGTGAAAGTGAAAGAATAACCCAATAGGCTCTCAAGACATTGTTTTCTTAAGCGGATGTCTGGTGGCCGGGAATCACGCTCGTGTAGTGTAGTTCGGTCCATCATGACGGACTCTCGATCCGTCGACCCGGGTTCAAATCCCGGCACGAGCACCACTTTTGATTCTCATAACGGTCTTAAGTGGTCCTTCGTTGGCGTAGTAAGGTCTCAATGCGTATAGAGCATGATGTGAAAATGACCTTTGATGACGTCCTGATACGACCTAAGCGCAGTACGCTGGTTTCCAGATCTGATGTGACTCTGTCTAGGGATTTCAAGTTCCGCCATTCTGACGAAACTTGGAGTGGTGTGCCCATCGTGGCGGCCAACATGGACTCCACAGGACTGTTCCCGGTGGCTAAGGAATTGCAAAAGCATGGAATGCTCACCTGCCTACAGAAGTTCTACTCGACTCGCGAGTGCGCGCTGGCATGGGAGGACGGGATAGATCCTGGCTTCGTCGCAGTGACCTGCGGCTCTACAGACGAGAGTTTTGAGTTGCTACGTCGCAAGATGGCGACCAATGACGGCATCAAGATAATCTGTATAGACGTCGCCAACGGATATCGCGAGGTTTTTCTTGATTTCGTCAAGCGGGTTCGCGACGAGTTTTCTAGTAAGATCGTCATCGCCGGTAATGTAGCCACCAGAGAGATGACCGAGGCCCTCATCCTCGCCGGTGCAGACATAGTGAAAGTCGGTATCGGTCCGGGTTCTGTCTGCACGACCCGGAAGGTGGCTGGTGTGGGCTACCCTCAGCTGTCCGCCATTTCGGAGTGCTCCGACGCCGCGCATGGTCTGCTGGGACATGTGATGGCTGACGGTGGCTGCTCCTCGCCGGGTGATGTCGCGAAGGCTTTCGCCGCGGGTGCAGATTTCGTCATGCTGGGGGGCATGTTCGCGGGACACGACGAGTCGGGTGGCGAACTGATCAAGAATGGCGACGGCAGGATGTACAAGTCGTTCTACGGCATGTCCTCAGCAAAGGCGATGGAGTCGCACTACGGCGAGATCGCCGGACACAGGGCTCCTGAGGGCAAGGAAGTCAGAGTGCCATACAGAGGTTCGCTCAGCGTCACCGTGCAGTCCATCCTCGGAGGAGTCAGGTCCGCCTGCTCCTACGTGGGTGCTCGCAGAATCAAGGACCTGCCCAAATGCACGACCTTCATCCGAGTGTCAGAGACCAGCAACGAGGTCTACGAGCGTTTTAACGTCGAGGAATAATACGCACATAGGAAAAAGCATTGAGCTAAATGTCGAAGACGACTTGCGCCATCCACCCCGGGCCCTCGAAGGTCGGTATGTCGGGCTCTATTCCGGACACCATCTCACCGGCTGCAACCTCGCGCAATGACAACTCGTGCAAAGTCACCGCCTTGACCTCAATCTCGCGCTCGACGAGGTCCGAGTCGACCCATGAGGCCTGCGCCTCGATCCTATCTCCGTCTATCCTTATCACCGCATCTACCAGCCACTGGCCTTCGGCGGAGCCACGGTAGAGAACCTCATCGAGCCAGCGCACCAATCCGCGCTCAAAGTCCCCTTCGGGCGCAAGAACGGCCCATTCGCCGGTCGAACTTGGTAGTGTGTCGAGTGCGGCTAGACCATTATCTGACAGTTGGATCGACTGCAGACCCATGGTCGCCTCGAGAAAAGTCCCCGGGACATCTATCGAGAATGCGCGCAGACCTATGTCGGCAGTGGTAGGAAGAATCCACCAAGACACGCTATTCCCCGCTGTCCGAGAGGCGCATAGCGCAAGAATGCAGGGGTCAGTCGAAGTCGCTGCAGAGTTCGCCCTGACTGGGGAAACTGACCGCCGACTTGGGGTTGGTGTTCCACTTGTTCTCGCACTTGTTTAGGTAGCCGTCGCCGTCTGAGTCGATGTTAGCGTCTGCTGGGTCGAACGGATCGAAGCCAAAGTAGTACTCCCATCCAGCCCACATGCCGTCGCCGTCCTGATCCTGGTGATAGACCTCCGAGCCGTCGAACCACTGATCACCGTCGGTATCCGGATCGACGGGATTGGTGCCGTTCTCAAACTCCTCGTAGTTGGTGAAGTTCTCAAGGTCGTCGTAGAACCTCTGACCGCCTTCTGTGGTCGGGTCGATATGGCACTCGGAGTTCTGAGGGTTGTCCCAGCCGGGGCAGTATCGGTTCATCAGGTGAGTTCGGTTAAGTCCGTCTCCATCGAAGTCCTCCTGGCCGTCGTCGATGCCGTCGACATCGGAATCGATCATTTTCGGGTCCATCGGACCACGGGCTCCGACAGCACTCAGGGTATTGTTGTCGACCAGTCCTAAACTGAGGGCTATCTCGGAATAATCGACCTCCCAGCCATCAGGGAGTTTGTCTCCATCGGTGTCGTCGTCCACAGGGTTGGTGTCCCAGCGGTCGGGGGCCTCCAGAGAGTTCATCAGAGTGTCATTATCGATGTCGAACATCGAGTCCGGCATGGATCCCCAAGCTGGATTGATGGCCCATCGTCCGCTGGCAGGCACGGTGAATCCTGACAGATTCATCTCGTGTAAGAAAAACTTCGGATCCATGTCGCCATCTCCGTTTCGGTCCCCAGAGGTCGAGAAGCCCGAAAGGTAACTGCTCCAGACCCAGCCACCCGGGCCGAGTCCACACTCGATCATCGAATCGCAGCCCGGCGGAAGCCAATTCGTGACGCTGATCCAGAGGCTGTGGCTCTTCGTGTTGTGCTGGACAGAGAAGACCTGCATCTCCCATCCATCGGGTTGACCGTCGCCGTCAGTGTCGTTGTTCAGAGGATTGGTGGCACCCTGCCAAGGCCGAGGAATGTTGAGTACCTCACTACCATCGAACAGCCCGTCGTCGTCGCTGTCGGCGTTGTTAGCGTGGGTGATGTACTGGTCGAGACCATCCACCACCTCCTCTCCGTCAGAAAGACCATCCAAGTCGGTATCATGGGAGGAGGCATTGGTGTAGTAGACTGAACCGTTCCATACGAAGCCATCCATGGCCTCGGTGAAGTCCTCGAGTCCGTCACTGTCGGTGTCTCTGTCGGTGGCGTTGGTGAAAGTTTCGTAGTACTCGGTAGCGTCGGACAAGCCGTCCCTGTCGGTGTCGTAGGCACCCGGATCGCTCCTCACTATGACGTCCCTCACACCCTGGTCGACGATGCGGATGGTCCAGCCGATTACCTCGATGCCGTCGATGAGTCCGTCTGCGTCGGTATCCGCTACCAGTGGGTCGGTAGAACGTCCGTCGACGAAGCCATCGTTGTCTCTGTCTCTGGCGTTGTACTCATCGAGATTGGTGAAGCGCTCGTTCTCCTCGACGACTACGGCGAGGTCCTGCAGACGGCTGATGACTTCCTGGTCAATCTCGACGTTGATGGAGTAGACCCATCCAGCGATCAGGGTCTTAATTGGGATATTGACGTACTGACTCGACTGGACCGTTCTGACCCATAGGATGGTGCTGTTGACTTGTACATAATCACCGACCTCGACCGAGATTGCGTGTACGGTGGTCACGCCGACCAACCCTGAGTACCGCACGCCCCCGTCACCGTCGGCGTCGTAGCCGTCGAAGTCGGGATCGTCGTCAGCGTTGCTGCCATCGTTAGGGTGGATTCCACTGAGATGCTCCCATCCATCAGGCATGCCGTCGTTGTCGGTGTCGAACTCTAGTGGGCTGGTGAAGTTCTCTGGACCCCAGGTGTAGGCAACCTCATACTCCTCGACGTTGTTCAGTCCATCCTCGTCTGTGTCGCCGTAGGCGTCGGTTGCGTTGGCGGGATTGAGGAAGCGGGCGCCCGAGTGATCGAGGCTGTAGCAGTACTCGAAGCCGTCGGGCATACCGTCGCCATCAGTGTCCCAGTCCCCGGGCCCGTTGAGGCGGCCGTCGTTGTCCATGTCTTGCTCAAACCAAGTCCGGTCACCGTGACCACTCATGAAATCGGTGTACGGTGCTTGGAGATTCAGAGTGCCGAACACAGGGACGCCGCAGTGGACGCCCAATTGGATCTGTCCGTAGGCAATCTCGTATCTGTCAGCGATGAGGTCACCGTCGCTGTCCTCTTCAAGTGGATTAGTATCATACCTCTCCTCGACGTAGTTGCGCAGGCTGTCGGGCTCTGGTTGCTCAAGGTCCAGTAGTGCGTCGCACGAGTGGCCGAACTGGCTACCCATCTCCTCCCACTCGGACGAGCCTATGTCCTGCTCGATCAATCCCTGTGCCTCGGGAGTCAGCAGATAGCAGTCCCAGTTGCCGTCAAGAGGATCGAGTAGGGTAATTGACCCCGTAGGAGTCTCGACGACAAAGGTGTACTCAGACTCCCAGCGGTCGTTCAGACCATCGCCATCGGTGTCTTTCAGATTGGGGTTGGTGCCGAGGAGCATCTCCTCGGTATTTGTCAGGCCGTCACGATCTGGGTCTCCGAAGGGTCCGTTGTCAGGATTGGGGAAGGTCTCATTCTGCTCTCCGGTGTCCTCCTCGTTGTCAGGGGCGTTGAAGGATATCTCGCTGATGTCGGGCTCTCCGTTGTCGAGAGGATCCAGTCCGTTGGCTATCTCCCATCCGTCGTCTAGTCCATCGTTATCAGTGTCGGCCTCCCTCCAGTCGGTTCCGTAGAGAGTCTGCTCCATCCGGTCCGGCAGCCCGTCGCCGTCGAAGTCCTCTCCACCGACGTGGGTGTCGTCACCGGACTCAATGTCGCCCGATGCTGACTCGAAGCCGCCAGATATGGTGGTGGAAAGGCCGGCGTCAATGATGGTGTAGAATCCGGCCAGACACAGCGTCGCTGTGATTGCGAGAACAGCATACTGATTGTGATTGAGAGCCATGAATACACACCCGGCCCCCAAGGGGGCCGACCGAGTGAAATTGGGCACCAATATAATGTTTCACGGCCACTGAGCGGCCGAAGTCAGGAAGCTATCTCTCTTGAAGAGCATAATTCGAGCGTCGTTCTGCCTTCCAAGAAAGCTACCGAGGAGCGCCCGTTCCTGCCGTAAGCTCGTTCCCAGCAGCCGAGCAGTACTCCACTTACAATGGCTGGATGGAACACTGTGGAGAAAATCATACTGACTCCTCCGTGCTCGTCGGTCTGCTTTGTCGACTCAATTCTCCCGAGTCCGTGGTAAGACAAATGCCGACGGGCGATACTGCCCCAATCGGAATGCTCGCGGACTAGAACGTGATGGCCCTCCGAGACGAATCTTTCTCTGGCCGAATCGGCAGCAGCAGTCCACCACGCGGAGCGCTTCTCATCCAAGCCACCCCAAGAGTAGTCCTCAAACCTTACACCACAGTTGCCATCTAGGTACGGGATGCAGTATTCCTCAAAGCGCAGTATTAGGTCGAGAAGGACGAACATCCTGCGCTCGTTCATTATCGACCAGTGACCGGGAGAATCGGCTCGCATATCCAGCCACATCTCATCGTTCGTCTCTGGAATGATATTAGCACCAGAGCCTTGATTATTCCAACTCGGACTGAGGGGTTTCGGCCTAGGGACCTGTGTGTCGTCTTGTGTCAGAGTGATGATCAATCCATCGCCTGCACTCTCCGACCAGAGGAAACGGTGCCGCTTTCCCGTTGCCTTCTCCCAAGTTGCGGCGATGAGTCCGGAGCATATGGGCCCCGAGGCAGGGAGTTCGACCGTTATCCTAGTCTCATCGCCGTCCTCAAGAAGATCAAATCTTCCGAGGCCGCTCGTCTCCCAGTGCAGGATGGTACGCGACCAGGATGCGGGGTCGCGTCCGGAAGGGATGCTCGATCCTCCCAGTCCCATCATGTACTCCTCGTGCTCCACTGCGGCATGTGCGAGGCGCCGTCCGAGGTTCTGCTCGGTCCTCTTCTCAAGCCCCTGGAACCACGACTCGAACCAACCCACTCCTACTCGCCAAGCCATCTCATCGTAGTCTTGAAGCATGTCCCTGTAGGTGCCGTCGTCGAACGCTATCCAGCGTTCCTTTACCAACTCCTCTGGGCTCTCCAGGGGGGAGAAAATTTCTTTGAGGAAGTCAAATATCCCCATCAGTCATCCATCCAGGAATGCCTCGATGCGGTCGAACGCCTTGGCGAGGACATCGACAGGCGGCAGGCAGACCATCCTGAAGTGGCCCTGTCCGAACTCTGGCGAGAAGCCGGAGCCGTGAACGAGCAGCACATGGTGTTGTTGCAGCAAATCGAGTACGAACGTCTTGTCGTCGGCAACTGTGCCTGAGTCCGTGATTCTCACAAACAGGTAGAACGCTCCACCGGGAGCCTCGCATTCCAATCCGTCTATGGCCTCGATTCTCCTCAAGCAGTAGCCCATCCTGTCAGTGATTCTGGAACGATGGCCTTCCAGCCAGCCCGTCTCGTCAGTCAGGCCTGCGAGGAAGCCATACTGCGCTGGCGTGGAAGCACAAAGTCGGCTGCGCAGCAGCCGCTCTACCCCATCCCTGACTAATCCCAGTCTGTCCAGAGGGTCATGCCAAGCCATGTAGCCGACCCTCCAACCGGGTGCGAAGTAGACCTTGGAGACTCCGTTGAGTGTAATCACCGGTACTTGCCCGGAGCGAGATGCGACCGAACACTGGTGACCGGTGAAGTCCAGTCCGTCGTATATCTCGTCTGCGATAATCGTGCACTTGGGCCATTGGCTCGCAATCTCAATGAGTGAATCGACCTCCTCAGGGGTGGCGACGTTGCCTGTTGGGTTGTTGGGGTTGATCAGAACAAGCAGGCGGACGCTGTCGTTCATCTTTGAGCGGATATCCTCTAGGTCGATGCGCCAGCCATCGTTCGGGTCCAACCGGTACTCGACCGTGGTGCCCCCGAACATCTGCGGGTAGGCCATGTAGGGGGGGTAATGCGGCCCGGGTGCTAGGACGGTGTCGCCTTCCTCTAGGAAGGCAGCGAAGATAATCTGTAGGGCCTCGGTCACGCCATGGGTCACATAGACGTCGTCAGCGGAGCAGTCCCATCCTTTCGCGCGTTCGCTTGAGGCTATGGCATCACGCAACTCGGAAATTCCGTAAGATGGTCCGTAGCCGTTGTCCTGCCGGTCCAGAGCTGCCTTGAAGGCGGCGATCATGTGGCTTGGTGTCGGAAGTCCGTCATAGGCCAGCGGATCGCCGATGTTGAGTCGGATAATCTCGTGGCCCTGCGCCTCGAGTTTGACTGCGGGAATCACAACGTCGCGGATGGCGTACTCTATTGCAGCCGCGCGGGCAGAGACGTCGACCTGTTCGACCACGCTCGTGCGTGATGAGGTTTGGCCATCAAATCGACGGATTGCAGATTGCTCAGATGTCGAGTAGAGAGCGGGCGGCGTCGAGAGCGTCTGGTATGCCGTCGGGGTTCGAGCCACCGCCCTGCGCGATGGTGGGCCTGCCCCCTCCTCCTCCTTCGATGTGGCCTGCTATTGCGTTGAGGATCTCCACTGCGTTGTGCTGCTCTGCTGCGATGCTGTCCTCGGTCGAAGCGACAATGAGTGTTCCACCGCCCTCCCGGCTTCCAAGTACTGCGAGGGTGGGAGTAGATGGATCGCGAGTCAGTTCACCGAGCATCGCCATCATCTGCTTGGCGTCTCCGCCTAATTCCATTACCACATATCTGACACCGTCCTTCTCGACCGCTGCATCACCGCCGCCATCTGTCCGCAGTCTCACTATTTCTGCTTCCAATGACTCAATGCGCTTCTGTTGTGACTTCCACTCGTCGAAGAAGCGAGAAACGGTTCGCGGCAGGTCGTCCGGTTGCACTCCGAGAATCTCCGAAGTCTCTCCAAGAAGGCGCTCCTGACGCCGGGCGTGCTCGCGTGCCGTCTCCCCTGCCACGATCTGCAGACGTTCCACCCCGTCTTGGACTTGACTCGACCTGATGATGCGTAACTCCCCAACTTCGCCGGCTGCGTCGTGATGCGTGCCTCCGCAAGCTTGGGTATCGTAGTCACCGATTTTGATGATGCGAATCTGGCTGTGTTTGGGCGGACCACCTTGGTAGATATCGAAACCGAACGTCGCGTCAGCGTCCTCCCTGTCCATAACCAGTTTCTCGATTCCAGGGTTCGCCTCGACTATCCCATTGGCCCTGTCCTCGATGGTATCCAGTACCTCTCTAGATAGCCTCGAGTGGTGGGTGATGTCCAGCCTCGCGTAGCGAGCGCCCTTGTTAGAGCCAGCCTGCCAGATATGGGGGCCTAGGACCTCTCTGGCAGAGCCGCCGACGATGTGGACGGCAGTATGGTGGTCCATCAGTTGCTTGCGGCGCTCCCAGTCAACCGTGCCACTGGCAGAGCCGCCGCTCAAGGGGGCATCGGTGAGGTGCAGAATCACGTCGTTCTCGACTCGGGTATCGACGACATTGGCGACCGCGCCGTTCTGGGTCAGCGTGCCTTGATCGCCCAGTTGACCCCCTCCCTCGGGATAAAACAGGGTGCGGTCGAGCACCACTGCGTGTGTTGGCGCTCCACGCACCTCTGAAGACAGGTTCAGAGACCCCACTGCATCGTCTGAAAGTGAGGCGCAATGTAGCACTTCGGCGGTGAATTCGGTGGCGCTTGTATCGCTGTAGTAGTCTGCTAAGGTGGCAGGAATAATCGGGACTTCGATGACGCTTTTCCTATCCTTGGCCTTGGCCGCCGCCTTGGTCATCTCAGCATTGCGAGCGGCCATGTCGGCTGCGAACCCCACGCGCACGGACAGGCTCTCCCAGCCGAGTCCATGCGCTATCGAAGCCACCATGTCGGGATTTAGACCCCTCTCCTCAGCTAGGCGGAACAGCGTCTCGTC
>JAKUUP010000009.1 GCA_022447095.1 Candidatus Thalassarchaeum betae
CTCAAAGATTGTGGTATCTCCTATGCCATCGTTCGTCCGACCGTCCTGTTCGGAGGAGGCAGGAATGTGCTCGTGAATAATATCGCATGGATGCTTCGATACATCCCCGTATTCGGGTTGTTCGGATGGGGGAACTACCCTCTACAGCCGGTCCATGTTAGGGATGTTGCGAGGATTGCAATCGAACTGGGTGCCCGTGACGATGATATCACTCGCGATGCCACTGGTCCGGAAACCTACCTCTACAAGGATTTCATCAAGTTAATCGCCAAAAGCATGAGTGTGCGACGTCTGATACTCCCGATGCCCGCAATCATGGCCTGGCTGGCTGGCTGGGTCATGGGGCTGTTCCTCAAGGACATGGTGATTACTCGTGGCGAGATTCGCGGATTGATGCAGGGCCTCGTCGCCTCTGATGAAGAGCCACTCGGAGAAATCTCATTCAGTGAGTGGGTTGCCGAGAAAGGGTCTGAACTGGGTAAGCACTACTACAACGATCTGGAAGAGCGCGAATACCGAACATAGACTACCCTCTGAAACACACCGTTGAAGTCTAGGGTCTTCCTCTCAACTTCATGCTTGAACAGGTCGCGGCATTCATTGCCGTACTCCTAATCATTCCAGGTTGGGCTATAGCACTCATTGCAATATTCGCATATCTCTGGAGAATTCTATCTAGATCCGATCGGTCATCTGAATGACCATTTGTCAAGAAAGAAAGATGAGACCCATTGACTTGTAGGTGAGTCAGGGGGTAACTTATGTTCAGGGGTGGAACAAGAAGGCCGCGCCTAGGACGACATAGGCGCCTAGAAGCAGAGCTCCCTCCAGCCAGTTCGACTTCCCATCTGAGGCGATGATATTTACGATTAGCACAGCGAGGAATGCCGATACCGTCTCGAGCATACCGAACTCGAATGTGAGTGGGACTCCGAGAATCCATGCGATGATAATCATCATAGGTGCTACGAAGACTGCTATCTGCGTTGACGATCCCATCGAGATCGCGAACGAGAGGTCCATCTTGTCCTTGGCAGCCACGGATACGGCGGTGAAGTGCTCTGCTGCGTTACCGAAGAGAGGTAGCAGGATGACACCGATGAACAAGTGTGGTAGGCCCATCTCATCGGCGGCGGTCTCCACTGAGTGAACTAGAACCTCGGCCATCCATGAGACCAGTACGGTAGCGACAACCAGCAGTATGATGGCGTCGCGTTGGCTCATCTCGGGATTCTCATGGTCGTGTGACTCCGTAGCGAACAACTCGACATGGGTTCTGAACTGGAAGAACAGGAACAGCCCGTACATAATCAGCAGGACTACTGCAGCGATGTGACTGAGATTGGTCACTCCATCAGCACCTTCTTGGCCCCCGACGGTGGAATTGAACACCGCTGGGATGATCAGCACCATCATAGCCAGCAGCAGGAGTGATCCGTTCGAGCTAACTTGCGTCTCCGAGAACTTCTGCTCTGAGTGGTGGATTCCCCCCCACACGAAGGCTAACCCCATGACTAGCAGCAGGTTCCCGAGTATGCTCCCAATCAGGCTTGCCTGCACCAGATGTATCATGGTGGACTCGGTCGAACTGCCAACGGCTGCCTGCGACGCAGCGTAGATGGCCAAGAACGCGATGATCATCTCGGCGGCATTACCGAAGGTAGCGTTCAGAAGGCCGCCGACCGACTCGGAGGTCCTCAGGGCAATCTCCTCTGTCGCCCTGCCCATCAGGAAAGCCAGCGGCATGATCGCCACCAGCGATGAGAAGAAGGCCATGGATTCGTCGTGCTCCACGTAAGCGTAGTAGCAAGTCGCTGGCAAGGCGAGGAGTAGAATGTTGAGTTTGGTGACCCTGGGATCCATTGCGCGAACCCAACTGATGTGGCCATCGGACATGCCGCTCAACCTGCGGCTGGTTGGGAGGATGGTCAATATTGCGCCGGCCACGCGCAGTATTCATGGCTTCCTTACTGGCCGGGGGGCTTGTGACCGGTGACTTTCGCCTCGCTCTGACTGGTACCCCTGGTACGGGGAAGAGTACCGTAGCACGGAACCTCTCTGAAAGGGGGTACACGGTGGTTTCAGTTGAGTCTTTAGCGCGCGAGCATGAATGTCTGGGCGAGGTCGACCCTGCAGATGGAGCGAGGTCCATCGACCTCGACATGTTGCACGACTCACTTGCACCTGGATGGTCCTCGCCGCCTGAACATCCGGTCATCATCGACGGTCATCTGTCCCATCACCTCCCCAGCGATGCCGTGGTCGTGCTGCGCTGCTCGCCAGATATCCTTGAAGCGAGGCTCGTAAGCAGAGGTTACTCAGCCGAGAAGACACAGGCCAACTGCGAGTGGGAGTTGCTCGGTGGAGCGTGGAACGAGCGCGAGAGGGGGTCCGCGTGGATCGAGTTCGACACCACGGACAGCGATGTCTCCTCTGTCGTCGAGTCTCTGTCGCATTGGATATCAGATGGCTTCAAGCCAGCAAGCCCGGGCTCGGTGATTGACTGGGTAGCCCGTATGGAGGAGTGAGAATGTTCGAGAAGATGAGGGGGGTTTGGACCAAGGCCATCGAGCCCCTCGTGCAGAAACTTGGCAATCTCGACCCAAGCGTCCTGACTTGGGGTAGCCTAGTAGTCGCCCTCTTGGCCTTCTACATGCTCTCAGATGCCGGCCTCGACAACAACGGCGCGACGATGATCGGCTTGGCCGTTCTGCTCATCATGTTCGCCGGGGTGCTGGACGCTCTCGATGGAGCTCTGGCTCGGCACCAAGGCGTCGATAGTCCGTACGGCGACTTCCTCGATCACACAATCGACAGGGTCGTCGACGTCGGCCTTGTGATCGCCATAGGGATGAATGTGGCCTTCGTCGACGAATTTAGTTCTGGCCTCATTGCTGCTGTCCTGACCCTGTTCGGCTCCTACATGGGAACGCAATCCCAATCGGTAGGGCTCGACAGGATTTACGGCGGCTTCTCTCGGGCTGACAGGATGGTGCTCACTCTCGCCTGTCTCATCGCCGCCGCTTGGCAAGCATACTCCGGAGGAGCGGGTATCGATGTCAGCGGCATCGAATACGCCGACTGGCTGATGCTGGGCAACACGAATCTCAACGGTATGACCGCCGCTCTGGCCGTCTCGGCCTGGGGAGGGGTCTACACCTTCCTCGTCCGCTTCATCAAGACGCGTAATCAGTTGCTGGGCTGACGGCTTGTGTGGGTCCCCATTGAAACACGCCCCTCCCGCCGAAGGCGGGGGGTAACGGTTATCCTCTCTATGACTCGCCTCGGCTTTGTGGACATCGTTGAGAGAGCTGCGGCTTTTGACCCTAACATCGTCAGGCCGAGCGACCAAGGCGACATGAAGAACGATGCGGAACTGAAGAGCCTCCTCAAGTCGCTGCAACCTAAGATACGGGTGTTTGGCTGCGGAGGCTGCGGCTCCAACACCGTTGCGAGGCTCGAGCTTGAGGGGTTGTTCGACGGGACCTATGTCAAGGGGCTGGCAGTGAACACCGACGCCCAGCACCTGCTGCGGGTCAATGTCGAGAACAAGGTATTGATTGGTCGCTCTGCCAGAGGCAGGGGGGCCGGTGGCGACCCTGAGAAGGGAGAGCAGGCCGCATACGAGTCAGAGCGGACGCTCAATACGGAGGTCGAAGATTGCGACCTGGCATTCATCACAGCGGGATTGGGAGGTGGCACTGGGACAGGGAGTGCCCATGTTGTTGCTCGGCTGGCTCGTTCAGCAGGAGCACTGACCATCGCCGTGGTGAGTTATCCCTTCCTCTCGGAGGGGTCTCTGCGGAAGCAGAATGCAGAATGGGGTTTGGAGAGGTTGCGGGAGGTGTGCGACACAGTCGTCGTGCTTCCCAACGAGCGCCTCCTCGAAGTCGACGGGGTACGAGACCTGCCTCTAGACGCTGCATTCCGCGTCGCAGACGAGTTGCTGATGAGGAGTATTGCCGGAGTCTCCGAGATGCTATCCAAGGAGGGTGTGGTCAACCTTGACTTCCAAGACCTCCGCTCCGTGATGGAAAATGGGGGTGGTGTGGCGGTGATCGGACTTGGAGAGGCGAAGGGCGAAGGCAGCGCCGAGAAGGCCACGGAGGAGGCTCTGGAATCACCGCTTCTGGATGTCGATATCTCCGATGTCCGCGGCGCTCTGGTCAACGTCGTCGGCGGACCCACCCTGTCACTCGGGGACGCAGAACTGTGCGCTAAGTTGATCGGAGACAAGATCAATCCCTACGCTAGGATAATCTGGGGTGCCACCACCGATGATACGATGGGGGATCAGATTAGGGTTCTGCTAGTGCTGACGGGTGTGAAGAGTGAGCAGATCGACGGTGCGACACAGCACACCCAGATGCGTAACCTCACTCAGCGTAAGGTCGAGTTCGTGAACTGAATGAAGTCGACAATGGATTTCGAGCCCCTTAGGGCTCGCCCGGCGTGCTTAAATGGGGTCTGTCGGTCGCCGGGTCGCTTTGGGGGTTAGTCATGGCTATCGAAAGTTCCAATGTCGGTCCGATAGAGGAGACTGTGCAGGGCTGGCAAGATGGAATCGAGGGGCGCGTTCGTAGCCTCCAGACCGGATCTTACGCCCGAATCCTCAAGATGGCTAGGAAGCCATCGAAGCAGGAGTTCCGCCAGACCGTGATAGTCTGTGGTATCGGGATGTTTATCCTCGGCGCCATCGGATTCGTAATGCTGTGGTTGATGGATAGTGCCTTCCCGTCCTTCTTCGGTTGGCTCACCGACTAATGAGATGATTACATGTCTGATGCTTTCACTGTCTACATCCGTAATGGGGAGAGGGTCCTGCTGATGCAGCGAGCTGATGGAGTCGCAGACTTCCCCGGGGCTTGGGACGGAATCTACGGAGTCGGAGATCCGGAAGATTTGGACGCCGTCATCGCTAGGATTACCGAAGTCACTGGAATTGATGCAGAGAATCTCGAATACGTCCGTACTGGAGGCGCTCGAGGCCTCGCTTATGGAAACCGCCTCCAAGACGTCGCTCCGGTGCTCTTCGTCAGCGGAGTGGACGAGATCGATGCACGAGGCCTGTACAAGGGATTCGAATGGATCGACCCCGGCGATATCCAAAACAAGGAGTACGCCACTCCTCAGATCCGTGACATGTACGGAGACGTTGCTTCTTTCCTGTACATCCTCAAGACCTCTATCGGACAGGAGCAGAATGTTGCTAGGGAAATTCAAGCAAGGCTCTCTGGAACCGGTTCGCTCAGGGATATCCAAGACGAGGTCTTCGGTGTTCTCAGTCCGCACTTCATGCGTGGCTACATCTTCGTCGAAGCTTCTGCTCTGCACCATGTCGAGAAACTCATCGGGCGAGTTGGGGTCTCCACCACGCCAATGAAGAACTGTCGCAAGGTGCTCGGCGGGGAGTCTCCTTTGGGTGACGTCCTACCCTACCTCGAGCCGAAGGCGGCTACTGCCGGCATCGAAGAGGGTTGCATCGTGGAAATTCATGGCGGTGCCTTCCGCGGACAGGCTGCACGCGTAACCCGTGTTACCGAGTCCAAGGAAGAGGTTACGGTCGAGCTTTTCGAGGCGGCCGTTCCTGTGGCTCTGACGGTGCGCGCCGATCAGGTTAGAGTGACTCAGCGCGTTGAGTAGCGTTGAGGCACGCCCTACGGGCGTTGCATCACTCTCAAATATGGAAAGCAGGTCGGCGGGGCGCACTTACAGGAGGTTGTCACGAATGTCTGCACGTAACGAAACGCCGCACAAGGTGATTCAGACGCTGGGGCAGAAGACGTGTAACGGCTCCTGGGAAGAGGCTTCGGAGAACCTGACAATGGATCAGGTAAAGAAGATTGCAGAGGACCAGAAGGGCCGCCTGACAGGCGCTGATCTGTACGCTCGTTGCCGCGAGGTCATGGGTACCTGCGTCTCGATGCGAGTGCATGTTGAGGGTATGACTCCGAAGGATGCCCTGCAAGCAATGAGTGAGGGGAAGTTTAGCGAACATTTCAATTGAGAGTTCACGGATTGCGGGAGAGGGTTTCCTCGTTGACCGCAGAGGTGGTAAAATGCAGGAAAACATTCAGACGGCGATTCAACAGGCGCTCGATGACTCGCCGGAACGCAAGTTCGTCGAGTCCGTCGAGATTGCATTCACCCTCAAGGACGTCGACCTGAAGAATCCCGCCAACAGGATTCAGGAGGAAGTTAGGCTGCCCTCCGGAAGGGGCAAGCCGATTCGCATCACGATGTTTGCCGGCGGCGAGATGGCTACCAAAGCCAAAGCCGCAGGAATCGACGTCATTGATCCAGCCACCATCGAGGACATCGCTGGCAACCGACAGCAGGCCCGTAAGATAGCCAACAAGAGTGACTTCTTTCTCTCTGAAATCCCCCATATGGGAACCGTCGGTAGATTCCTTGGAGTGGTATTGGGACCCCGAGGCAAGATGCCGCGCCCTGTCCCACCAAACCTTGACCCTGGGATGATCGCTGCTGGACTCAAGGATACCGCGGTCGTCAGATCGCGTGACAGGATCACTTTCCATACCGCTGTGGGCTCGCGCGAGCAGGGGCTCGACGACCTTACTACCAACGCAATGGCCGTTTGGAACAGGGTTACGGGCAAGTTGGAACGGGGGGCGAGCAATATCCGCTCCTGCTACATCAAGACCTCAATGGGTCCCTCCGTCAAGGTGGAGGTGATTGAGTGATGTCTAAAGCAGCCCCTTGGAAGAAAGACCGAGTGTCCGAACTAGCCGAGATACTCAGCGGTGATGGCATAGTTGGTATCGTGGACATCGGCGGGGTTCCTGCAGACAACATGCTCGACATGCGCAGTTCTCTGCGCGAGCAGATGACGATGACCATGGCGAAGAAGACTCTGATCAAACTCGCTTGGGAACAGGCTGGTCGTTCCGAGGAGGAGTTGGAGGAGTTGTTCGAGGGCGCTATCCAGCCTTGTATAGTCCATTCCGATTCGCTGAATGCTTTCGAGTTGTTCGCTGAGTTGGAGAAGACGCGTCAGGGCCGTGCCGCCAAGGAAGGCGAGTTGGCCCCTATCGACATCGTCGTCGAGAGTGGTCCGACAGAATTCGGGCCGGGTCCCATCGTCGGCGAGTTCAACGCCGTTGGAATCCCGGCCAAGATAGACAGAGGTAAGGTCGCTATTCAGCAGACTGTTACCGTTGTCAACGAGGGCGATGTGATTAATGGTGATCTAGGAATCATGCTATCCAAGCTGGGGATTACACCAATTGAGATCGGACTCATCTTGACCGGTGCGATAGAGGGCGGCTTCCTGTTCCCCGCTTCTTCACTCAGACTCGATACCGATGGATTTCGAAACGATGTGTTGACTGCGGCGTCCGGCGCCTTCAATCTGGCTTGTAACACCCGCTGGTTCTCTACTGCCACCATACCAACCCTGCTGTCCAAAGCCAGCAGCGAGGCCATGGCAGTCGCCATCGAAGCGGGAGTCGTCAACGATGATACCGCATCCATATTCATCGCACGCGCGAACGCGCATGCCATGGCCATCGCTGGCCAATTAGATTCCTCAGCGCTTGATAGTGCTGACGCCGCCGCCTCCGATGCGGCTGACTCGGATGGTGCTGCTGAAGCATCAGCCGAGAAGGAAGTGGGGGAAGAGGAGTAAGCGGGGTTCGATGAACTGGGCTATCTCTTCGATTGGAAAAAATAGGTGAAATAAATGGAATATGTATATGCTGCAATGCTACTGCACTCTGCTGAGAAGAACATTGACGAAGACGCTGTCAGCGCGGTCTTGACCGCTGCTGGAGTGGATGCTGATGGAGCCCGTGTGAAGGCGCTCGTCGCGTCCTTGGGCTCTGTCGACATAGGTGAGGCCATGGCTACCGCCGTGGCAGCTCCTGTGGCTTCGGCCGCCCCTGCCGCCGCTGGTGGCGGTGGTGCTGAGGCGGCTCCGGCTGAGGAAGCAGTTGCAGAGGAAGAGGAAGAAGATGATGGCGCGGGCTTTGAAGGCCTGGGCTCACTCTTCGGATGATTCTGCACAGGAACGATGTGACGCGAAGCCGCTATGGGCGAGAGCCTAGACGACGAGACGATGGCATCTAGCCGGTTGCTTGAGATTCCCGTCAGCATCGCCCCTACCGATGCCGTCCGTGCTCTGCGTCTGCTCGGTGAGTCGCGTGGTTGGAGCATGCGCCGCATCGAGGAATCGAGGATGGTCCACAGATGGGCCATTGTGGCCCCCATATCGGGGCAGGCGAGGGTGCTCGGTCTGGTTGTGGACGGTGGTGAGGCCGCGGGACTTTCGATACGCTCCTGGTCCTACACCCCCGGCTCGGCCGGCAGACTCTCGACCGTCTCCTTCGAGATCCCCCGTCAATTAGAGGGTGAGAAGTGGGGCTCTTTGTTACGGGAATGGAGTGATTCGTTGCCTCGTTGCCCTTGGAAGTGGAGTTTCGGCGAGCGTTCGATGATCGGTTATTTCCTACCTGAGTTCCGTCGCTCCAGAGTACTTTTTCGAGGTGAGAGAGTCGATGTTGATGATTGGCGGGGCGACGAATCTGTTACATGATGGATTTATCATCCGTCCAGCCTTCTTGCCACCATGAGGAGCAGAGCCGCTCTGGTGACTCTGCTTCTGCTGTGCGGTCCGCTGGCCGGCTGTGCCGGCCCGCCCGATGAGGACGAGGACGGGGTCACGGACGAACTCGACCTATGCTCTCTGACTCCAATCGATGAGCTGGTGAACGACAGCGGTTGCTCGGCAAGTCAGAGAGACGGAGACGGAGATGGTATCTCAGACGCTGGCGACCTCTGCATGGAAACTCCTGCCGACGAGATTCCCAACGAGAGTGGATGTAGTGCGACCGAGCGGGACGGCGATGGGGATGGTTTCGCCGACGCGGACGACTCGTGTCCCTCCACTCCTGCTAACGAAACCACTGCCAGTGACGGCTGTGCGGACTCCGAGGTCGATATGTCGATGCGTCCCTGGTGGTGCCACTCGACGGGCACCGGTCACGGCGAAGGTCAAGAGCACGGCGATCACCTCGCCCCTGCCTACCATGGGATGACGAAGGGGATGCTGTCATGGCAGGACTGTATCGATGTCTCAGAGCAGTTCGGGGATGCCATCGAGTGGGCGATGCAGTGGCCCACAGTCGCAGACGCCGAAGGGGACGGTTTCCACATGGCTGTGGACTACGTCGAAGGGATGGGTACACATCACGTACGGCTCGGGAACTTCTCGATGGATGCCGACTTCGACTCTCTCGACCCCGAATTCCCCGACACTAGGATGGATGACGTATTCGATTTCGGTCAACCGGAGTTCCTGATGTACGCCAGCAACGCGCAGGATGCAGAGTTAGTTGGATTCGCATGGTACGTGAAGACTGATTCCGAGAACCCACCAACGGGTTTCCCCGGTGACAACGATTGGTGGCACGTCCACCAAATGCTATGCTTCACGAACTCAAGCTTCCAGGTGGCCGGTGAGGACATCACCGACGAGGAGTGCCATTCCAGGGGCGGGACTAATGTGCATCTGGACGATTACTGGATGACCCACGCATGGATCATCGAGCCATGGCTTACCCAATTCGACGTCTTCACCAACCATCACCCGTGCCTGAAGGGAGATGGGGCGGAGACTAATTTTGAGGACTCCTGCTGGGATGAATCGGTTAACGGAAGTGGCGATGATGAGGGTAGTGAGCACAACCACTAGTCACGAGTAGTTTGGCGAACGGGTCCGTTAGAATCAGACGATGAGAGTGTTTGATAGGGGGCGTGCTGACCGCGATACGGGACAGCGATGGACTTCGAGGACCTAGTCAACACACCTCGCAAGATACGCATGCTTAGCATCAGTGTTGCTTTCTTGCTCGCTTTCCCCATCTATTTCCAGATAATGCCGTCACTGATTGATGACGAGATGATGGGTGGTGGGTCGTCTGGCCCGTCGGGCAAGTGGACCGTTGGTTTCGTCGAGACTCCCATAACCATGCAAGAGTCCCAAGTCCTCGGTGATGGGGACACTCATGACACATTCTTCGATGTGATGGCAGAGCTCGACATCGGCTACATCGAGTTGAATGTCGACTGCAACGACAACGACGACCCCGGGCCAGGGTTCACCGACAGCGTCGACGGGAGCAGTGACGTCAGTGGAGCAGAGGGTGAGTTCGAGGACCAAGAGGCGGGCGGTCCTTGCTCGGGGGGCGACTCCGGCTTCACGATGAGGTGGGATGTGACTCACAATTACACAGGCCAGAACATTACTGTCGAGGACATGAGCGAGGGGCAGATCCGCTCGATGTGGAACGACGGTGGGTTTGGAGAGGGGACATGGGCTGCTACCATCACTGCTGATATCAGCACGGCTCCGATCGTAGGTGGATTCGTTGATTCCGATGAAGAATACGACATCACATGGACGGCGATGACTTACGAACTCATGCTGGAGCCGGTCGTCGAGGTCGAGACCTGATCACGTCTTGGCGTAGATGCTGATAACGTCCCCGTTCTGGATTTCGTGCTCTGCTCCGATGACTCTCGAGCTGCGAGCGTCGACAGCGCGGATGAAGCCGTCCCCGAGATCGGTGTGGACGGCGTAGGCCAGTCCCTTGGCGGTCGTCCCCTCTGGCACAAGTAGAGCGTCCGGAAGCATGTTTCCCTCACCGTCCACCCAGTGGGTCTCGTCTTGGACTGGGTAGGCTACTCTGCGGCTCAATGTACCGAATACGACTTGGGAAAGGAGTCCGAAGAGGCCGCCGCCCTCCCACGAGCCGAGTGACTCGGCTATCGAGGAGAGTGCTTTCCTCTGTGCCTGGGAGAGTTTCTCCTCGCCCTCCGGGGTGATTTCGAACGTGGACTCCCCTGGACTGTGCTCGATCAGCCCTGCTTGCGAGGCCCTGCTCAGAGCCAGTTCTGCTTCGGCGCTTGTAGGCAGGAGGATGCTTCCTTCTCTGCTGATCAACTCCGACAGAGGGGCCCATGAGCCGGAGTGGGCCCTGTCCGCCTTGTTAGCGGCAATGGAAATTGGGAACAACTCGGCTCGAACCGCCGATGCCATCGCAGTTAGTTCCGCATTTCCCCAGGTCCACGGGACCCCGGAGTCGGGGTGCTTGGATTGTACAGCATTGAAGCCGGCTGAGACATGCTGCTCAGTGGCTCCTATGCCTGTGAGTTGGTCTACGACGTAGTCCACCAAAGCACGATCGCCCTCGGACTGCACCTTTCTCGCACCACGCTTCCAGCCAGTGCTCAGGATGCCGACAATCCAAGCCTCCATCTCTTCAATCAGGAACCTGTGCTCCTCGATGGGGTCTGAGCCGTCACTTCCAACGGGATTACCTTCTATATCGGTTGAACCGGAGACATCCACGACTTGGATTAGAGCGTCGCAGCGAGCCAAATCCGAGAGGAACTGGTTGCCCCTGCCCTTACCCTCGTGTGCACCGGGAACCAGTCCCGCTACATCGACTAGAGTTACCGGGACGAGTCGTCGGTAAGCGTTGCAAGAACCCGAATTGGGAGTGCAGATGCTGCCTTTTCTGGGGTCGTCATCTGAAGTCGGTTCCAGTCGCCCCGCCGTCTCCTTGCGTCTACGCAACTCAGAGCATGCACAGGGAGAGAGTAGCGGAAGCCACGCCACTCCGACGTTAGGCTCGATGGTAGTGAATGGGTAGTTGGCGATGTCGACGGGCGTCTCAGTCATGGCGGAGAACGTGGTCGACTTACCCACGTTCGGCTTGCCGACCAGCCCTATCCGCATGGCATCCCCTGCAAGTGAACCGGGGCACTCGCTCTCAAGGTGACGGTCGGGGCGGCTGCTCACAACTCTGTGGCGCTTCCGGCGTCGTCGCTCTCTCCAACTGGTACCACCGTTGTATCCAGATTCGCCCCCCCGGCTAGGATTCTGCGCACGGAAGTGGGGGAGGCGAGCGAGTACGACTCCGGAGAGATGCTGCTTGAGGTATCTCTGACCGAGTCCACTTTGACTCCACGAAACAGGCCACTGACAGCGTTGAGTGAATGCATCACTGCGCCGACGGCGGTGCCGTAGAAGAGTACTGCGCCGACGACACGAAGTTCACCTGACAGCGAGCTCGGGTCCTCAACGGTAGCTTCTATCAGAGCCATGTCGATCATATCAGCCATCATGGTAACCGTCAGGCCGAGGAAGGCGCCCCCTGCCATCATCCAGAATGCCCAGCGGGCACGATTGCGGGACAGCAAATGCCTGCCAGTCACAGTAGGGAACAGATGCAGGGCGGCCCCGAGAGAGAATGGCACCAATATCAACCAGATTACCATCAGCAGTAGAGTACCAGCAAGTCCGGAGAACTCCGGTGTCGCTGTGAACGCATCAGATTGAATGAACAGAGAACCGATGGCTAGCGGCAGCAGCATCGAGGCCCCTAGGTTCAGTTCCGCGATGCCGGCTGAATCGGCGTTCTCGACGAAGGCATCTCCCCCTCTCAGTGTGATGAGCACATTGGCAGCTAGAGCCATGATCGGTATTGTCGCGAGAGCCATCAGGAAGGCAGCGACCAAATTGTCCTCCGAAGTCACGAGGAGTTCCCCGAAATTCAGCCCGAGCATGTCTGCCGCCATCCTGCCGTCGATGTCACCCATCGGGTTGATGGTGGCTATTGAGCCAACTAGTACTGCGGCTGCGAGTGATCTGGACCACAATGGGTTACCAGAGGCGCTGGATGATGTGTAGAGTGCTATTCCGGCAGCTGAAGCGAAGAAGAAAGTGCCACCGACCATGTGCCCGAGAAGCCATTGGCCGACACCGGTCTCGACGGAGCCAGAGACGAATACCGCAACCGTAGCTACCGGGTCCGCCAGCAGACCGAAGATGATCAGCCATCCCGGTATTGCTAGCGCGCCTTGGCGCTTGGAGACGGTCAGAAGTTGATTGGTTATGATGGCTAATAACGCTACAACCTGCATCACTGTACCAACGAAGATGATTTTGATACCCAGTACCTCGGAGTCGTGTGCCCCTATCACCAAAACCAGCACGGAAATGGTCCAGAGAAACGAGACTAGCGCTGCGTTCTTCTCGCTGGCGAGTTCGGTTCGGGCGAGCCGCGGTAGAATATGCAGTCCAGCGCCAATCAGAAGCATCCCGATACCACCGTAGAGGGCTGCGTAGTTGCCTGCGTACAGGAGAGAACCGGATGTGGGGTTGTAGCCCCAGGCGGACAGGCTGTGCAGTGCCAATGGGTCATGCATCATCCAGAGTCCTTCGAAAGTCAGCGTGGAGGCAGCCAAAAGCCAGAGCAGCCCTTGCATAATCCAAGCCTTCGAGGCAGAGCCAGGTCTTCCCTCGACGAGGTCGATTCCCGGGCCAAGCGCCTTCTCGAGCATGAACATCCCCATGCTCTTGGAGACGTCGTTGAATATCGACAGCCCGTTCTGCATCAAGAAGTAAGTCAGCAGCATGAGGGCCCAAAAGACCGCCATTGATGTCAGAACGTCGTCCATGGCAATCCCTCACTCGCTGGTGGCCTCCGTCAGCATGGTGGCTATTATCGCAAAAGCCCCCAGCATGACACCTAGGATAAAGAACCAGATTCCGGAGTCGAAAACTCCCTCGAACACAGGTAGTATCTCTGAAATCACCGGCAATTCCCGTCCTGGATAGAGGATGCCATGTAGGACTAGGAGCGATAGGGCTGTGACTAGCCCGAAGGCCAAGACGACCCAGGATGAGGCCGGTTCCTTCTCACCTTGCAGGAACTCTCCTACCGCCTCAGAGTTGCCCTCAGACATCTTGGTCCCTCACCCTTGACCCAATGGGAATGATGCTACCACCGGAGATTGCACCTTAAGCATTGGGCGAGGGACTTCGTCCCTCGCGCTAAGGTGCGCGAGCTAGGTCGACGGGGGAGCCCCTTCTATCGACCCCAGTACCCAGAGGCGTCGGCAGACTCAGGTCGTTGTCGACCTCGGTCCTCCAGACCCTCTTGCAATCACAGTCCAAGCCTGCGAATTCGCCGATGTCGCCTGAGACCGAGTATCTCTCTATGGCAGCGACGATATCCATATCGCAGGCTCCGCAGTTATGCGCGCCCCTGATCCGGCCTCCCGCGGTTGGGTGGACTATGATGCGGGCGCCGGCTCTCAAGACGTCGTCATGGACTTGCTCAAGCATCTCGACCAGCGACCACAGCCAAGGCGGGCGGTACTCGCGATTGCGGAATAGGCGCTCTACGATGGTTCGCTTCTGGATGTTCATTGGATTGACTGAGACATCGTCCGAGAGGGGTGCGACCTGACTGATCCACTTGCTGGTGTGTTGGAGGGCGTCGCCCTCGGACATGAAGGGGGGCTTGAACAGGAGATAGGTCTTGACACGGAGTCCATTCTCCCTCAGCATGTCGATGGAGCGATGCCATTGCTTCGTGGAGAATCCCTTGTTGACATGGAATCTCAGCACTGTGTCGTCGTAGGCCTCCAAACCTATCGCCACAGTGCAGCCAGGGTGTCGCTCGGCCACCCAAGCAAGCTTCTCAGGAGTGCACATCTGCGCCTGGGCCTCGATTACGAGATGCAGGTCTCGCTCGTGGGTCTCCTTGAGAATGGCCTCCTGCCATTCGGGCGGATTCTCTCGGTCTTCGAAGAAGGTCCCGGAGGTGTACACCTTCACCATGCTGCAGCCCTCGAAGTCGTCGAGCCTGCGCTTCGACTCCTCCCACTGGGCGAACAGGTCGTCAGCGGTCACATCGTCACGCACGTCGTTGAAGTAGCCGCAGAAGGTGCAACCCGACTTCCACCACCAGACGCAGCCGCGAGTGCGGAAGATCACGGTGGCAGCGGTGCACGGTGTTCCGTCAGGCAGTATTTCAGGAGTCTTGTAGACAGTCGCAGGCTCGGTCGCGTCCCATGACTCGCGAATCCTGACCGAGTCGGCGGAGTTCTCGGGGGCCTTGACCAGATGGTGGACCTTGACGGCCTTCGAGCCGTCGCCCAGCATCCCCGATGCTTGTGCCATGGCGCTGCCGTCGCCGGCGACGACTTGAGGGTGCCGTAGACGATGCTTTAGGGTCGTAGTTAGGTGACAGGGGCGCGGGAAGGGGTGACATGCGGGGCTTCCATCTGATACAGAACGTCCTGTCTGTGCTGGTGATGCTGTTCATCGCAGTGATCTGGGGGATTTCGGCTGCTCCTGGCTATCTCATCGTGATGTGGATCAGGGACCGCGTGGTCGGCGAGGGTCTGCTAATGGAGGCTATAGGAACGGGCATTGGGATCGGTCTGGGCTACCTCTGCTGGGGAATCTGCATGGTCTTGCTCTGTGGGTTTCTGGGTGGACTATTACGGCCCAGACTCGATGAAGGCAGGGTGCCTCTGGAGTCGTTTACAACAATCCAATGGGCTTGGTCAATGATATTCCACCGCTCTGCCCTGCTCTTCCTGTGGGTGCTTGTACCCTCATTCCTCGGCAACGTGTACTACAGATTGATGGGGGCAAAGATCGGCAAGGGCGCCCAACTGAACACGGACAATATCAACGATGCGGGGATGGTGACTCTCGGGGAAGGGGTCGTGATGGGTGGTCACGCCACCATCAACGCGCACCTCACTGAGAAGGGCGAGCTGGTGCTGTCCCCGGTCAAGGTCGGTGACGGTGCTTTGCTAGGTACGGGAAGCATCGTTCAGCCCGGATGTGTGATCGGGGAAGGCGCTGTAGTTGCATCTAGGGCCGTGGTGCCAAAATGGACCGAGATTCCCCCTGGAGAGATCTGGGGCGGGATACCTGCTAAGTGCATCAGGCTGGCTGACGGTACGAAACCGGGTGATTGAATGACCAAGTGCAAGGGCTCCAATGAGGATGGTTCAATTTGCGGGCGGAACGCCATGTACAAGTCCGAATACTGCAAGGGTCACCAAGTCCAGGATTCGTCCGTAAACCTCTGCATGGGTAAGAGCCCGGCTGGCAAACCCTGCTCTAGGTTAGCGCTCGAAGGCTTTCTATTCTGCAGGCAGCACAGGGTCCAGATAGCTGATCTCGAAAAGCTCCAATGCCCCCGGGGATGCGGTCTGCTAACTTACAAATTGTTAGGCAACAAAGGCGGGTACTATGTTTGCAAAGAATGCAAAGGTTCAGCTCTAAATGCAAAAATGATGGAAACAAGGCTTTCGGAGCACGTTGGAACCCTCAACGAGCTTCTTGAGAGTGGTGAGGAGTGTTCTCTGAAGTGCCCTAATTGCGAGAGGAAGATGCTAGAGTTCAGAGTGGCCTACGTAATCGAAGGAGGAGGCGGGCCCGGGTTTGGTGGCGGCGGCATCCCCACGGGGGGTGGCGGGGCAGGAATAATTCTCGGTATCGTTCTAATCGCAGTAATTGTAGCAGCTTCTGAAGCCTCCAAATCCAAGTCGGGTGGCGCCGAATATGACCAAACTACCAGGGAGACCATGCTAATCGATGGGTGTCGAGAATGCGGGACATTCTGGTTCGATGGCAATGAGTTGAGTATTGCACGTCAAAGCGTTTCAATCGAGGGCAGGAGTCCAGCAGATTTTGCTCGAATCGAGGCTGAGGAGAAGGAGAAGGAAGAGGCTCGGGCGTTGGCAAGAGATTCGAGGGGGAGGGCTGCCAACACGACGTGTCTGCATATCGACGAAAAGAACGGTAAGAAATGTCGACGAGTCACATTTCGACGTACTGAGTACTGCTACATGCACCAGTCGGAGTGATCAGGACTCGTTCGCTTCGGACTCGTCGGTGTCGCCCTCGTCATCGCCGTCTACGAGGTCCTCGACCTCTTCCGCGATTGAATCAAGCGCCTCTTCCATGCGCTCCTTGAAGGTCTCTGACTTGTCCATGATATCCTTGGCCGCCTCGACTGCTCTGTCTATCATGCTGTAACGGGTGTTCATCGCCTCGCTCAGATCCTCGAACAACTGCATGTGCTGGACGTACCAGTCGTCTCGGGCCCCGAGCTCTGCGTTGGCCACCCGGTTGGACTCGTCGAGTTCCTCGGCCAGCTCGAAGACACGTCCTAGACGCGCTGATTCGCGAGTGTACATCTCCTCCATCTTCTCGAGCTCGGGCTCCAAGTGCTCGACGCGCTTGGCGGTCTTGGCTCCCACGATTTCGATGTCGTGGATCTTCGCCTCCTTGTCCGAGAGCAGGGACTCCAGCCCCTCCTTGTCGATCTCCTTGTCGATGGCTTCCTTCTCGAGGACCTCTATGATCGCCTTCCTCTCTTCGAGCTCTTCCTCGGCCTTCTTGTAAGCGACGTACAGCTTCTCCAAGCGGTCGGTCTCCTCGGCCAGTCTCTCCTCTAGTTGGCCGATACGCGTCTCAGGCGTGATAGTGCCTTCCTCATCCTCACTCATACGAGCCCTCAAGGGGCTCGACCGGTGCATCTGCTTTAACCTCGGCGGAATTAATCTCATGTCGGCACGGGGTTAGCCGGCATCATCCAGAGACTGCGGCCACGGTTGCGGACAGCACCGCAGTGAGCCTCTTTGAGGATGGGATATGCAGCTTCTCGTCGGGGCCGTGTGCGTTGTTTCCGGGCCCAGATGAGCCAGTGCATAGGAACGTGGCTTCCGGATACTTGCCCTGCATCATTGCCATGAACGGGATTGTGCCGCCTGTCCATGACGCCAGCGGAGGCAGGCCGGTGAGTGCCATCGAGGCCTCGTTGATCGCCTTGCTGACGGCACCCCCGAGTGGCGGGGCGTGGAAGCCGTCAGCGCAGGAGTCCGGGGAGAATGTGACCTCGGCCCCGTAGGGCGGGTCGGCCTCCAGGATCTGCTTGGCCCTCTCGAGAACCGATTCGGAATCGACTCCGGGTGGGATCCTGAAGCTGAGTTTCAGGTCGGTGTTTGTTCGCAGGACGTTTCCCGCTACTTGGACCGACGGCATGCCGTCCGCACCGATTATTGACAAAGTGGGCTGCCAGTTCATCGCGAGTATCATGTCCGCGGTTGAGTCGGCAACTCGGACTAGGGTGTCGACAGTCGGGAGTTGTTCCCAGACGCTGTTGCCGACCACCTCGGCCAAGGCCGCTGCCTTGTCACGAATATCGGCGCCGATCTCGACGTGCATCTCCGGGACAAGGACCTCTCCGGTGGAGGAGTCCTCCACCCTGTCAAGGAGCATTCTCTGAATCCTGAACGAGGATGGTATCGAGCCGCCTGAGGTTCCCGAGTGGATGCCCTCGTGGGAAACGCGGACGGAGAGGGTCCCTGAGACCAGACCCCTGAGGGCTTCGGTCATCCAAACGTGGTCATAGTCGGGGCCGCCACTGTCCAAGACCACGATCATGTCCGGATCGCCTAGTTCCTCACTCAGCGCATCCAAGTATGGCGGTAGGTCGAATGAGCCGGACTCCTCACAGGTCTCGATCAGGAAGGCGCAGCGGGGGTGCGGAATGCCCGCTTCCTGGAGAAGTCGGATCGAGGTCACGCAAAGGTACCCCCCGTAGCCGTCGTCGACGGAGCCCCTCCCGTAGAGCCATGGATCTCTGCGAACTGCCTTCAGTGGGTGGAGTCCATCGGACCAGAGTTCCGGCTTGGATGGCTGCTTGTCCAAGTGCGAGTAGAATATCACCTCTCCTGGACCGGTGCCCTCGATGGTGACCAGCAGGACCGGGGACTTGTCCTCAATGCGGTGGACTTCGTGGCTCAGACCCGCAATCCCCTGCTCATCGAGCCATGCGCAGAACAGGTCTATTGTGGCGTCCAGCTCTCCTAACTCCGCCCAGTTCGGCTCGAATAGGGGGGAGAGGGCGTGTATCTCGATGAAATCGGACAAACTGGGCAGGATTGACGTCTCCCAGAGTTCGTCGCTGCGCTGGACAAGCGCATCGAGGTCTGGCCCCATGGGCTTGTTGTGTGGTCTTCAGCACAAGGACTCTTCGACAGCACTCAACTCTCGGCAGGGCCGCATATCGGGAGCGAGCCTCGGTGGAACGGGCAGCTCTCACAGACCGAGGCTGCCTCCCCCGACAGCCTAGCGAAGTCCGATAGCGGCACATCGGATGAGAGCGCCATGCGAGCCGTTCGGGCTAGCAGGTCCTCAAGATCGTCCAAGGACTCGTCCAGGATGTCCTCGGGGTACTCGACCATTCTGCCGGTGACACCTATCAGAATGGCTGGTGGAAGGACCTCCCTGTACGGGAGGTCCGCATCACGCTTGGCGTTCTCGATACTCTGCAGAGCGCGGTAGTACAGTGCCAGTTGCATCCTGTGCCTCCTCAGGATATCCTCCTCGGCCTCGCACGCCGGGCCGGGCTCCTCGGAGCCCATCGCGGCGAGCAGTCCGTCCGAGGTCCCGTAGTGCATCCTCCCGGCCTCCTCGGTCTTGAGATCGATCGGTCGGATGGTCGAGGCCTCTGGCGTCCTAGTGCACAGGACGAGGTCGATCACCCCGCTCATCTCTACGGTGGCCCCGTCCAGCAGCGTGAGGGGCTCGGGCCCTTCCGGGCTCCATCTGTGACGGACCATCCCCCCGAGGTCAGCCGGCAGTGCGATGTGGAAGGGCATCTCCGTGCGCAGACCCTCGAGGACGTGGTCATCCACGGCAGTTCCCGATACCAAGGCCCCCACAGGGCCGGCTTGCACTCGTTCGACCATGGTCCGCACGAGTCGGGTGGTGTGCTTCTCGTCTGCCTGCGGCGGCAGGAGTTCCCTGAACACGACACTGTGGAAATCAGGGTCGGCCATCCTGTCCTCGCGCAACGAGGTCCATGATCCAAGGAGAGGTCTGCTGGGTCCGTTTTCGCCGGGTCCGGGATTTCCGATTCCTATCTCCACGAGCCTGTGGAAGATGGTTCCGAAGGTGGCGGGGTCGACGTTCTCGGGCATCCCGTCGTCGGCTGTCCTCTTACCTCCTGGGATGATGGGTTCAGGGTCCATACCGCCTCTGGTCTCGAACCAGTGGCGACGGGAGCAACTCTGGAAGACCGGGAGCTTGCTGGGGGTGATTCGGATTCGAGGGGGCGTCTCCTTCCGGGCCTCGGGAAGCACAGGCGCTCCTCCCTCGGTGGAGGTGCGGGCGGCATCATCGAGTCTCTCGATGCGTTGGAGCGGAGTCAGCACGTCGCTTGGTTCGCCGTCTAGGGCATCGAAGCAGTCCGGATGATGGATGACGAGCATTCCCGAGAGGGCGGGGTCCTCTCCCAGTGAGGCTTCGGCGAGCATCCTCCCCGGGTCGAAGATGCGCTGCCCGCGGGTCTTGATCGGCGGCTCGTCCTCGTCATCGTCCGCATCGAGCCAGGGGGAGTTGCTCTCGCCCCGTCGCCAAGAGCCTTGGCGCAGTGACTCTATCCACATCTGACCGAGTTGCGGTATCGACTGGTCGTATGTCCACGGTACACTCAGACCGTTTCCAGCGGACCATTCTGTTCCCCTCGGCGAGCCTACGATGATCAGCCGCTCCTCTGCCCTCGTTGCACCGACATAGAGGAGTCTGCGGGCCTCGGCGCTCTTGCGGGCTTGATGGAGTCTCCTGACGTGCGACCAGAGAGCGGACTTCGGTGAGTCTTCTGTTGACCACGGCTTCGGGTTGCCAGCGAAGAGTTCGGGACTTACAATCAGTCGGCTGCGATCCTCGTTCCTCAGATTGGTCTGCCTGTTCGAGAACACGTCCGCTAGTATCACCACCTTCGCCTCCAGCCCCTTAGCGCTGTGGATGGTCATCACTCTCACAGCGTCACTGGGAGGTACGGTAACTGCCTCTAAGGCGTCCGAACTGCGCTCGCGCAGGTGGCGGACCCTGTCTGCCAGAACCATCGGGTCGCCCCCGACCTCGATGGACATGGAGCGGATGACCTCGACTATCTGCTCGACGTCCTGTCGTGAGACCGGATCGGGGTATGCAGTGAGGATATCCGACCTGTCGATGGTCTCTTCCAACAGGTCGATGAGCCGCCCGGAGCGGGAGAGTTCGGACCACCTCTCCACCAGTGCTCGCTGCCGCTCGTTTACAGTGTGCTCCGAGAGTCTGGTCAGCAGGTCTTCTCCGCGCTCCGAGCCGTCGATGAAAGTCTGTAGCTGCGCGTCATCGAGGCCGATCAGAACAGAGCGGGCGACCCAAGCAGCGTGATGACGGGAGCGTGGTCTGGCGATGAACTGCAGCAGTCCTTCCAAAGCATGGGTCGCCGGTCTGTCTAGCAAGCCTCCCTCGCGGTCCGCCTGAGCGGGTATCCCTAGGTCGAGGAGGTGTCGGATGACGGTGTCCCTAATCTTCGGCCTGGTAGGCAGGAGTATCATGATGTCACTTGGAGAGACGGTTTTCTCGGCGTCAATCTGATGCCATTGCCCGTCCGCCGAGCGGACTCTCACCGGTGAGGCTTCGATCATGCTTCGGACACGCAGGGCGATGAGTAGAGCCTGCCTCTCCATGGAATCAGGCCTGCCCGGACCGAAGGGGTCCAGTGGTATTGTCAGGTCGGTTGTCGGATCGGACTCGCCGCCGGTGCTCAATGGACATAGCCACTCGATCGAGCCGGGTTTATCCTGCTTCTCGGGACTCGCGTACAGGGTCTGGGGGGTCGCATAAAAATCGCCATTGGGGAAGTGGCGATGCCTGTGACAAAAGACATCGTCCCACCACTCGTTCATCACCCTCAGCAGCCCACCCTCGGTTCGGTAGTTGACTTGGAGTGAAATCAGTCCCTCCCTGCGGGCTTCCACCTCAACACCACCAGGAGCGGGGAGGTTTCTGTCAGTCGCGTCGAAGGGTATCCAAGCGACTAGGTCGCGGCCGCCCTTCTCCATGTGCTCAGAGGCGCTCGCGATGGTGATTGCATGGGCGTTTCGGGGGTCGCGGCTGTGTGTGTCGCTCCGGAGTGCAGGTTTGCGAGTGAGTTCGGGTACGCTGGCGAACTCGTGGGAGTTGACCTTTCTGAGGTAGTTTGCGAATTCGAGGAAGCCGGTGACCTCGGCCTGCCTGAAAGCGTAGATGCTCTGCTTGACGTCGCCGACATAGCAGACCGTGGGTTGCCATGGGGTGTCGGGGGTCCGTGGGTCGCCTTCTTCGTTCAGGCGCTCCCCCCACAACCTTGACAGGAGTCTCCACTGCAAGGGGGAGTTGTCCTGGGCCTCGTCTATGATGAAGGCCCTGTACCTCCGCCTGATTCTCCTCAGCAGATCGAGTCTGCTCTCCAGATCGGCGCGAATGGCACCGAGATGAGAGGCGGAGTCCCCGGCTCTGCTCGGATCAGACTCAAGTGCGGCTAGTGCGGTGAATGCCGCCTCAATGTGGTCATCGCGCCACGGGCTGTCGGCCAGAGAGTCCAAGGCACGCTGAATGGATGGGTGGTAGAAGGTCCTGCAGGCCGTCGGGCAGTTGGCGAGGAGCAGGTCGCCAGCGAGTCTCTGAATGTCATCGAAGTCATGCACCTCGTCACGCTCCTTGAGCTTCTGGACCACGCCTTGGAACCCCAGATGAACGAGGTACAGGTCCTGCAGGTTGCGCACCTCTGCCTCGAGCGTGAAGTAGTGCTGATCGGCTCTGGGCCTCTGAAGGCGTTCTGGCAACGGGATAGGCAGTGGGGTGAGCGGGGACTCCCAACCAGTAGGGGTCGCTGGGGGGGTGGAGTCGTCAAGCAGCAGGGCAATCCGCGAGAAGTGTAGCAGGAGTTTGCCTCGGTCGGTCGACCATGTCGTCTTCAGTGTCGATATGAGATCTTTCATGCTGTCTCGGACATGTTCCTTCGTGTTCTTGTTGGCAATCTCGGAGAACTTGCCTATGCCCGGTACCCAGGAGTCCGAGGGGAACTGAGTATAGGGGAAGAAAGATGGTTTTGGTCCCATCAGGCTGGCAGAACTGACTGTGCACACTAGGACGTGGCTCAACCAGGTCAACTGCTCCCATGCCTCAGCGGGCGGTCCGTTCCTCTCCAAGGAGTCCAAGCACGCCATCCTAGACTCGGCTGTCCATCCTCCTGCGGCAAGCACCGCAGTGTTCTCCCTGACCAATTCACAGAATTCCGAGATGATTCGATGAACCTCTTGCACGTGCTCGGCGATGTCGTCGGGATCGATGGTTGCCATGATCTGCTGATGTAGCAGTTCGGGTGTGATTCTGCCATCCTCGTCCATGATTCTGCGTGCGGCCTCCTCGATGAACAGAGACCGTCTGACTAGGCTGCGCAGGACGCCAGCGGCTGACCTTCGGCCCGAGTAGTGGCGGGCGATCCTGTCCCGGGCGGCGAGCACCTCGGGGGCGATGTGGGCGGGAATACCGGCATCCACGGCATCTCCGATGTGCGATGTCGAGCTTGGTAGCCTCCACAGGGTGTTGAGAGCGGAGTCAATCAGCAATATCCTGCCTGCTTCAGAGATGTTCTCGCGGCTGAGAGCGTCACCCAGTATGCCGCGATAGGGTGCTACGAGTTGATTGAGGAACGAGTCGATAGTTCCTATCGGGGCGTCCTCGAGCAGCGTCAGCAGCTGCTCGCCGAAGCCCTCGTGCCTGATTCTAGGGTCGCTCCGGTGGGTGCCGTCATCACCTGTTGGGCCGGGTCGCAGCCGGGCAACGGTCCGTCGCAGACGGTCCCTCATCTCATCCGCCGCCCGGTTGGTGAAGGTCAGTAGCACGACCTCCCCCGGGAGCATGCCGCCCCACTCGCGCAGATCCATGCGCTCGGAGGCAGGAGCTAGGATCATTCCTCCTTGCAGCCTCGATGGCCGCTCCGGCTGAGGAAGGAGTCTGGTAGCTCGCTGGTCCTCGGCGAGATAGTGCTCGATGACCCGATCGATGATGGTGCTGGTCTTTCCTGTGCCAGCCCCAGCGTCGATGACGATGTGGGCATCCAGATTCAACGCCAGTCTCTGTGCAGTATTCAGACGCATCAGAAATCATCCTCCATCCTGACTTCGCAGACGTTGCTGACTGAGCAATACCTGCACACGCCCTTAGACGGGGTAGGGTGCACATTGCCAGAAGCGGCCCGCGCAGCGACCCTCAGGGCAACCGACAGTCGCTGTGCCAGCCATGCCCTGAAGGGGTCACTGGCTGGTGAGGGGGGCTCGTCAGCGAACCTGTGGAGGCTTGTAGTGAAATCTGTGCGTGTGCCCACTTGCAGCTTTGAATGAGAAGCGGAGTACTGTGGAGACATCTCAAGCCTGTGCTCGGTGTTGTGGCTGAACAGAGAGATTCCAGCCGCTACTACCAGATCGCCGGGATGGGCGATCTCCCAGGCTCTTGCATAGAGTGCTAATTGCAATTCGTCCAACAGGCCGTCGGAGTGGCGGTCCTTCGCCGACTTCGACTCCGAGGTCTTGAGGTCCCTGATGGCGACGAGTCGGCGAGGTTTCCAATCTGAGTCGTGGACTCTGATAGGCGCAACGTTCTCGTCACCTCCGTTGTCCACCCATGCGTTCCCCTTCTCGTCAATAGGCAGTAGGTCGACACGATCTATGTAGCCCCGCACCCGGATAGGAGGCAATACCTTCCCCCCCGTCAGTTCAAGCGGAAGGGAGATTTCGATCCCGTCCTCGTCGTGGCTCGTCATGCTCCACTCGACAGAGACAGGCGCCGCGTCGCCGAGCTTGCTCTCAGCCCTCACAATGGTGCCAACCCTTCCTGCGGGAGGGATTGGTCTAGGGTCCGCCAGCCAACTGTTCCAGTCTTCACGGTCCATCCCAGTAAGGACCCTTAGCCTGTGGGTGGAAACAGCATCGGACCTGTCGAGCCACGGTGCCCGTGAATCGAGTGACTCGAGGGCCATTTGCATCAGTTCGTTCTCGTCTTTTCCCGACTGAGCTACGCTCTTGACTGACCCGTTGTCCTCGAACTCTCGCTCTTCCCCGATGGCGAAACCGAGAATCCCGCACAGCATGTCGTGGTGAACGAGATGCAGGAGTTCTCCGTGTGTACGGGGGTCCAAGTCTTCCGCCTGCAGCTCCTCTTGCTCAACCTTTAGTCCTCTTGAGAGCCATCCCATCCTAGGGCACTTGAGCCAGTCATGGAGCCTGCTGGCCGACCAGATGGCGACCTCCTGCTCCGCCCCCGAAGAGTGTCCGTGCCTCGAGTCGCTGACCGTCGAGCCCGAGGCTAGGGGAGTGAATGGTCGAGGGTCGAGTGTGGGAGTCCTCTTGCCTGCCTTAGTGTGACCCCCAATCACTGGCCACCTAGCATGGGCGCGCGGCGGCTCGATACTAGGTGGGGTCTTTCGAGCGAGGTCCGAGCGCTCGAACGAGAAGAGGTGGGGAGTGGCAGAGTCTGGTAGGTAACCGTCATCCTCCGAGCGACTGGGTTGCCTCCTCTCGCGATCGCGCTGCAACTGCAGGTCAATCGAAATCGAGATTGAGTCGGGGTTAATCGGCAGGTGAACCGGGGGTCTCATGCACCTGAGCAGGCTTCCATCCGATTGTCGGAAGTCGCGTGGGCTCACCGGTAGGCTGGGATGTGGGTCAAGGACCTGCGCCTCATCGTCGGGGTCGTTGACACTGGCCCACTCCCTGATTGGCGCTGCGGCAGGGGATGCGTCATCGAGACTCGGGTCGAGCAGGATGACTTCTGGGGCAGCCGCGAGAAGATGTTCGAGATGGTGGCGGGCATCGCGCACAGGCCCGTCAGGCCTGAGCAGATCCAGCGAGTGGCGCTCCTCGTCGCCGAGGAAGGGCATCTTCGGGACTCTGAGATCCCAAGAAGAACTCGATAGGTTCGCTAGGATGACCAACTCCGCAGTGCACCCCAAAGCATCGGAGGGAGTCATGATTCTGACTCCACTGGTGGCGTTAGAGCCACCCTGCTGGATGCTCGATGATTGAATCAGAGAAGTGAACTCATCCACCCATTCAGAACCAGATATGGGAGGTTCCTGCCCGATGCTGTCCTGCATCGCCCTCAAAGCCCTATGGTCCCTGACGACCGCTTGGACGACTGCGGCTGGCGATAATCCCTCGCCATCGCACATCTCCATCGCCGATTCGAGGTCAACAAGTCCGAACGTGGCTAACAGCCACTCATCCCCGACCGATGTTGGCTCGCTCAGTGGTAGGATTTTTCCGGTGTGGCAGCCCACTCTGACACGCTCTTCGGCGAGAGCCGTTCGGTCCTCGTCTCTGAGCAGCGGGCTCAGTGAGTTGGCCACGCAGAGGAGCCACCACTGAGTTGATTCTTTCTTGATTATGTCTCGTTCTGAGAGTGGTGGTCTCGACATCGTCTGGAGCCACCTACTAAGGGCTCCGGGGCCGCCTAGGACGTGCTCGCCACGGGCGAGCTCGGTGAGTAGGTCAGGGTCCGCATGTGGTCGGATCCTAGACTCGGAAGGGTGCTGCTCGGGCTCGTCGAAGACGCTGATTGAGCCTTGCAGCGAGAGGGAGCGTAGTCCCTCAAGGGAGAATGCGTCGGGACCGTGTGCCAGATTGGCAAGCGATTCCAGCCAGTGCCCCAGTGAGTGCGAGGAGACCTGTGCTGGCATAGGGGTCACGGGGATTCCGAGGTCGCGCAGCGCGCGCTCCCACCGAGGCCTGTTGACCTCCAAAGCCGGATCCATGATGAAGATTCGATTGCTTGCATTCAATTCCAGACTATCGCGCGCCAGACCGATCGCCGCATCAAAGGAGTGTTCCTCCCTCTGCAGAAGCAGTCGTCTGACATCGCCTTTCTGTTCAGATGCGTCAGGCTGGTGGCGCGGGACCCAACTAGGCAGCTCGGCAGATGCCTTGATCGGATGCTCGTCCAGCAGCAGATAGCCGTGGTGGCCGAGCCTGAAGTTGCCCGGATGCGTCAACTGGTGCATAGGGCAGTGCCTCGAAAGGGCCAGCAATATCTCCGTATTGGCTCGGGGGATACCAGGGGCGTGATCCAACATTATGATGCCGTCTAAATCAGTGAGAGTGAACGGCATGGAATCGCTTTCCAGTCCCTCGACTATGCGTGAGGAGACCATGTCGGGATGGGTTCCTCGGAGTTTCTTCTCGAGTCTCCTGATTATTGCCCTGAAAGCCACTATACCAGGGCCGTCCCAGTTCCCCGCTGCGGCCTCCATCGAGAGGAATGAGTGCAGTTCGGCCAGAGCTGCTGTCTTCCCTCTGCCCCAATGCATGTCCGGCAGTGGATTGATCAGAGGGAAAGCGAGTCTGGCCGCCTCCCGGCGGCACGCCTCGTGCAGTATCAGATTGAAGGCGCCCTCCTTGTCCAGCACCCTAGGCAGCCGTAGGTCAGCGACCAAAGAGGACTTCAGCGACTCGATGGTGTGGTGCAACGTGCGGTCAATAGCTCCTATCTCGTCAATCTCAGACAGAGTCTGCCTGCGTGATTCCTCACTCGGATATAGCACCAGAATTCGACCGGATGCATCTGATTCTCCTTCCCTCGGGCCCAGTGCCTGTCGCTTCATGTGCAGCACGAGCCAATGCGGGATGGCTCCGCAGTGGACCTCCTCGCTGGTAACCTGATGAGAGGCTGTGGAACTCATTGCATCACCGAGCATACGCGATGGAAGGGCGGGGTTATTCAACCCAACTGAGGATGAATCGCGTCCTCAGGTAGATAGACGCTTCCTGCGGGAAGGCAGAAGGGCTGCGAGGAAGCAAATCAGGACGGTAAAGATGCCGGGAGCGGGCAGGGGCCAATCAGGACCGCAGCAGTCAATTGTAGGCGAAGACCAATCGATTAGGAGCAGGACAGAGACGTCATCCCCATCCCACGCTGCGGGGACTTGGGCTAATCCAGTTCCCTCGAGGTCGTTGAGCTCAATCGCGTCGTGCAGCACGTGCAGGTAGTCGCCTATTCCATTCGAGCCATCCGGGAAGCTCGCGCTGTCCTCGACGAACAGGAGCCATGCGGTCAGGATCATGGGGGAGTCCCCGGATCCCGGGCCGCTTGGTTGGCTGGCGTTCCACGAAAATTGCATGATTCGGGTCTCGGAGTCGTATGAGGTGACAGATAGCCTCGCAGACCCGGTGAAAGAGGTATGGCCCGCGTTGAGGGAGGTGGAATAGTCGCTGACTAGGCTACTTGAGCTCGGTGATGTTCCCAGATGCAACCTCTCGCCATCGAACACCGTGGAAGGAGCCACTCTGGACATCCCTGTCTCTGCTGTCGAGGCGCCGCCGTAGGTAGACTCCCAGCGATGCTCAGTGGCATTGTTGCCGAAGGGGTCCTCAGGTTCCGACCTGTGCCTGTGGTAGTGGATGCGAATCACGTCGGAGTCGCCGATGGCTTCGTCTAGTGCGTTTTCGGTGATTACGCAGTTTTCGCACCAGGTCGCGGTGTAGACCTCAACGACTGGGTACATATCGGAGACATTCATCGAGACCTCGGTATACGTGGTCTCATTGCTGAGCGGAATCGCCAGAGCGCCTATCGTCCCCCCGTTGACTCCGATCCTGGCATCCTGCCACATCGAACTGTCCTCGCTGTTGGCGACGGCTTGAGTAGAGGACGCGAGGAGCAGCGCGACGAGAAGTAGAGATGCGTTTCTCACGCCAGTCGCTGAACACAGCGATATTGAATGCTTCCGGGTCATTGAGCGGCTTCGAACGCGGCGATCGCACGGTCGATATCCTCGTCAGTGACGTGCAGGTGCACCACCGCCCTGACTGTCGAGATGTCCCCGTAGTCGACCCCCTGCTCTAGGTCCAAGACATCGATGCCCCGCTCGCCTAGGTTTTCGACCAGAGCCTTCGCGCCGCCCTTCTTGCAGTCGATGTAGACCATGTTCGACTGCACCGCGCCGAGGTCGATTGAGTATGCCTCCATGGAGTTCACCGCCTCGGCGAGCCTCCGGGCTCGTGCGTGATCCTCTGCTAACCTCTCGATATTGTTCTCCAAGGCGTAGACTCCAGCGGCTGCAAGCACACCCGCCTGTCTCATCCCTCCACCGAACATCTTGCGCCACCTGTGGGCCTCAGCGATGGTCGCGGCGTCTCCGACCAAGACGGAGCCGACGGGGGCACCGAGGCCTTTGGACAGGCATATCGAGATGGTGTCGAAGTCCCTGACCATACGAGCGGCATCAACACCGCTGGCGATTACGGCATTGAACAGCCTCGCGCCGTCGAGATGGGCTCGGCAGTCGTTTGAGTGGGCGACCTCGCAGATGGCGTCCAGCGTGTCCTGGTCGTATATCGAGCCGCCGCCTACATTGGCGGTGTTCTCGACACATATGAGTGTGCACTCAGGATAGTGCGAATCGCTTCCTGCGACCTTGCGGATCGCCATTTGGACATCCTCGGGTGACATCAGCCCTCGATGACCCTTTACTAGGGATATCGAGCATCCTGAGAGAACGGCGTAGCCGCCGGCCTCATACATGTAGATGTGGCTCTTGCGATGGGTTACGATCTCGTCACCCGGTCTGGTCTGCGATTTGATTGCGACGGCATTGGACATCGTTCCGGAGGGGACGAACAACGCAGCCTCCTTTCCTAGCATCTCTGCTATTCGGTTCTGTAACTCTATGACTGTGGGGTCATCGCCGAGTACATCGTCGCCGACCTCTGCTGCTGCCATCACCTCGCGCATCGCGGATGTAGGCTGCGTGACGGTGTCGCTGCGCAGGTCGATACGGCCACTCGGGTAGTCTCGCACGGAATCTCGCGGAGAATCCCTCACATATCAAGTACGCTCGCCACTCAATTGCTGCTCGGGGGGCGTTTTCTCCGCTTCCCTTTCGGTGGCCTGCGCCTGCGTTGCTTGCCTTTGGGGGGTCGCTTTCTGCGCTTGCCCTCCTGGGTACCCAAATGACCGAGATTTGGATCTATTTTCTTACTGCGTTTTGGTGCCTTCTCCTTTTTCTGCGAGTTCATGTACATCGCAGTGAGGCCTACCACTGCGAGGGCCGCTGCCCCTCCGATGATTAGCATCGAATTGTCCGCTTCGATGCAACTGGTCTGGCCTCTGAGGGGCTGGGTCGCGCCATCGGTGCACTTACTCTGATCGGTGGCAGCCGATTCAGCGACATAGTGATCGACTTCGGCCGGCTTGCAACTCATCTTGCCGCTGCTGTCCTGATAAGTCCCTGGCTCGCAGGGAGAGGGATAGAGCGCTGCGCTCGTGGAGACGTAGTACCCAGGCTCGGCGTCGATGCATTCGTGCTGTCCGCCCGAAGTCTGGTAGGTTCCACGTTCGCATGGAGTCTGAGAGGGGGATCCCATTGAGGGTACGTAGTATCCGTAATCCGCTTCGATGCATTCAATCTGCCCACTGTCGGGCTGGTAGGTTCCACGCTCACAGGCAGTCGGCACGGATGCTTCGTGCTCGGAGACGAAGTAGCCGGGCTCGGCGTCGGTGCAGGACGCCTGACCGATCGAGGACTGGTATGTTCCTAGATAGCAACCGGTCTGCCCGGCAGAGCCAGAGTAGGGTACGTGGAATCCGTAGTCGGCTTCCATACAGGCGGTTTGGCCGATCGAAGACTGGTAAGTACCGGGTGAACACGGTATCTGCTCCGCGGCCCCGGTCTGGTCGGTATAGTGCCCGATTTCGCTATCCAGGCATGTGGCCGCACCGGAGTCCGGTTGGTGCTCTCCGGCTTCGCAGGCTGTCTGGCTGCTCGCCCCTGAGTCGGGTACGTTATGCCCGGGGTCTGCGGCCATACAGTCATCCATCCCGCCCTCGGATGCGTAGGTACCCGGATCGCATGGATATTGATTGAAATTGCCAGGGCCGGATGCGTGGTGGCCTGTGTCGGCATCGATGCAGTGGTCGGAGCCCGGATCGGGCTGGTAGGCCCCCGCAGGGCAAGGGATCTCGAATGCTGTTCCCGGTGCTGGAGCGTAGAACCCGGGATTGACCAGCGAGCACCCTATCGATGCCGGAGTAGGCTGATGGGACCCTGTTGGGCAGGCAACCTGCTCTATTGCCCCTGAGTCGGTAACATAGTAGCCCGTGTCAGCCGGAAGACATGCGTCCCGTCCGGTCGATGGCGAGTAGGCCCCGGGCTCGCAAGCAAACTGCTCTGCAGAGCCGAAACCCGGCGCGTAATGCCCCTCCGATGCTGAGAAGCAGCCGGACTGGCCGGCCACTGGCTGGTAGGTTCCCGGAGAGCACGCGGTCTGGTCGAGTTGCCCAGTCTCGGAGACGTAGTGCCCCGGATCGGCATCCAAGCAGGATGGTTGTCCGGTGTCAGGCTGGTAGGTTGTCGGTGCACAGGGTGTCCCGGAGACTGAGCCTGCATCGCTGTACTGGCCCCGGTCGACATCCAAACACGAAGTTTGTCCATAGTCCGGTTGGTAGGTACCTGGCGGACAGTCGGTCTCGGTGATCGAGCCAGTTGAATTTGTGTAGTGACCGGGAGTAGTATCGTAGCACGAGCTCTGTCCGGTGTCGGGGTTGTAGGTCCCCTCGGGGCAAGGGAATTCCTCGGTCATACCGTGTTCAGGAACGTAGTGGCCCGGAGACGCGTCAACGCAATGGAGGTCGAACAGATACTGGCCCGGAGGGCACGAACTGACAGGCCACGGGGTCGAATCAAATATCGAGAGGATGCCGTCGTGGTCAGCGTCCCTCTCACCCAAGGAGGCATGGCCTCCGGATGTAGTATTTTGACCGGACAGGTCGACCCACGCAGGAATGTCACTATCTCTGGGCTCCACAGCGATACTATCCCAACCCAAACCGAGCTCGCCTTGTTCGTGCGATCCCCAGCAGTGCACTGAGGCGTTGGATACAATCGCACAGGTGTGATAACTGCCTGTAGTGATGACGTGCACGCCCTGACCTCCTGGCATGGAGACACTGGTTGGCAAGGGTCGGCTTGTACCCGTGGTCCCATCGCCGATTTGGCCATAGGAGTTGTTCCCCCAGCACCAAGCGCTGTTGTCATCCAGAATTGCACAGACGTGTTCCAGTCCCCCTGCAATCGAAATCGCGGTTCGGCCCGCTGGCAGGGAGGCATACCTAGCGGTGAGGGAGGTTGCTGTGTAGGTTCCATCTCCGAATTGTCCGTTTTGGCCCCGACCCCAGGAGACCACGCTGCCGTCATCCAGTATTGCGTAAGTCGTCTGCTGTGATCCAGAGATCGCGGCTATAGTACGGTTTGAAGGGACGGCTGTGACTGCTGTCGGTTCGTCCACATCAACGAAATTTCCAATGCCTAGTTGGCCGTAGTTGTTGCTGCCCCAGCACACCGCACTACCGTCGTCGAGGACGGCGCAGGAGTATTGGGAGCCGCCTGCCAGTGCAACGGCGGAGCGGCCTGGGGGCAAGTTGATGCCCACAGGTCCTTGAGTCGCATCAACAGGGGCGTTTCCGTTTCCTATCTGCCCCATGTTGTTCTGCCCCCAGCACCACACCGATTGGTCATCCATGATAGCGCAAGAGTGGTGTAGGCCAGGTGAGACCTGTATGGCTGTTCTTGCGCTTGGCATATTCGTTTGAAGTGGAGTATTTTGCCCCCCTCCCCACCAGCAGTGAGGGTCGCCGCCCGGGGAGGTATCGCACCCGATCTGGTTCTGGCCGTTCTCACCCCATCCTTGGATCGAGCCGTCAATCATAATCGCTATGCCGAAATGCCCGTAAGAGTAAAACTCGGTGGCTAGAGATGGCCCGCCACTGTATCCCAGTTGAACATATCCTGGCACATGCTGGTCTGACCAGGAGCCGTTTCCTAGTTTCCCGGTGGCTCCGTCCCCCCAACATTTCATTGTCCCATCCTGATGGGCTGGCGTAGCGGTGCTCGTTTCGTCCAGCACCACGCACGTGAAGTAAGAGGACGCGGCTAGTGTCGAATCGGAATAAATCGAGCCTTCTTGAGACCCGGGGGAGTACAAGCCCGAATGAGCCTCAAGGGCGGGCTTGTCATCGGCCAATTCGGCTCTTTCATCGTGGTACAGGGTCGCTGAAGCTGACATGCCCAGAAGCAGAACAACTAGGAGTATCGGGAGGGCGTTTGAGGGTCTGTTCGGCTGGCGCATGTGGCCCTGACTACTCTGTCGAGATTTAACGATTGTTCGTGCACCCTTGGAATACTGCGAATCCCCAGAGAGGTCAAACTCATTTGTATGCGGCCTCACGGCGAGGCGTGGCAGAGCGAAAAGGCGTACAAGACCATACCGAAGACGCTGAAACCCGTCAAGTGGAGTCGTTCCTATCTGACAACTGCCCTCCGATGGGGATCTACGAGACGCTGTACGCGTTCAGGGATTCGTTCGGCAGTTTCATGGGCACCGAAGGCACGCACCCGTGGTCGCAGGGATTCCCCCTGACCACTCCGCTGGAGAAGTTCGGGGGGCCCCCTCTTCCAGCGAGCGTCGACGTCACCTGGGAGGACCGCTTCTACCCCAAGGCCTGGGGGCATCCGGAGTTGCGCGAGGCCATTGTGGAGTACTACAACTCGCGATACGGATCGACGATCACGCCCGAGAACGTCATGGTCTTCGCGGGAGGGCGGCCTGGGATCTACACCGTGATGGCCTTCCTCAAGGAGCATGTCAAGGTGAGGATCGGGAACATCGAGTGGCCGGCGTATCTCGACATCCTTACACAGACAAATACCGAGTACGAAATCGTCCCGTTCACCAAGGACAACGGCTTCCACCCTAGCAATTCAGAGTACTTCGACCGCTCTGGGGTTGGCGACGAGACGAGTCTGATGCCCGTCATCTCGAATCCTCAGAATCCATCCGGCCAGACGCGTTCAGGAGAGGAGCTCAGGGAGCTCATCGAGATGGCTGAGCAACCCGGCAACGGTATCCTTCTCGACGAGGCGTACGAGATGTTTCACTCTCCCTCAGTCAGTGGTATAGAGTTCGTTCAGGATCTTGACAACGGCAACGTGTTCCTCGCGGGGGCCTGCACCAAGGGGCTGCAGTCTCCGGGAATCCGCATCGGTTGGATCATCTCCAGCAAGAGGAACATCGAGACGATGTCAAACTACTCCAGTTTCGGCATGGGTGGCGTGAGCCACCCCTCGCAGCACTACGCCGTCAAGCTGCTTGAGCCCAGCCGGGTAAAGCAGGCTCGGAAGGCCGTGGAGCAGCACTACAACTGGCAGCGGGAGCGATACGGTGAGGCATTCGAGGACATGGGGCTCGGCGTCTACACCGGGAACGGCGGGTTCTACCACTGGCTCGAACTCCCCGAAGGGATGACTAGTGCGGAGCTCAACCGGCGGCTGTTCAAGCGCGGTGCCGCGATCATATGTGCTTCTGATTGCGACATGGCCCGTCCTCATTCGAAGGACCCAAACTATGAAACGCCATACTCTCGATTCTTCCGCTTCTCCTTCGGACCTTTGTTACCAGAGACGTTTGAATCCGACATTCAACTGTTCAGCGAGGTGCTTGAGAAGTACAAGCTCGATGTCGATCACTCGGCGGGCGAGTAGATGTTGTAAGCGTGGAGCGGTGGAGTGTAGATATGCAGGTTGACGAGTTCCGAATCGGTGTCATTTGAGACGCGATGGATGTCCGGCTCCTCCGCAGCGCATACCTCTCCGGGCTGATAATGCCTGACGTTTATCGGGTATGCGAGCCCTTCTTCGTTGGTCTCGTAGATCGTCTCCGTCGAGACCCCGTCGACGATGAGGAAGGCACAGTCGCTGCCAACGTGGTCATGGATGGGCGTCTCCTGCCCTGGAGTCCAGCATATTGCGACGAGTTCGTAGAACTCGGAATTCTTGACCACGTTCCTCTGGTAGCCGTCATCGGCGTAGCCGATGCACCCCTTGAGTGCTGCAAGGTTGACCTCGGTGGACTTGAGGTGCATATCGAGCTCATCTAAGCCCGGTCTCCTGTCGATCGAGTCCAACCACTCCACTAAGCCTGAAAGGCCTGAGCATTCCGAGAGGAGTTCGTTTCGAACCTCTGGTTCGAGTGCTACTTGGGTGACCATGTTCGGTCGGGGGAGGTGAGCCCCTGATGACGATTCCTGAGCAGAAAGGCTCATTTGTGATCTAGGGCCATTCAGCGGTGCGTAGCACCGTGGTTGTAAAAAACACCTACTGTGGGGGACGGTATCAGGTGTATTTTCGGACACTGGCGTTCGGAAAAAACCCCCTTTAGGGGGGCGTGCTTCCGGATTTCGTAGGTTCCTATTATAAATCGTCGTGAAAGCCGGCAATCACTCACTTAGGTGGGTAGGAAATAAAGAATGGTAGATACAGACACAATGATGAATGAAATGGGCGGGGCCTTCATGGTTGCCTGGCTCGCAGGTGGAGTGGGTGACCTTGGTGGTGCCCTAGTGCTAGCTGCGGCTTGGATGGCTATAGGCGGCGCTCACATACTGCCAATGATCACTTGGTGCCACATAATGACTGGCGACCTAGCTGATGGTGATGCTTGGCAAGACAATGGAAGCCGCCTGGTTGCTCAGGTTATCGGAGCAGTACTAGCTGTAGTGCTAGTGACTCAGGGCGAGTCGTCCGCAGTCACTGCCCCAGACATGTGGGGAGTTGACGACATGTGGGGACCACTAGGCCTGATTGCCGGTGGTGCACTGCTGTGGACCGTCTATGACCGCTGTGACGCATGGGTCACCGCCTTCGTCGTGTTGGCGTTGGGCACCATGGTCGGCGGCGCGTCGGGCATGGCATCCAACATAATGGGCGATGGCGGCGACATAGTCGCTATGGCAAGCAATTGGGTTATGGACGGCGTAATGGTCGGCCTCGGCGCAATGGCTTCTGTCAAGATCTCAGAAATGTGATCGTCTAGGAAACTGGATACAGGCAGAATTACGTAAGGCGGACTGGGGGGCAAACGCCTCCCAGTCCAGCCGCATTACCCCACCGTCTAGAGCGTTCGCTCACGGTGGGTTTTCTCTCGTTTCTCACTTGACTAGCGGAAGACTGCTCGTCAGTGGGTCGATTTCGGAGCGTGGCCCCGGACCTATCCCAAGAACGGTGACTGTGCCAGCGGGGATCTCGGTATGGCCCGCATCAGTCACCATGTAACAAACCAAGCCACACACCCTTGCATCTCCGAACAGCCTCCTGAGGGCTTCGAGGTTCGTGGCCGTGCATACGACTTTTCTGGCTCCCTCCTTCATGTAACGCTTGAGCATACGGGGCTCCTCGCGCTTGGCCTTGAGGACGCATTCGGCCACAGCGTGGCCACACTGGGCTGCGAGCTTGCCCCTCGAGAGGTCGAGGTCATCGCGTGTGACCAGCACCATCGTGAGTTCAGACTCGGTTCGTGGCAACGTCGTTCACCGCCATTGAGGCCGGGGCCGCAAGGTGCCTAGTCATGATGTCGCTGACCGGATTCGCGAGCCAAGCGACGAAGGCGACATTGCTGACGGCGTGCAGCATATCGTACGGGATGCCCGCCATCAGGTACACTAGGAACACATCTGTGCTCAAGGAATGGAGTGCGCTGAGAGATACGACCCAGTCGAAGGCAAAGGCGGATGCTGCTGCCACTGCTGCAAGTGCAGGTAGGGAGAGTCGCCCGTTCACATAGAGTCGTTCGGAGAGCAGGGCTCCGGCTATTCCAACCGCAGACCATCCGATTGCCTGGTAGAAGGACCACAGGCCGTGGCCTAGAATTAGATTTGAGCCCAGAGCGACGGCAGTGGCTAAGGCAATTGATCGGGGAGCACCAAAATGAATCCCGGCCAACAGCACGATGACCGTGACGGGTTGGACGTTGGGTATCGGGTCCAGTAGAACGCGTCCGGCGATGGCGAATGCGCCCAGCATGGTGAGGATGATCCAATCGCTTCCGGAGGAGAGTCTCTGCTCCGCCCTCCACAGTGCCCAGCCGATAATCGAGAGCATTACGACGTTGATAGCAAGCATGGCATGAGGTCCAAGTACCACCGCGTGTGCATCGAACATATGCGCCCCCCTACTCAGTGCGATTCAACTCGCCCTTGATGGTTGTCCTTGAATCGGTTTCACCAGGTGTCCACACGCCATGTGATGACGCTGTCAGAATCTAATTCCAGATCCGTGATTCCTACCATCGAAAGACCCCCGTTATGGTAGAGTGACCAGTACGCACCTCCGAAGTCTCCGGTCATTAAACTGGGGTCAATGCCGCCGATCGAGTTCACCATCAGGCCGAAAGGGAACACTGTGGTATTGAGTTCAAGGCTGTTCCCAGATGTCTTGACTGCCGTGTTGAGAAGGTTCCACCCGTTGTTGTAGCCGGAGAACCCCCCTACGCAGACCCCGGTTTCGTTCCAGTCATCGTCGGTCATGAACTCCGTGCCGTCGTTATCGATGTGATGGCGTCCGTCATCGAAGCCGGTGGGCGCATATCCCTCGGGGAAGTGGAAGCAGACTACCTGCTCCCCCTCCCAGATATCGGGTAGACCGTAGTGAGGGTCGTCCTCCTCGTCAACTAGTTCAGAGGTCATCCTCGCCCACTCTGTGGTGATCGTCGAGAATGACAATACTAGTAAGATGAGCCACGTTATTGAGAGAGCCCTGAGCCTGTTCTCATCCTGAACTGAGTTGGCTACTATCATAGTGAGAAGCACGAAAAAGGCTACCAGACCAATCAGTTCAGACACGGAGTTGCGAATCTGCGGAACCGGTTATTGAACAATACTAGTCATCCAACTCGGATAGTTTTCTGCGCAGCGCTTCGCTGACCGTCTTGCCGTCCGCCGAGCCACCGAGCTTTTGCATAACCACACCCATCAACGGACCCATCGCGCCCATTCCGCGCTCCTTGATCATGTCCATACTTTCTGCGATTGCTTCGTCGACAGCCTCCTCGACAGCCCCTGTATCAGCCGGAGTGAATCCATCTTCCTCGGCCTGCTGCGCGAACCACTCCAGACGCTTCTCGAACACGGTGTCGGTGAAAGAAGGGCCCTCAAGCCAGAGTTTGCGAGCCAAGGGAACCAATCCCTCACGAGTGATGATGTCCTCCTCGCGCGCGTGCACGGCTAGTGTGAGAATCGGCCAAGGGACATTTGATTCGTCGCGTCCGGTGCCTTCCGCTATCTCAGCACGGGTGTTGTCCAATATTGCGGAGGCCAACGCCTTTGCTGGAAGTGAGGGGCATCCGCAGGGTCCTCCCTCAACTCCGGTAATCAGGGCGTCGTCCATCTCCGAGCCGAGGATTGCTTCCATCTGGTTTTGAGATAAGTCAAGGCTCTGCAGCCTCTCTCTCCTCTGTTCGGTGGTGAGAGGCAGGTTATTCCGGATACTGTCCCAATGCTCGAGAGATATATCCAGAACTGGGATGTCGGTCTCAGGGTACATCCTTGCTCCCCCAGGAAGGGGCCTCATAGCCGTCGTCGTACCGTCCTCGGGCTGACCCTTTCGGATGACGACATTGCGGACCTCCTGAGGAATCCTGTGATAGGCGCGCCTCGCTCGCTGGATGACTGATTCCAATGCGAGTTCGGACTGCCATGACGGAGCGATGCAAAGTGCGAAGGCGTCCGAGTCGTTGAGTGATAAGGAGTCACGAACTGCGCCCACCTCGGCATTGGTGATTCCATAGGCGGGCAATTCATCAGAATGAAAGATTCCTGCGACTCCGGCAAGTTTGGCAGCACTGGCCAACTCCCTGCCGAGCCTTGGTAGTTGGGAGTTGTCGGAGTCAGTCTCCTTGGTCCCCAGTTTTCCCGAGAATCCGGGCAGAGCCACGGCCTGCATTACCGAGCCGTCCCCGAGGGAGTGCTGCACCATGTCTGATTCGCAGTCAGCGAACAGGTCCGAGAGATCGTGGACCTCCAGAAGTAGGCGTGATGCTGCGGCCGCTGCTACTCTATTCTCCACCGGTATCTCGTCATCATCCCTATTAGGAGGCAGTGGTGGCAGATTGGCTTCATCACGGAGTTCGTTAGCCAAGCGGTACATGTGCAACTGACGAGCCATCTCAAGACTGATTATCCGCGGTATCCAATCGAGATCCTGGCATCCCTTGATCTCGACTCTATCCCCACAGGCAATGCTCACGTTGAGGTCTTGGCGAATCGAGCCGAGTCCCCTTCTGACTCGGCGTGTGTCCCTCAGCAGAGTTCCCAAGGCTAGTGCTGTCTCCTTGGCGTGTTCTGGAGTCTGGACTTCTGGGGCGGTAGCGACCTCCACCAGTGGCATTCCCAGTCTGTCGAGAGTATATACGACTGTGTCGCCGGAGAGAGAGGACTGGGTGTCTAACTTTCTAGCTGAGTCCTCCTCCAAGCATATCACATCGACCCCGACGTCTCCCGTAGGGGTGGTGACGTTGCCATCTGTAGCGATCAAGGTCGTCCGTTGGAACCCACTGGTGTTGGAGCCATCGACTACTGTCTTGCGCATTGCTTGAAGCGCAGGGACTGGTTTAGCCTCCATCATCGCAGCCATGGTTAGAACGACATTGACCGCATCGTCGTCGTGTTCGAGAGGTGGGGCCTCGTCCAACTCGATCAGCCCGGCATTGGGGGGCTGGACATAGACGAAGGATCGGTTTCGTCTCTGTTCGAAGCGGGCGGCTACGTCAATCTTCCCGGCCTCGCCCTCAGATGCCCTGAGCCGTCGATTTGAGCGCGCCCAGTCGTCTGGGACCTCGTCGATACTGTAATCGAAGAGTTCGCTGGGCATTCTAGAATGCAACTTCCCAGTTGCCAGTTGCTGGTGAATCTCAAGCCCGCACATGAAGCCCAGACCGACTGGATCTAGGTTTCCTGAGTCAGTTACTTCACCCAACGGCTCCATCGTCCTCAAGCGCGCAGAGGCAGTACTGTTCAATAGACTCAACGGGCGAATGAATACACATCATTGGTGGGACTGAACAGTTCGCCGCTCATCCGCATCCTCGAAAGCACCTCGTCGACAGTGGTTTCAGGTATGTTTGTGGATGTGGCTCTGCTATAGATTTCGTCGAGATGGGCCTTCCCGTCCCGCTCAACGCATATGTCTCTGACAAGCTGTCTCACGACGGCGTTCGCATTGCGGACCCTTGTCGAGACACCGGAGTACAACTCTGACTCGTCCTCGATTCCTGATTCCTCCCTCCAATGCCTGAAGACAGCGAGGGCGACCTCGGCGTCATCAGCCGTGGCAACCTCCCTCAGATGCATCCGGGCGTGTGCCTCAGTCAGTCGTATCAGAGCCTCGAGGGCACGAGGGGTGATTGGGATGACTTCTGCCTCGTCGCCCGGCTGACGCCCGCTGTCCTCGTGGGCGAACTTCTGTCTCTCATCAGTGTAGTATCCTAGGAGCGTGGCTGTGGCGTCTTTATTGAGGTCAGGATGGATGTTGCGCTTCGCATATGCGATGAACTTGCGCAGAAACTCAAGAGTGAGGTGTTCGATGTCGTCCACGCCCGTTGCGAATATCTGGTCCTTCTGCCCCTCTGTCGGGTTCAGTTCCAAGGACTCCTCGACCTTTGACTCGCTGACTCCCTTGGTGCGAGTCTTCAGCATGTGCCTAGCAATCCTCTCGTCGTCCTCGACTCGAATCTCGTCCCTGATCATCCAGATGATATCGAAGCGGGAGGCGAGGGGAGGAGGGAGGCCGGTCTCGTTGTAGGAGCGCATGACGCTCTGGTTCGGTCCGCGTTTGGAGAAGCGGCCATCCTTCGGGTTGGCGGCCGCCAGAATAGCGCATCTCGCGGGCAGAGTAGCCGTTATCCCCCCCTTGGCCACGTGTATTTGCTGCTGCTCCATCGCCGGATGCATTGTACGACGGTCATCATCGCTGATCTTGTCGAACTCATCGATGGCGGCCAGTCCTCGATCAGAGAGCGGGAGGATACCCGCCTCAAGAGCGAATCTGCCGTCACCGAAGGCATCCCTTACCGCAGCCGCGGTCAGTCCGGCTCCTGACACCCCTCCTCCGGAAGCCAATTTACCCCGAGGGGAGAGTTTTGACATGTAATCCAACAATTGCGACTTGGCTACACCGGGGTCTCCCATCAGCAGAATGTGAATGTCACCACGGAGGCGCGTCCTGTCTGGGTTGACCCTCCTGACGCCACCGAAGAGTTGCAGAGCCAGAGAGCGCTTCACATAGTGCATGACTCCGGTGGCGAAGATGGACGGCGCGATTGATTGTTGCATGAGCCTCATTAGGTCCTCGCGCTGAGAGATCTCGATGATTTCATCTCTCTCTTCCTCGGTGATTTTGATTTCGTTGAAGGGTGTGTTTTCATGCTCTGAACTGATCAGATGATAGATGATGTCGAACATCGGCGTCTTCTTCCTACTGCGGACCTCGCTGCGAACCACGGGCATGAGATTTGCGACAATCCTCTCGCCTGGGAGGTGTCGATTGACCTGATCTCCCTCCACTAAGACAGAGCCCCGGGTGGGCTGAGCCCCGCTGGGAACGTTCTCAGGAAGCTCTTGGATCTCTATCCACTGATTGTTTACCATCCTCGAGATGTTGACCACGAGATTAAATCTGGTTGGATTTTCCTTGGAGTTCCTGCTCCCTCCGCATCCAGAATGCTCTGGTGGGCATCTTAGTGGCTCGACGAGTTCTCTCTCGTTCTTCTGATTCATCTCGATGGTGTTGCCACACGCCTCGCAGGAGAATACAGCCATGTGGAGGCGGGGCTTGAGGTCGGAAATCTTCGTGATGATGGCTTCGACGCTGCGCAGACGCTCGATATCGGCGGTACCGATGTCCCGCAGTGATCTTCGGCTGTCCCGAGGTAGTTCTCCCACACGTAGCACTGCATCAATCTGCTCACCTCTCTCTCGACATATTTCAATGAGAGTCTGAGTGCCACGATCGAGTATCTGTCGAGGATGCTCGAGGACATCTTCGGCAAATTTGGGGTCCCATCCCTGCAACTCGTGAAAGGGCACCTCTACGTACGGGGGTGACTGTTTTGAGAGCAGCATGACGATGTCGTCTTCCTTGGCCTCGGTTAGGAAGGTACGCCACCTTGATGGAGAGTCATGCTCAGCCATAGTCATGTATTTCTCGCCACCGGGCTTCGCGGCTCCGTTGTGGGGGCCTATGAACAGTGCGGAAGGAAATTCCTACCCCTACTGTTCCATTGGAGAGAATCAACTCGAACGGGCTTGCGAATGAGGCACTGGACGCTTCCACTGCAGAGTCTCTCTTAACCACGCCGCGCCCATAGGAAATCGACGTTGCGTGGCATTCAAGCACCGTTACACAATCGCCCACTCATGGAACACACGCGTTCAGGAAGTGACATCCTCGTGCGAATTGACCCTGGGGAAGAAATTCACGCGGTACTAAAGGAACTGGCAGATGATCTTGGATTTGATGCGGCCGCTATCACAAGCGGTATTGGTCGAACTCGTGAAAATCAATATGGCTACATGGATGAGGAAGGCGTTTACCAAAGACGGTCTTTGGACCTCCCATCAGAATTGGTGAGTCTCTCCGGCAATATTGCTCGCACGCTGGAAGGAGACGCATTCACTCATATCCACTGCTGCTGGTCTGATGATGACAATAACGTCCATGCTGGTCATTTGTTTCAAGCGACGGTTCATGTTGTAGCTGAAATACACATCAGGGTCATGGATCATGCCTCCATGACGCGATGTCCTCTTGCTGAGTTTGAGTTGTTGGGTCTGGAATTTGGCAAATCGGTCGGTCATGTTGAGAAATAGTCGTACCGATGATGGGAGTTCTTACGGCTCTCTTTCTGTGGTATCGAATAATCTCAGTCGCCGGTGCCACCGAGGAAGTACTCGGCGATCTCTGGGTCGGTCAGTATGTGGCTGGCATCGCCGGTGTGGACCATCTTGCCGCTGGCCATGATGTAACCTCGATCAGAGCGTGACAGAGAGAGGCGGGCGTTCTGCTCGACGATGAGGACCGTGATGCCCTGCTCTCGGAGCGAGTCGATGCGATCGATGATCTGCTGCTGGTAGAGAGGTGAGAGGGCGGCGGTGGGCTCGTCGAGCAGAAGGAAACTGGGGTCGGAGATGAGTGCGCGAGAGATGGCGAGCATCTGGCGCTCGCCGCCCGAGAGCGAGGCTGCTAGGTCGTGGACCCGGTACCGCAGGTCGGGGAACATGTCGAGGGCTCGCTCGATTCTCTCATTGAGAGTCCTGGTGTCCAGTGTGTTGCCGCCCATCTGCAGGTTCTCCTCCACGGAGAGCGAGGGGAACACGTTGTCCACCTGCGGGACGTACGCTATGCCGTGGTTGACGAGTTGGTCGGTCCTCCATCCCGAGACGTCCCTGTCACGGTACTCGATGTCGCCGGCGTAGTAGGTGGCGATTCCGAAGATGGTCTTGATCAGCGTCGACTTGCCGCAGCCGTTGGGGCCGATGACGGTGACGAACTCCCCCTCATCGACGTGCATGTCTATGCCGTGCAGAATCTGTACCGAGCCGTAGCCCCCCTCGAGGTTCTTGACTTCTAGGACTCTGTTCATGCATCTTCCTCCTGTGACTCTCCTGCCGCACCCAGGTAGGCCTCGATGACTTCCCTGTTGCCCCTGACCTCGTCGGGCGTGCCCTGCATCAGTATCTCGCCCTCCTTCACGACGATGATGCGGTCGACGCCCTGTCTCAGGATGAAGTCCATGTTGTGCTCGATGATCAGCACGGAAATGCCGGTGTCATCGACTATCTTCCTCAGGTTGTTGAATATCTTCATGGCGAGCGGGCCGGCGACACCCGCTACCGGCTCGTCCAGCAGCAGCAGTTGCGGGTCGCCCATCATCGAGCGGCCAATGTCGACCAGCTTGCTCTGCCCGCCTGAGAGGTCGCTGGTCAGGTTATGGGCCATGTGTGGAACCTCGAGTTGGTCGAGCACCGAGTACGCCTTAGCTAGACGTTTCTCTTCATCAGGTCGGCTGCCTGGCATCAGCAGCGCTTGAAGTGGGTTGGGGGAGAACTGCTTTCTCGGAGGCACCATCAGGTTCTCTATGACCGTCATCTGGCGCCATAGCCTAGTGTGCTGGAATGTTCTGGTCAGGCCCAGCTTCTGAATCTCGTCCGGCCTCTTGTCGGAGACGTCCCGCCCGAACACCTCGACGGTTCCGGCGGTCTTGTCTAGAAGTCCACTGATGCAGTTGAAGATGGTCGACTTGCCGCATCCGTTCGGTCCGATGAGGCCTACGAACTCGCCCTCACTTATCTCGAACGAGACGTCCTCTACGGCGACCAGCCCCCCGAACACCTTCCGGAGTCCATCGACTTTGAGAGCGGCACTCATCCCGCATCACCTCTATCTGGTCGGTCTGGACGACTAGGCACCTCGGGCAGGAGGCCCTTGGGGTTGTACTTGAGGGAGAACACGATCATGCAGCCGATGAGGAGGACCTTGACGTATGCCATGTCGGTGAGGATGACTCCTCCGATGAAGCCCTCGTCGATGGACCTCTCCCCCAACAACAGATGGTTTGCCAAGAACACCGCGGCCCCGGCAAGACCGAGTTCGACCATCCCCCATTTGTTGGCCAATAGCCCAATTACGGCTACCAGGAAGAAGGTCTCCAGGGGTGTGATGTACGGCCAGAACCAGAGGTCGCTGCCTGTTACGAGCCATTCGAACAACTGGTCGATTTTTGCAGCGGTATCGTTCAGCGGCAGGTCCGAGGATCCTTGACCTGCTACGAGGACGTTGAACACGAATTCCATCAGCACGTAGATGAATGCGCCAATGACCATTCCCTTGTTGTTGGCCGCACCCCCGATTACGAAGGCGGCCCACACTAGGAACGTCGACCTCGCGGGGGCCATGAATGATGGTTGGAAGCCAGTCAGCTTCCAAGCCCACAGGGCCCCGGCAAAGGCGGCTATGGCAGCACCGAGTGCGAGGCTCGCGGCCTTGTGGGTCAGGACGTCGTGACCGTGGTGCTGGGCGACTTCCTCGTCCTCCCTGATCGAGCGCAGGATTCGTCCCCATGGTGACTTGAGAACGGTCTCAAGGAGCCACCAAATGAGGATGAGGCTGACGATGCCGATGAAGGCCAGTAGCAGCATGTATGGCGCCGGCTCGCCGAGTTCCATGGAGTACGAAGTCGCCTCGTACAGGAACTCTCCATCGACGGATCCTCCCCTATCATCGAGCACTGGGATGTCCGAGCGCCCCAGCTTCTCGGCAGGGCTGCCTATCCCTATGACCTCCGAGCATTCCAAGGGGCTCAGTAGCTCACCGGCTTCATCGACAGGGGTCTTACTTCCGCAGAACCACCAGTTCTCGAACGGCTGCGCATACCTGGAAATACCGATTGATGAACCCCAGGAGCCTGCCCTCAGAAGGGGCTCACCCATTAGCAGGACTCGGACTATCTCCCCCAGCGAGATGGTGACTATGGCGAAGTAGTCCATCCTCAGTCTGGCTGTGGGGTAAGCCAGAAGCCATCCGAAGGCCGCCGAGAGGAGCACCCCCGCGATGACTGCCCAGAAGATTGGCCAGTCGTACCCGTGAAGTTCCTTGGGGGCGGTGAGGATGCCGACAGTGATTGCCCCCACCCCAACGAAGAATATGACACCGAAGTTGACCATGCCCGTAACGCCGGTATGCAGATTCAGCGAGAACGCCATCAGGGAAAAGATGGACAGAGTTAGGAGGACGTTAGAAACCTGAAGGACCTTGATGAAGCTCTGGTTCTCAGATTCAGCCACTGGCAGCCACTCCACGAACAGCAGGAGGAACACTAGCAGGGAGAGGAACATGGCCCATGAGCCGAAGGGGCTCTCTCTGCCATGGGGGGCCAGACGTCTCAGTTCCCCTAGGCCCGAATCTCCCGAAAACGCAGCGAGGACAGCGAGACCAACAATCCAGAGCAGCCCGAGCACTAGGAGGGCTCTCCCGAAGAACGGCGGAAGTGCTGAGATGAGGATTACCACCAAGACGGCTAGGAGTATGTACCTCCCTTTGCGGTCGAATCCCGACTGGAACCTGTCCAGACTGTCGTACAGCGATGTGTGGAACGAATCCAAGGGTGCCTTGGCCGAACCGATAGTCTGGGTAAAGGCCACCGATCCAGAGTTTCTCGACTGGGTGATAGGGGCAGTAAGCCTGTCCATGAAGTCATTTACCGGACGCAGGGCGTCGTCGTCACGTCCCTTGAGCAGATGGTATCCCTCGACGACTGCAATCAGCCAGACCAGAATCGGGACGGCGGGCCAGATGGCATCTCCGAGGCTCACGAGGTTGTCAACCAGCGCGAGCTCGGTGTTCATCAGGTCCAGCCACGAGTTGTTCAAATCGACGAGTGCGTCTGCGAGCCACTGTTCTGCAGCGGTGGCGTCCAAGTCGCTGGGGGGGCTGCTCTGCACATCGGAGGCGGTGAACGGGGAGTCCTCCAGGATGAACTGTCCTTCCGTCCTGCCGGTCAATAACTCGAAATTCGTGGCCACTCCTTCGGTGGCCTGGCAGTCGTCGGAGCAGGCCCCATGGGCGAACGAGTTGTCACTGATGAAACGGGTGATTCTGCTAATCACATAGGCGGCGACCGTCGCTATCATCATCGATTCGCCACGGGCGTTCTTCCTCTGCTGGAAGTTATGCGCCCCCAATGCGCCTAACGGGGATATGGCGAGGAGCGCGCCCCACGGCTTGGACGGCTGCTCCTCGGCTCGTTTGCGTAACCTGTCGACTTTCCATTTCTCGTAGGCGTCCCCGATGCCCTCCGGCATAATCATCAGGATTGCGACTAGGAAGACATAGGGCATCACCCCGTCCAGAGCGGTGTAATTGGATCGGCCCAGAGGCAGCCCGATGCCAATCAGCACGGGGGAAGAGAGGGCTCTGACGAAGCCGCCGATCAGCGAGCCGACGATGGCCCCTGGAATCGAGCCGATGGTGCCTAGGACGATCACCGCGAAAGACGGCAGTAACAGTGTGAAGGCGGTCTCTGGGGTGAATCTCAGAGTCATCGCGAAGATGGCTCCCCCCATTCCTGATATGCCTGCGGACAGGAAGGCGCTGGTGAGTTGGATGCGCTCGACGTTGATCCCGCTGCTGGCTGCTAGGTCGGGGTTGTCGGCTACGGCCCTCATCCTGCGCCCGAGGCGTGTCTTCCTGAGCAGGATCAGCAGTAGGATGACGGAGGAGAAGACTAGGACGGGTATAGCGCCCTTGTAGTAAGCGTAGCCGGTAGTGGCCTCGGTCAAACAGTCGTTGGCAGCATTATAGACATCAAAGAGGGGGGTGCTGGCTTCGCTTTCCAGCCTCTCGAGGACGCCGTCCCCGTCGATGTCGGTGCATTCCCCGAGGGTAGGGCCGTGGGTGTACGTCTCGCCCTCTTCGAGGTCCCTGACGCCTAGGTTCAGTCGCAGCTTCTGAGTTGGTATGTCCCACCTCAAAGATGGGACCCTCCAATCGGCATCCGGCTCGAACATCTTCTTGCCTGCTCCGAAGCGGAGATAGGTGATTGCCCTCAGGACCAGAGCAACGCCCAAGGAGGCAATCATCATCACCCGCGGGGATGCCTCCTTCTTGCGGAAACCGCGGTACACGAGCCTGTCGATTATGATACCAGCGAGGCCGGTGAGCACGAACGCGGCGACGAGCGTCCAGAGGAGGACCGACCACGCCAGTGTGCCGTCCAGAGGCGCATCGTACATCGGGAAGAAGTACTCCGACCAGACCATGACCATCGAGAGGTACATGCCGAGCATGAAGAGCTCACTCTGGGCGAAGTTGCCGTAGCGCTGGACCTTGTAGGTGAGAGTGAGCCCGACAGCGATTGCGAGGTAGGTGGACGACCAAGTGAGCGTCGATGTGCTTATGGAGATGAGGTCAAAAGTCAGCCTGACGTCATCGTTAAGCCCCTTGAACAGATTGTCCAGAGTAAAACCAACTATGAACAGCAGGAACAGGGGAGATAAGGCGATGCTAATCGACCTAGGCCAACCGGCCGGAACGTCGTCGAACAGAATCTTGACTAGTAAGAATCCTCCTGATATCGACTCAAGGGACTGCAGCAGCCAGACCATGTCATTGGGTATCTTGCCCCCTGCGATCGAATCTACTAGGTTTAGCAGTCCCGAGCCGTACAGCAAGCCGATGTTCGCTTCTATGAGAATCAGCAGGGCGATGGCTGTCCTGCGTTGTCCTCTGGAGAGCGCGCGCCACCTTTCCAGTGCTGCTTGTACTGGTGTCTCAGACATGGGGGTCACCAGACGCATACGCGCCCGTCTGACGCTGTCTGTGTACGGTAATCATTGTTGGGGGGCACCACGGCGGGCAGTTAGCCCGCCGTGGTGCTTTACGTTCCCAGTTCCTATTCAGTTACTGAGGACTCAGGCTTACTGTACGCCGCCCTCTAGCGACCAGAATCGGTCGCAGTCGAACGAGACAGTTCCATCGCTTCCTGCGTTGAAGGTTCCAACACAGTATCCGTTGCCGCCTACATCTCCACCTGCGGTGAAGGTGTGGACGCCGCTGGCGCCTACGAAGCCTTGACCGACAGCCGATATCAGCGCGCTGAGAGGCGTACCCTCAGGGCTTGAGAAGCTGGCGAACACCGAGAACATGACGATGATCATAGCGTCGAACGCCTCGGCAGTGTAGATACCTTCAGCGCAGTCAGGCACGGCGCCGCACAGGGCAGCGAAGGCCACCGAGCGCTCGTTCGGCGTAGCCGAAGCGGGCTTGGTGGCAACGATACCGTCGCACAGAGTCGGGTCGGACATCGATGCGCACAGTCCTTCCTCAGCGACACCGTCGCCTCCGAAGATCTGTCCGGAGAAGCTCTGAACTGCGAGCTCCTCTACGATGGCC